>CAYUYM010000127.1:0-10312 GCA_964449305.1 uncultured Chromatiales bacterium | reverse complement strand
CCCGCCGGGCACCGGCAAGACCCTGCTCGCACGCGCAGTGGCGGGCGAGGCGGGCGTACCATTCTTCCATGTGGCGGGGTCGTCCTTCCTCGAGATGCTTGTGGGTGTGGGCGCATCACGCGTGCGCGACCTGTTCCAGACGGCGAAGAAGCAGGCACCCTGCATCATCTTCATCGATGAGATCGATTCCATCGGCCGGCGGCGCGGCGGCATCCAGGGCTTCTATGGCGGCGGCGCCAGCGAGATGGAGCAGACGCTCAACCAGCTGCTGACCGAGATGGACGGCTTTGAGCCGAATGAGGATGTGATCGTGATCGCGGCCACGAACCAGCCCGACGTGCTGGACCCCGCGCTCCTCCGGCCCGGCCGCTTCGACCGGCGCGTCATCATCGACATGCCCAACCTCGCGGAGCGGGAGCAGATCCTCGGCGTCCACCTCAAGAAGATCACGCTCGCCCCCGGCGTGGATGTGACGGAGCTCGCCCGCGCGACCCCGGGCAACTCGGGCGCCGATCTCAAGAACCTCGTCAACGAGGCGGCCATCCTCGCCTCCAAGCTGCGGAAAAGCGGCGTGGAGATGAGCGACTTCCGCACCGCGCTGGACACCATCATGCTGGGGCATGTGCGCTCGAGCCTCATCCTGAGCGAGGCGGAGAAGCGGCGGACGGCCTACCACGAGGCCGGGCACGCCCTCACCGCGGTGGCCATGCCCGTGTCGGATCCGGTGACGAAGGTGACCATCGTCCCGCGCGGCCGTGCGCTGGGCGTGACGATGCAGACGCCCATCGACGAGCGCCACAACTACACGCAGGAGTATCTCCAGGCCCGTCTCGTGGTGCTGCTCGGCGGCAGGGCGGCGGAGGCGCTGGTGTATCGCGACATCTCCACCGGCGCGGAAAACGACCTGATGCACTGCACAACGCTTGCACGCAACATGGTGGCCCGCTATGGCATGAGCAGCAGGTTGGGCACCCTCTCGTTGCTTGAGCCCGGCAACTCCTCGTATCTGGGTGACAACCCCTTCTCCCCGGGCCGCAACTTCAGCGAGGAGACGCTCCGCCTCGTGGACGAGGAGACGCGCCGCCTCATCGACGAGGCCTACCAACGCGCCTGCGCCATCCTCGCCGACCAGCGGGACCGCCTCGACCGCCTCGCCGACGCGCTCATCGAGCACGAGCTCCTGGAAGGCGACGAGCTGAAGAGGCTGCTGGGCGCCGCCGGCGAGTCTGCCGGATCAGCATCGGAATGAAAATCCTCCTGTTCGAAGACGGGCCGGCGGCAACCATCGGGTATCTCCTGGTGGATGAGGAAGCCGCGAAGGCCATGCTGATCGACTGTCCCATCGGTTCAGGTCCGCACATCCTTGCGGAGCTTGCGAAGCGCAATGTCACGCTTGAAACCATAGTCATCACACACGGACACTGGGATCACACGGGCGATGTGGCGCAGGTGGCGGCGGCAACGAAGGCTCCGGTTCTGATTCATGCCGATGACGCGCACTGGCTCGAGAATCCCATGGGACATTTCGGGTACCCGGGGATCAACGTGCCCGGCATGCCGCCGGATCGCTTCATTGCTGAAGGTGATGACATCGTGTGCGGAAGCATGTTGTTCCGCGTCATCCATGTTCCCGGCCACTCACTCGGCTCGGTGGTGTTGCATGAAGAAGCGAAGGGGCTGCTGTTCACCGGCGATGTGGTGTTTGAAGCATCCATCGGTCGCACCGATCTGTATGGAGGCGATTTTGACACGCTGATCCACGGCATCAGGACGAAAATCTTCACTCTTCCCGATGATACACGCGTGTATCCCGGTCACGGTGATTCCACCACCATCGGCGCGGAGAAGGCTGGGAACCCGTTCTTCGGCTGAAGATGCGAGGAACAGTGAAGAGTGAAGAGGCGTTTCTGGCGTCGATGGTGGTCTGCCATTTGCCTTTCATTTCGCACTTCCATTCCGTAATTTTTTCGCATTCTTTTGACACCCATATCCACTCCTCGGAGGCAAGCATAGCTGTATGGCAAAGTACAAGACACTCTTCATCGGGCTCGGCGTCGTGTTCGTGCTCATCCTTGGATACATCATGTCCCACAACGGGCTCGTGGCAGCCGAAGAGCAGGTGAACAGCTCCTGGAGCCAGGTGCAGAACCAGTACCAGCGTCGTCTGGACCTGCTGCCGAACCTCGTGGAAACGGTGAAGGGATACGCCGCGCACGAATCGAACGTGCTGACGGAGGTGACGGAACTGCGTTCGCGCATTGGCGGCATGAATGTGTCGAAGGATCTGCTCGACGATCCCGCCGCCTTCCAGAAGTTCCAGGAATCGCAGACGCAGCTTTCATCGGCCATCTCACGTCTCCTGGTGGTGACGGAGAACTACCCCGATCTGAAGGCCAACCAGAACTTCCTGGCCCTGCAGTCGCAGCTCGAGGGCACGGAGAATCGCATCGCCGTGGAGCGCAAGCGCTTCAACGAGTCGGTGGAGACCTACAACACGAAGATCCGCAAGATCCCGACGTCCATCGTCGCCTCCCTGGGCGGCTTCAAGCAGAAGGCCTATTTCCAGTCCGAGGCCGGCGCGGAGAAGGCCCCGCAGGTCAAGTTCTGACATGCACCGTCTGGCGCGATCCCTCCTTGTTTTCTGTGCGCTGATCCTCACCACACAGACGCTCGCCGCGCTCGAGGCGCCGGCGTTGCGCACGCGCGTCACGGATCCTGCCGGCGTCCTGTCGTCATCCGATCGCGGCCGCCTTGAGCAGAAGCTCGCCGCGTATGAGCAATCCACGGGCAACCAGTTTGTCGTGCTCATCGTTTCCTCGCTTGAAGGGGAGTCGATTGAGGACTACAGCATGAAGGTGGCCGAAGCCAATAAAATCGGGCAGAAGGGAACCGACAACGGCCTCCTTCTGTTGATCGCGATTCAGGACAGGAAGCTGCGCTTCGAGGTGGGATACGGCCTGGAGGGCGTGCTGACGGATGCCCTCACTTCGGTGATCATCCGGGAGGTCATCGCCCCGCAGTTCAAGCGTGGCAACTACGCCCAGGGCATCTCCGACGGCATCGACGCAGCGATCAAGGCGGTGTCGGGTGAGTTCACTCCGCCCGAAACCCGCTCGCCGAAGAAGCGGTCCAAGGGTGTCTCCTTCGGCGGCATCGTCATGTTCATCATCATCATCGTGGTCGTCTCCTTGCTCCGCCGTCGCGGCGGCGGGGGCTTCTGGTTCATCGGCGGTCTCCCGGGCGGCGGTTGGGGCAGCTCCAGCGGCGACTCCTGGGGCGGTGACTCCGGCGGCTTTGGCGGCTTCGATGGCGGCGGCGGCAGCTTCGGCGGCGGCGGCTCCAGCGGCGACTGGTGAGCGACATCCATGACGCACATCCCCTCCGCCTCCCGACACAGTTCCGGACTCCGGTGAATCCCCCCACACGCATCGTTTTCCACAGCCCTGCCCGTCGCTGCATCAGGCGACGGGCACTGCCGTTTCTGGCCTGCCTTCTCCTCCTCGCCTCCTGCGGCCGCCGCGAGGAACCCGCCCCCACCGGCTTCACCCGCCCCGCCGCATCACCCGATCTCGCCCGCATGTACGACGGCGGCACCATCATCACCGACAGCCTCGCCCTGCCGGCCTTCCCCGGCACAGGCGCCGCCGTGCTCGTCCTCACACGCGACACCACGGCCGGCTCCGTGTCCTCCGCCCACGACTTCGACCGCATCGAGTTCTTCCGGCGCGACAGCGTGGCGGCGGCCTGGGTCCCCGTCTTCACCGATCCGGTGGATGGCGGCCATGCGGTGGAGCTGCGGGATGTGACGGGGGACGGCATGCGCGATGTGCTCGTCCACACGCGTCTTCCCGATGCCGACACGGTGGCCGGTCGCGGGCTCGCGATCTATGCACCGACACCCGCGGGAGGCGTTGCGCTGGTCTTCACCGCGTCCGATGGCGCGCCCGTCCCGGTGGAGCACCCCGGCGTCACCGGCTGCGTGATCCGCGTGGCCGGGAGCCACACCCCGCCGGTGGAAGGTGCGCGACCGGTGCGTTACATCGCCGGAGCGTGGGAATATGTGAACGGGGAGTATGTGTTTTCGGAGGCGCTGACCGTGACACTGTCGCAAGCGGAGCGTGATGCGCTCACGGGCCGGCTCGAGGCGCTTCTGCGCCAGCCCCGTCCCGACGCGGCGCGGCTCTACGACTGCACGGCTGCCCTGCTCCTGCAGCTCGGGTCCGCGGGCATGGACGATGCGCTGCGCCTCCTGTGGCAGCGCCACGGCACCCGGATCACGGCGCTTCTGCCCGGCGTTCTCGCGGACGATGTGCGGGAACTCGCGGGAGCCGCGGACGGCGCGGACGAGCCCGGCCCGCCCGCTTCGGATGAAGGACCACACTGACGAAACACCACAGACGGATGCCTCATGACCACTCGCCTGCATCTTCCCATGTTCCTTTCACTCCTGATGTTGACAGCCCCCGGCCTGTGGGCACAGACACCCGTGCCGTCGGACCGGGTGCGCGTGGCCGCGCTGCTGCGTGAGGCTGCCTCGGCCACCGCACCAAAGATCGTGTCGGGACGTGTGGTGATCGCCACCCGCCCCGTGGACGCCCCGCCCTCGGTGCTGCAGGTGTTCACCGAGGAATTCCAGCGTTCGGGCATTGCCGTGTATGCGGAGAACGACAGCGCCGACAAGGTGACGATCGACATCAGGGAGATGAATTCGTCTACTGTTTCGCTGGCAAATTCTTCCTATCTTCGAAGGATTTCGGTCCAGCTCGGCGTTCTGGTGCAGTCACGAACAGGCCGGGAGCCGTACTGGTCCAAGTCGTTTCCCCTGAGTGTCGTGGACACGCTGTCCACGGAACCCGACGACATCGACTA
This sequence comes from uncultured Chromatiales bacterium, assembly GCA_964449305.1. GTDB lineage: Bacteria > Bacteroidota > Ignavibacteria > SZUA-365 > CAYQST01 > CAYUYM01. The sequence goes on along the minus strand of CAYUYM010000127.1, from coordinate 5,443 downwards.
CCTGGAGGACGAATCCGGATCCATCTGGGATTCGGTCCTCATCCCGGCAGCCGTCTCCGCGGCCACGGTGGTGATCGCCGTGCTGCTTTTCACCGTTCGAGGATCCTGATGAAATTTTCCCCTTCCGCCCTCCTGATTCTGTGTGCCGCCGTGGTGTTCTCGGCGTGCAGTTCCTCCAAGCCGCCGGAGCTGGCGACAGCGGAGGACCGCTTCCGGGAGGGGATGAACGAGTTCGTCGATGAGAACTACTTCGAAGCCATCCAGCATTTCGACGTCATCCGCATCCAGTTTCCCGGGAGCATTGTGGCGGACTCGGCGCGCTTCTTCTGCGGGATGAGCCGGTACAACCGCGAGGAGTACCTCCTGGCGAGCTACGAGTTCAACCAGCTCATCCAGAACATCCCCTCGAGCCGGCTCGTGCCGGAGGCGCAGTACATGCTTGCGGAGTGCTACTACCAGCTTTCCCCGGCCATCCAGCTGGACCAGGTCTACACCTACCGCGCCATCAACGAGCTGCAGACCTTTCTGGAGCTGAACCCCGGCCATCCCCGTGCGCAGGAGGCGCAGAAACAGACCATGGAGCTGTATGACAAGCTCGCCGAGAAGGAGTTCGTGACGGGGATCCTGTACCGCGACATGGAGAGCTGGGCCTCTGCGCTGATCTACTTCGACAACGTGATCGAACGGTACTACAACACCTCGTTCGTGGATGATGCCATGGTTGAAAAGCTGGGCATCCTCCAGCGCCGGAAGAAATGGCAGGAGGCTTCGCGCCTCGCCGACACGTTTCTCGAGAAATACGCCGACAGCCCCCTCCGCCAGAAGGTGGAGCGCATCAAGGTGGAATGCGATCGCGCCCGCACCACCACATCCGCGGGATCGAAATGACGGACGGGCGGCAGGAGAGCACAATGGACGGCGCCCCGCTGCCCCGCCGGCACACGGTTGCGGCCTCGCGCGTGGAGATGACGGAGCTTGTGCTGCCGAATGACACGAACCAGCTTGGCAACCTCCTCGGTGGCAAGCTCATGCATCTGATGGACATCGCGATGGCCATCGCCGCCGCGCGCCATGCGGGCCTTGTCTGCGTCACCGCCTCTGTGGACGAGATCAACTTCCTCCATCCGGTGCGTCTGGGTGATGTGGTGGTGCTCAAGGCCTCGGTCAACCGCGTGTTCCGGACATCGCTGGAGGTGGGGGTGAAGGTGTTCGCCGAGAACACACGCTCGGGCACGCGCATCCACACGAATTCCGCCTACATGACCTTTGTCGGACTCAACGCCGAGGGCCGCCCCGCTCCATCGTCGCAGGTGATCCCCGAAACGCCGGACGAGGTCCGCCGCTTCGAGCAGGCGTTGATCCGCCGCAACGCTCGGCTTGAGCACCGCAGGTCCCTGCTGGCGGCCGGAGGCGGGCAGTGACGCGGCCGGTGCACCGCAGCGCCGCGGCGGGCGCGGTGTGCGTGCTGATGGCACTCCTGCTGGCGCTTCCCGTCCGCACCGGAGCGCAGCAGATGCAGGCAGACGGCGCGCAGAACCGCTTCGCGCAGATGACGGACGCCGCCTTCCTCCGGATGCTAGCCGACCTCCATGCACCGCAGATCGCACCGCGCCAGTTTGCAGCAGGTGACGCCAAGTGCGGCTTCGACCTCACCACCGAAACCCTGCGCCGCGCACGCTCCATGTCGGCCACCGACCGCGCGGCCATGATGCGCAGCATGGAGCCCCGCACCACCGACACCTCCATCCTGAGTCCCTCGGGTTTTTTCCGTGTGAATTTCGACCTCTCGGGACCCAACGCCCCCGCGCTCCTCGTGGGAGACACCGCCGCACGCATCCCCGGCACGGCCGTCCAGTATGCGCAGAAGATCGCGGAGTTCTTCGACACGGCCTACGACGTGGAGGTGACGCAGCAGGGCTACATGTCCCCGCCGTTCGAGACCGGGATGCAGGAGTACCAGATCTTCATCCGCGACTACAACGGGCAGTACTACGGCGTGACCGAATGGACGGAGGAGCGCCCCATCGGATCGGTCAAGCCCACGTTCGCGACCTACATCACGGTGGACAATGATTTCCGCGAGTTCTTCACCAAGGGGTTGAAGGGCGCGTCGGTGACCGCCGCCCATGAGTTTCATCACGCCCTGCAACTGGGCGGCTACGGATGGTGGGAGAACGACACCTTCATCTACGAGATCACCTCCACGTTTTTCGAGGATGAAGTGTTCCCCGGTGTCGACGATTACTTCCAGTACCTCAAGGATTTCTTCCCGCTGCCGGACATGTCGCTCTACGCATGGCGGGGTTATGAAGCGGTGCTGTGGGCCAAGTGCATCACCGCGCGACACGGCAGGGCTGTGCTGCGCCGCACCTGGGAGCGCATGCGCTCGGTGCAGCCGATGACGGCCATGCAGAACGCGCTCACCGAGGTGCAGTCCGGCCTGGATCAGGAGTATTGCGTCTTCACCCGCTGGAACTGGTACACACGTGACCGCGCCTCGCAGACGACCACCGAGCGCTACGACAACGCCGACCAGATCCGCGAGCAGGTGCGTGTGCTGGCGACTCTCGGGCTCCCGGCGAAGTTCTCCAATTCCATCCCCGCGATGGGGAGCCAGTATTGCCGCGTGGTCCGCGGAGTGGACACGGTGGTGTTCGCGGTGGCCAACATCAACATGTCGATGAGTCTCTCCAAGGCCAGCATGGAGATCGGCTATGAACTGGAGGTGGCGGGCTCGCAGATCGACGCCTCATGGGTGGAGGCGGGAAACGGGCTCTGGTACAAGCTCACGCCCGGCATGGAGAACACCTTCTGCGTCAGCGTCTTCACGCGCGGCTTCATTCCCGACAAGGGCTTCGTGGGAGCCTACCCCAATCCCTTCAACCCCCTGGCCGAGGGGGCGCTTCGCTTCTCCCTTTCCAAGAGCATCACGGTCCCGCGTGCACGCCTCGCGATCTATTCCGCGGGCATGGACCTCCTCTTCGAGAACGGGCAGGCGGGAATCGTCCGCGATCCCGTGATGGGGACCTACGTGGAATGGAACGGGCGCACGACCGGCGGCGACATGCCGGCGTCCGGCATGTACATCTTTGCCATCGAGGCCGGGGACGAAATGATCACCGGCAAGTTCGCGATCATCAAGAAGTAGCCCCATGGCGATCACGGTCACGGACATCGGGAAATCCTACGGGCGTCGGTCCATCATCAGTTCGGTGAGCTTCCATGTGTCCACAGGCGAGGCCGTGGCCATCACCGGCCGGAACGGTTCGGGCAAGTCCACCCTGCTCAAGATCATCGCCGGGCTGCTCTCCCCCACACGCGGACGCATCGCCTACGACATGGCCGGAACGCCGGTGCGGCACGAGGATCTGATGCACCACATCGGGTTCATGGCGCCCTACCTCAACCTCTACGACGAGTTCTCGGCCGAGGAGAACATCGCCTTCTTTGCCCATGTGCGCGGGCTTGCGCTCACCCATGCGGAACGCCTCGCGCTCCTCCGGCGTGTGGGGCTGCCCGACAACCGCCGCGATCCGATCCGTGCATTTTCCTCCGGGATGAAGCAGCGGCTGAAGCTCGCCTTCGCCATCATGCACCGCCCGGCCTTTCTCCTGCTCGACGAACCCGCGACCAACCTGGACCGCGACGGCATCGACATGATGCACGAGACCATCCACGGCTGCCGCGCACACAGCGCCATCGTGATCGCCACCAACGATGCGGAGGACATCGCCCGGTGCGACGCCTCCTGCCCCATCCCCACGGCGTGAGGTGGTGATGAAGGCGACCCTGGCCATCTTCCTCAAGGATCTCCGCAGCGAGCTGCGCACGCGCTACGCGGTAAACGCGCTCATCATGTTCGTTATCGTGACGCTGAGCGTCATCCTGTTCTCGCTCGCGGGCGAGACGCTGACGCGGGCAGCGGTGAGCGGACTGCTCTGGGTGGTGATGTTCTTCGCCTGCATGTCCGGCATCTCACGGTCCTTCGTCTCGGAGGAGGAGCGCGGGACGGCCATGACGCTGCAGGTGCTGGCCCGTCCGGGGTCGATCTACCTGGGCAAGCTGTTGTTCAATGTGCTCCTGTCGCTTGTGCTCAACGTGTTCATCGTGCTGCTGTTCCTGCTCACGATGGAGTCCTTCACGCTCGCCCAGCCGTGGCTGTTCTGGCTGGTGATCCTGACCGGCGGCACCGGCATGGCGGCGGCCACCACCATCATCGCCGCCATCATCGCGCGTGCGCAGACCAAGGGCACGCTCTTCCCGGTGCTGTCCTTCCCCATCCTGCTGCCGCTGCTCATGTCGGGCATCGCCGCCACCAAGGTGGCTGCAGAGGAGCTGGTGTGGGATGCGGCCCTGCCGGATCTCGTGCTGCTCGGTTCGTATATTGTCGTCGTCGTGACGGCATCGTTTCTGCTGTTCGATTTTGTCTGGAAGGACTAACGAAAGGACTGACCCATGTGGTGGAAGATACTCCTCTTTTTCTGGATCGCCGTGTTCAGCACGCTGGCCATCGTGGTGCCCATCGCCGGCTCCATCGACGACGCCCGCATCCTCGGGGGCATGATGCCCTCCAAGGAGATCCCGGTGACCTTCACGATTGGTGACCGGAGCGCGGCCCAGCCCGCGCCCGATGGAGCCGGATACCTTGTCCCCGCCCGCGATGCGAGGGGTGGCACCGTGTCCGTGCTTCTGCCGGAGCGCCCGGCCGACCTCGACGCGGCGACGGGCTACCTCGTCACCGGGCGCTACGATGCAATCGCAGGTCGCTTCATCGCCACCAGCCCGCTGCGTGCCCTGCCCATCATCTCCTTCCCCTTCATCATGGGGCTCGAGGAGCGCGCCCGCATCATCCTCTTCCACGTCCCCATGGCCTGGATGACAACGATCGCCTTCCTCGTCGCGATGTGGTACGGCATCCGTCATCTGCGGAAGAGGGAGCTGCTGGACGATACCAGGTCTGCGGTCTCTGCCGGTCTCGGGCTGTTGTTCTGCATCCTCGCCACGGTCACCGGATCGGTCTGGGCCAAGTTCAACTGGGGCTCGTTCTGGAACTGGGATCCGCGCGAGACGTCGATCTTCGTGCTCCTGCTGGTCTATGGTGCATATTTCGCGCTGCGGCTCGCGGTGGAGGATCCGGAGAAGCGGGCGCGTCTGTCGGCGGTGTACAGCATCCTTGCCTTCGTCACCGTGCCGTTTCTCATATTCATCATGCCACGCATCATGCCCGGCCTCCATCCCGGGTCGGCCGACGACACGAACACCGGTCCCGTGCTCTCCAAGCAGGGGATGGATGCGATGATGCGCGTGGTGCTCTACTCGATGCTGGCCGGCTTCATCGTGCTCTACACCTGGCTCATGAAGCTCCGCCTCCGGGTGCTCCGTCTCGAGGAGCAGAGCTGAGGCCTCCGCGGCACCGGGCAAGACGGTTCATCCGTGGCCGCCC
>CAYUYM010000126.1:0-10383 GCA_964449305.1 uncultured Chromatiales bacterium | reverse complement strand
GCTCAATATCATGGAGGATCCCATGCCCGGCACCACATCTGACGAAGCACCGTACTCCACACACAACACCAGTCCTCGTATTCCAGCGTCTGTCTGCATTCCCATTGCCCTCGACCGTGGGATCGACAGCAAGCTCGTGAACCACTTCGGCGCTGCTCCGCTCTTCGCCATCGTAAGCATGGCGGAACGAACAGTGTCCGTTCTGGAAAACGACATGGACCACCACCATGGTGGTCGTGCTCCAGTGGAAACCATTGTCGCCCAGCATGTCGATTCCGTCATTGTCACCGGCATCGGCGGAGGCGCTTATCGTCGCCTTGTTGCTCACGGTGTGAACGTGTACAAAGGCAGGCCCGGCCCCATCAGCGCCGTGATCGATGACCTGGCGAAGGGGATCCTGCCTTTGTGGGATCCGGCGGACAACAACACGGAGCATGGCTTCGGACATGGACGTTCCGGGGGCAGCGACAACGCTCAGTTGCATGAGCATGGCCACGGGTGTGCCGCAGTCAGCGGCCATGGCTGTCGGCATGAGCATGGTCACGGGCACGGCATGGGTCGCAATGGCAGGAAGGGTTGACGCAGTCGCATCCTCTTCTGCAACAGACAGGCCATGCACCTCGCCCAGGAGGGCATGGCCTGAGATCATTGCAGCTGCATTGCGGACAAGCCAGAGACGATTTTTTTCACCTGAAAGTTTGCATTCCGTCAGAAAGGTGTTATATTGTGATGCTTTTTTAGGAAAGCAACGGAGCGGTAGTTCAGTCGGTTAGAATGCCTGCCTGTCACGCAGGAGGTCGCGAGTTCGAGTCTCGTCCGCTCCGCAAAATCCCAAGCCCGCGCATGCGGGCTTTTCCCTTTCATCCCCACCCCATCTGTGATGATCGTCCACGCACCGGCGAAAATCAATCTCGGACTCCGCATCCTCCGCAAACGCCCGGACGGATTCCACGATCTGGAGACCGTGTTCCATCGCATTGGATTGCGCGACACGCTGCATCTTGAGCAGGCAGACAGTGGCATCACGATGACCTGTTCCGAACCGACACTCCCCACCGATGAGCGCAATCTGTGCGTCCGCGCGGCAGCGGCGGTGCTGAAGCACCTGGGAGTCCGTGCCGGGATCCGCATGCACCTCGAGAAACGGATCCCGCATGGTGCAGGTCTGGGTGGCGGGAGCTCGGATGCCGCGAGTGTGCTGAAGGCGGTGCCCGAACTGCTGTCCACCAAAACGGAACCTGATGCGTTGCATGCGATCGCTGTCTCACTCGGCTCGGATGTCCCCTACTTCCTTGGTGAGGGGGATGCGCATGCCACCGGCCGCGGTGAGATCCTCACACATTTCAATGCCGATTTCCCGTTTCATCTTGTCGTGGTGGTTCCGCCTGTCCATGTCTCCACGGCCTGGGCGTATTCGCAGATCCGACCGTCGGACAATCGGGATGCATCGCTGCGGCGGATGGCCGGGCAGCGTGCATGGTTGCGGGCAGACATGACCGAGGCCGTGCTTGCGAATGATTTCGAGCAGGTGGTGTTTGCCGCACACCCCCAACTTCAGGACATCAAGAATGCACTGCACTCCTGCGGAGCACTGTTCGCTCAGATGAGTGGAAGCGGATCAGCCCTGTTCGGCATCTTCGACGATCAGGTGACAGATGTCATCGTCCAGCGGCTGACATCTCTCCACGGCTGCAGGGTGGTGTATCGTGATTGATCCGCAACTATTTCACCACGTGAAGTGACCGGCGGAGGTACAGACTCGGGGTCTCCATGACACATTGGTAGACGCCGGAGGGAAGCGCCGATGCGTCGAAGGTGGCGGTGTGATCGCCCGGAGGCATCCACGCATCCACGATGGTGGCGATGCAGCGGCCTGAGGGGGCATACACGCGAATGCGGGTCCTCCCGGCTTCGATGAGATGGAATTGAAACGATGTGCCACCGTTGAATGGGTTCGGGTGGTTCTGTGCGAGTCGGGCCGTGCCGTTGAATTCCACGATGCGTGCACCGCCCTCGCGACAGATGGAAGCACAGATGGTGCAATTGGCCTTGTCGATGTTCACCAGAACGGGCCCCTCGGTACCGAAATACCCGGAGGCCCCGATCCAGGCACAGGTGTCGCGTCCGAGCAGGAAGACAAAGGGAATGAGCGCGATTGTGTCGCCTGGGGAGGACAGCACCCTGTCGATGGCGATGACAATGCCCTGCGCACCATTTTCCCGTATGACACGGATGTTCTCGGTGGGAAGCATGCGGACATGAGCGCCGACCACATTGAAATAGAATGTTCCATGCATCTTCCATGAAGCAGGCATACCCGTGATCGCCCCAACCAGGAGAGGGATGAAATCCTGCTCCCCACTGTTCACCATGCGACGCCGTTGTTCGCCCAGATGCACCGTCATCGAGGATGTGACCTGTCCCGAGACGGTCACTGCTCCGGTCAGCAGGATGTTCAGTATCATCACGAATCGAAAATGCCGCATCTCTCCACCATGCTGTTGCGTGTCGGACATGATGTGAAACATAGGACAATCACGTGGCAAAACCGAATCAGACGCTTGACTCCTGCCATGTCCATTTTTGGGACTTCTGATTTCGATTTCTGGACAAATGCAAGAGGAAATGGAATCCCAGCAATGTTACTCTTGCATTAGTCGTGATTTTACAATATCTTGCAATCATCTCTTCAAGCAAATAGTTTTGGCACGTTCCTTGCGGCAACGGATGCATGAAACTTGAAACCCTCACTTTTCCAACTCACCACATCATACTCCCAGGAGAAACCATGAAGAAAGTATTTGTTGCTGTTGCTCTCGCAGTGGTGGTCTTTTTCGCCGGCAGCGGCGTGCAGGCCCAGACCGCAGTGACCGGATCCATTGGCGCCTACGCCACCGTCCTCACCGCCCTCACCATCAACGACGGAATCAGCGGCCTCGCCGGTGGTCCCGCATCCCTCGAATTCGGCTTTGTCCAGCCGGGTCAGCCCAAGATCGTCAGCACGAGCAGTACCGTGACTGGTATCCCCGTCTCCGGCGCAACCGGTCCCCGTGGAGCCGAGCATGCCGGCTTCTTCAAAATCGGTGGTACTGCCAGCCGCCAAATCCAGGTGACTGTCACTGCAGTGCCTGCCAATCTTTCCGATGGTGGAACAAACTCTCTGCCGATCTCATTCAACAACGGCCTCGATGCCGGTATGGGTTGGGAATATACCAGCACGGGTACAGCGACTGGAACTGCACATGGTCCTCTCACCGCAGCCGCCCTCACAGCACAGACTCTCTCCGCCGGTGGTGAAGGATGGTTCTACATCGGTGGCCGTGTCAATCCCGGCACGACCCAGGCTGCCGGTGACTACAGTGGCACGATCAGCATGCAGGTTGTCTACACCGGAAACTAACCGATACGTCGGCGATTGCATGGGAAGGGTGGTTTGTTTCTCGACAAACCACCTTTTCCTATATTGAGGCTCATCATCATTCCATCTTCCATAGTGACTCCTCATGCGACAGCTTACGTTCATTCTCGGCATTCTCATTCTGACCATCACTTCAGCCCAGGCGAGTATTTCCGTTTCTCCCGTGGCGGTCTACCTCACACATGTATCGCGGACTGGTGACATCACCGTACGCAACACGACCGATGGCCCCCTTCTCATCAAGCTCGACCTGAAATTCGGTTACCCGGTTTCCGACTCCGTGGGAAATGTGACCATGTATCTCACGTCGGACAGCACCTACAACGAACGATCCAGTGTGCCGTGGATGTATCTCTATCCCCGCCGTTTCATGCTCTATCCCAGGCAGATGCGCACTGTCCGCATCATCGCCCGCCCACCATCGAACCTTCCCGATGGAGAGTACTGGTGTCGCGTGGAAGTGACATCGGAAAAATCCGTTTCCGCCGACTCACTCGCCCGGCGGAAAAGCGCCACCGCCTCCGTGGACATCAATTTCAGTGTCGTTGTCCCCATCATTTATCGCAAGGGGACTGTGTCGCCCGATGCGAGCCTGCTCAGAACCTCCTACTCGCAGACGGACAAATCCGTCGACTTCCTGGTTGATGCGCAGCCAACGACGCAGGCCGCCTACATTGGCAACCTTATCTGTCAGGTGTTGACCAATGATGGCAGGCTTGTTGCTGAGAAGAAGGTGGAAATCGCGCTGTATACCCCCATGCGCAGAAGGTTCGAGTTCGACAGGAGCACTTTGCCACCCGGAGAGTACAAGCTGAAAATCATCTTCAACACTGACAGGCCCGAGGAGCGAGGGAATGCGATCTTTGCGGAACCCCGATCCTACATCAAGGACTTTTCCGTAAGGTAAATGCTCAGAACGCTCACACGGATACTCGGCCTGTGCCTTGCAGCTCTTCTCCTCGGTGTCCCCGCTTCGGGACAATCCCAGGGAAGCTCTGCACCCAGTTATTCCGCTGTCCAGGCGTTCAATCCGCGTGATGTCGACATCAACTTCAATGATGAGTACCTCTTCAGGCTGCTCATCCAGCACGTTGCCTATGTTGATATGACGGTCTATTCCGTCGACTCGGTCCTGTATCTTCCTTTCCAGGAGTTCTTCTCGTTTCTCCGCATCAAGAATGAGCTCACGGATAATGGGAACATCCTGAAGGGATTCTTTCTTTCGCAGGAAAGGATCTACGAGATCGATCTGAAGCAGTCGACCATGGTGCTGGGAGATTCACTCTACAGCATTGCCCCCCGGGACCTGCTGATGAAGGGCAATGTCGCACACTTCTCCCTGGATTTTTTCCGACGGTATTTTTCCATGGATTTCGATGTCCGCTTCGAATCCCTGTCCATCCTCATCAAATCCACGGCGAAGTTTCCCATCGTCCGAATCCTTCAGCGCGAGCAGGTGCGCCAGCAGAGGCCCGGTCAGGTGTATGCTCCAAGGATCGACAAGACCCTGCCCCGCGAGTATCACTGGATCGACGGGGCGATGTTGAACTGGTCGCTCTCCTATGTGAAAAATGCGCAGATGCAGTTCGGAACGTACGGAGCCAACCTTGGCCTTGAAGTGCTGGGAGGGGATCTTCAGGGGAGCATCAACGGAAGCACCAACCGACGCCTGAACTTGGAGCAGATCCCCTGGCGCTGGCGTTTCGTGAAGGATGAGTATCCCTATTTCCGTCAGGCCACTGTCGGAGATTACCTTCCCATTTTCGGTCGCTCCTATTCTGCCAAGGGTGTGACGGTGAGCAACCAGCTGTTGTACACCCGTACCAACTTCGGCACCCACACCTTCCGTGGGAAGACCAAGCCTGGATGGGATGTGGAATGCTACATCGATCAGAAGCTCGCCGGCTACACTGTTGCCGATGCCGAGGGTTCCTACACGTTCGAACTCCCACTCCGATATGGTGCTTTGATGTACACCATGATGCATTATGGACCGAATGGCGAGGAGGAGGTGGAGGAAGGCCGCATCGACGTGCCGCAATCGCTTCTCCCTCCTTCGGAGATAGAATACTCCCTGACCATCGGCGAGCTGAACGCCTACAAGGGACGACTGCACTCACAGTTCCTGGCAAGTTATGGCTTGTCTGGCAATGTGACATTCGGCGTGGGGTTCCAGAATTTCAAGATCGGGGATGCCACCCCCTCCGTGCCCGCGGCCACACTCTCCGCACGCATGCCGTGGAACACGCTGTTTCAGGCCCTTCACATACAGAACATCCAGACAACTCTCGGGCTGAGCCATGTGACAGTGGATGACTCAAGAATCGGCATCGGTGTGACACGATATTATTCACACCCGATGAACCCGGGCGCCCTCAGATGGCAGGGGCAGGTGAATGGCGCGGTGAGACCACGCTTTCTTGGCTCAAACACGCAGCTCAGCATCGTGGCAGGGTACAACGGGACCACGATGGACGACATGGGAACCATGGTGGCCACCATTTCCGGTCAGGTTGCCCGCATCTTTGCCGCCTACTCATTTCGTGGTTCTCTGGCATGGACCTCGTCAAGCTCGCATTTCTCGAGTGAAAGCATGGTGAACCTGTGGAGCATCATCTCAGGCCGGTACTTTGTCAATGGCATGATGTCGTGGGATCACAGCAGCAACTCACCGAATGTGGTCCAACTTGGATTCTCCACCGCGCTTTTCAACCGGATCCAGATGTCGGTGGGCACCACCTGGAATTTCCGGATTCACGTGCCATCGGCGCAACTGGATCTTCAGATCCCGCTGGATTTCACCACGACGACGACACGTGCCTTGTACAGCAACAACACCTACACCTTCTCGCAGAGCGCATTCGGATCGATGGGGTTCGACAGCAAGACCGGTGAATTTCTGTTCACGCCATTGAGCTGGGTTGGCCGGAGTGCGATCTCCATTCTTCCCTTCCTCGATGAGAACGGCAATGCGCAGAAGGACGAGGGTGAGTCCCTCATGGAATCCGAGGTGCGGGCGATCTCGGAGAAGGGTCAGACACACGGGTATCTGGGCGGGAACTATTCGCGTGTGGTGAACCTGGAACAATACACTCCAACGATCGTGCAGATCGATTCATCGAGTCTCCGGGATCCCATCTGGCTTCCGCGCTTCAAGACCTTCCGCCTGGAGGCTGATCCCAACCAGTTCAAGCCGCTGTATCTGCCGATCTACTATGCCTCCCAGGCATCGGGATCCGTGATGGCAGTGACTGCGGTCGGCTTCGAGGGGGTGAAGGATCTCAAGGTTCATTTCCGCGGTCTGGAGAATCAGTTCTCCGACTTCACAGTCACCTTCTCCGATGGAACATTCGACTACTTCGGGCTGCCTCCGGGCAAGTATACCGCGTATCCTGACGAGCGGCAATTGGAGCAGATGGAGGCGGTCACATATCCGTCGTCCTTCTACTTCGAGCTCAAGTCGAAGCCTGAGGGCGATGTTGTCGGACGCATCAACTTCCTTCTGAAGCAATCCAAGGTGCCGTTGCTGGTGCAGCGTCAGGATACGATCCGCACAGAGGAGCCGCTGGCCATGGGGGATCAGACACCCCGCCGGCAGGGCCAGGATGTGGCAGGCATCCCGGACACGGCGACAATGCGCATGATGGAGCTGGAGATGGCGAAGCTGCAACCGATGATCTCGCTCATCGACACCACATCGGAGAACCGTTCCATCATCATCCCTGACACCGCATTTGTTGCGCTGGAGACGGCCGCGATTGACTCCACTCTGCTGCGCCCATCCTTCGCGCTCATCGACACGATCCGAACGCTCGCACCTGTACCGACCGTTGTCGCCCGCGACATTCCGCCGGAGATCGGATCCGTGACCGCCCCGGTGCTGCCTCAGACGCAGTCGATTCCGATCAACCTTGCATTGCGGGATCTCGACACAAGCGCAACAAACATGCTGGACCGCATCGCAGCGACAGTGAAGGGACGCAGGAACTACATCATCAGAATCGAGGGTCACAGCGACAGCTTCGGCTCGCTGGCCGAAAGCCAGACCCGATCCCAGGAGCGGGCCGACCGGGCGACGAATTACCTGGTCAAGAAGGGCATTCCCCGCCGCAACATCCAGGTGCAGGCCTTCGGCTCTCGCCGACCGATCGCACCCAACACCACTGCCGCAGGCAGGGCGCGCAACAACCGTGTCGACATCATCGTGATCCTCCAGTGATTCACGCAACGTTCCATGAGCCTTCAATCAATCAATTGACACGAATGTGAAGAAGTATCTCCCGGCATACATCGTTCTGATCATCGCCATCGTGCTCTCTGTCGGAGCATGGAGATTCGCGCTGTCAGTGAACGAACGATATGTCAACTCGCAGTTCGAGACGGAATGCAACGTCATCGAACAACGGCTGAACTTCTGGTTGGAGCCGAACGGCGCTGTGCTGGACAACCTGCAGGGCATGTTCCACAATGTGGTGCAGATCGTCAGGGACATCTTCGAGCTGTATGTCTCCATCCCGGAAAGCAGCCATCCCGGTGTCCAGGCCATCGGCTACGCACCGAAGATCCCCCGTTCCGACATCAAGACCTTTGTTCTGTATGCCCGGAATGAGGGCTATTTCCAATACGAGCTGACCCCCCCTGGAGATCGCCCGGTGTACTTCCCCGCCCAGTACGTCGTCCCAATCACCACCAACAGGAAAACCAGCGGATTCGACCTGTATTCGCATCCAGAGCTCCGCGCCGCCATCGACAAGGCTGTCACGTCCAACTCGATCTGCGCCACACCACTGGTCTCCCCCACGCGCGACAAGGACTCCACCATCTTCTTCCTTCTTCCGATCTACGAGACATCCACACCGGACAGCTCCGCTGAAGCACGGCGCAACGAGACGAAGGGGGTATGCTTCATTGAGTTGCATGTCCGTTCCTTCATCGAACACGCCCTGCATTTCAATTACGACTCGTCACGCATCTCCTTCACCATCCATGATGGGGCCGACGCGAATGCCCCGTTGATCTTCGGAATCCCTTCCGAAGAATCCCGGGGGCTGCGTTACACGAAATCCATGCGGGTGTTTGACAGGACCTGGACACTTGTTTTCAGCGAACGTCAGGCACTTGCCGCATTGCGTTCCGATCTCATCCTCCCTGATGTGATACTCTATTCCGGGCTGATCATCGGTTTGATATTGTTCACGATAATTTCCATATTTATTGGCAAGGTTGAGACGATCAAAAAACAAACCAGGCAATCTCCATGAGCATCACCCTGCATCCCAATACCATCGCTCTGGTCGAGGACATTGATACCATCACCAAGCTTTTCACCATCCTCCTGCGGAAGGCCGGGTTCGATGTGGTATCCTTTCCCAACGGCGAGGAAGCATGCGAGTGGATCAACGGGAATCAGCCCCTCGTGGTGCTCTGCGACATCATGCTGCCGACCATGGACGGCGTTGCGGTGCTCAGGCACATCAGGTCACTCCCACATGGGGAAAAACTTCCGGTGATCGCCGTGACGGCGCTCGCCATGGAAGGCGACAAAGACAAGCTCATGCGTGAGGGATTCTCCGATTACATCGCCAAGCCCATCAATTCCACCACTTTCGTCTCCCAAATCCGCCGCCATATCCCCCAATGAGCATCGATTCCACTCCAGTCCATATCAGCCATAAGAAGCGGTCCCTGGGGAAATACTGGCCCGCTCCGGTTGTGCTTCTGATTGCGCTTGCGGTGACCGTCATCGCGTGGCGGCTGGCTTCGGACCAGGTCGATCAGAAGATCACCGCCCTCTTCGACCAGGAGAAATCGGTGATCATCAACCGTTTTGCGAAAAGCAACGACCAGAAGGTCGATGTTCTCCGCACATTCGAGGAGCTGTACGCCAGCTATGTGGAGGTGGTCCGTGATGTGTTTGAGCTTTTTGCCCAGGTGCCGGTGAAGACCTACGCCGGGATCGAAAGCATCGCCTTCGCTCCGCGCGTCACAGCCGCAAATGAGGGCATGATCGCGAACTACGCGTGGAATCTCGGCTACGGAGGTTGGAAAATCACCCCGGAAGGGTCTCGCGACAACCGTTATCCCATCCTCTACATCACTCCATGGAGCGGCAACAAGGACCGCCTGGGATACGACTTCTCTGCAGAAGGACAGATTCGGGAAGCGATAGAATCTGCCATCACACAGAACACGGCGACATCAACACCGATGTTCCTCTCCCCCTTCTCCAAGGAGAAGACCTTCCTGTTCATCGCCCCGCTCTACCGGTTCCAATCCCAGCCGCAGACGCCGGAGCAGCGCATGGAAGCTGCCAATGGGATCTGCATCCTCTCAATCCCCGCAGAGAAATTCGTCTCGGAAATCATGGCATTGGCGGGCGACTCACTCCAGGTTGAGGCCGCGGTGTACGATGGTGCTCTCGACAACGACCATCTTGTCTACGCACCCACCGGCAGTCACACGCCCAGGATCACCCGCGAGGAGCGCATTGTGCTCTCCGGACATACCTGGGTCCTCTCCTTCCGCACCAAGGAGGGATTCGGCAAGGACATCAACACGTCACTGCCATGGATTGTTCTGGGCACGGGTGTTGTCATCAGCTTCCTGCTCTTCGGCTTCACCCTCTCGCTCCTGACATCAAGGAGCCGGGCCCTTGATCTGGCCGATCGCATGACGCGTTCCCAGCGTCGCATCGTGGATTCCTCCCGCGACATGATCGGCGTGCTTGGCTTCGATGGGATATGGAAGACCATGAATCACGCCTCACAGGAGGCACTCTCCATCAACCCCGATGATATCGTCGGAACACGGCATACGGATCGCCTCTACAAGGCCGATGTCAAACGGGTCGCCGCCGCCTTGGAGGAGGCGCCCGACGAGCGTCCCACCGTCATCGAGGCGCGTTACACGGATGGCAACGGACAGATCCAGTGGATCAGTTGGAGCGTCACTTCAAGCGCACGGGA
>CAYUYM010000125.1:0-10582 GCA_964449305.1 uncultured Chromatiales bacterium | reverse complement strand
GGTTAAATTCCGGAGACAATCTACAACGGGGCGGGGGGAAAGTCAAGCGAAAAGCGGAAATGGCTTGAGAAGAGATTCCAACGGTGTTGCGTGGGGCGGTGAGGCGCAGGTCCTGTTGGTGCACAACGTTTCGCCAACATGCCCGCATGCGCACCATGCGTGTCCCATCGTCATCATGCCCGTGCAGGTGGGCAACCACAACCTTCTTGGCGGCGGGTTGTCAGGGGATCAGCCTGGTCTTCGGCTGAGGGCCGGAGGCAGGGGTCCACCCCGGCCCCACGGTCATCTGTTCCGTCGTTCGGCGAGGATGCGCAGCACGTCCTGGTGCAGGTCGTCGATGGGGCGCATGCCGTCGAGCACCACAAAGCGCTGCTGCTCCCCTGCGGCGAGCGTGAGAAATCCCTGCCGCACGGCCTCGAAGAAGCGCATGTCGGCTGTCTCCATCCGATCCAGTTCGCAGCCGCTGCGGCGGCGGAGGCTCTCCTCCACGGGGATGTCGAACAACAGCGTCACATCGGGCTCGAGGCCCGCAGTCGCCATCGCGTGGATCTGCCGCACGGCGTCCACCGGGATGCCGCGGCCGTAGCCCTGGTAGGCCGTCGACGAATCGTGGAAGCGGTCGGCCACCACCGTGACACCGCGCCGGAGGGCGGGGAGGATCACCTCGCGCACGAGCTGTGCGCGGGCGGCGGAGAAGAGGAGCAGTTCGGCCTCGGGTTCCATCTGCAGGTGGCGGCGGTCGAGCAGAAGCTCACGGATCCGTTCCGAAATGGTGGTGCCCCCCGGCTCCCGCACCGCCTGGTGCGCCACACCGTCCCGGACAAGCCGCCTGAGCAGCAGGGTGTACTGCGTCGTCTTTCCGCTGTAGTCGATGCCTTCGAAGGTGATGAACATGGGGACCTCATGCTTGGCTGCGGCTCTTGGACCGCGGGTGGAACCGGGTGTGCATCTCCTTGAGAAAGTCGCTCGTCAGATGCGTGTAGATCTGCGTCGTGCTGATGTCGGCATGCCCCAACATCTCCTGCACGGCCCGCAGATCCGCTCCGCCCTCGATCAGATGTGTGGCGAAGGTATGACGCAGCACATGCGGATGGATCGGGCGCTCGATGCCGGCCGCACGGGCATGCGCGCGGATGATGCCCCAGATGCCGACGCGTGTGATCGGCCCTCCATGGTGGTTGAGGTACACGACGTCTGTCACGCGGCGACGCACGAGCCGCGGGCGTGCCTCGTTCATGTAGCGGGCATGCCAGTGCAGTGCCGCCCCGCCGATGGGCACGATGCGCTCCTTCGATCCCTTGCCGAGGATGCGCACCAGCTCCACGTCCGCGAGCACGTTGTGTACACTGAGGTGCGCCAGCTCCGACACACGCATCCCCGTGGCGTAGAGCGTCTCCATCATTGACCGGTTCCGCAGCAGCAGCGGTGTGGAATCATCGGCGGTGGCCAGCATGCGCTCCACCTCGTCGAGCGTGAGGTGGTTCGGGATGTGCAGTCCGGTGGCCGGTGTGGTGATCGTCTCCGTGGGATCGCCCTCCGCCCTTCCGTCGTCGAGCAGGAAGCGATGGAAATGCCGTATCGCGGAGATCGACCGCGCGATGCTGCGCGGACTCAGGCCGCTGTGGCGCATCGCGGCCAGGCAGGCTGTCACATCCTCCACCCCCACAGCCGACGGCACGCCGAGTTGCCGCTCGTCGCGCAGCCAGATGCGGTAGCGCTCCAGATCCCGCCCGTAGGCGGAACGCGTGTTGTCGGAGAGTCCCTTCTCGAGGGAGATGTAGGACAGGAATTCCTGGACCGCCCGCTCGAACTCCTCCATCGTCATTCAAAGGGGTTGATCTGTTTGATGCGGCGGGCGAGGGACTCGGCGCTCGAGGGCATCTGCAGCAGCCGGGCCGTGCGTTCGGCCACCTTGGCGGCCGCCTGGGCCTCCTCCTCGGTCGGATACTTGATGCGGTTGTGATGGATCCCGAGCAGGATGTTGAGAAAGCTCTTCTTGATGTTCTGGATGTCCTTGAACGTCAGCTCGCAGTCGTCGAGCTCACCATCGTTGAGGCGCTTCTGCACGATGCTCTCGATGAGGCGTTCGATCTTCTCACGCGTCGGTTCCTCGATGGCGCGGGCCGCGGCCTCGATCGTGTCGGCGAGCATCACGATGGCCGTCTCCTTGGTCTGCGGCCGCGGGCCTGGGTACTGGAAGTCCGCCGGCTGTGTGTCGGGCGCGTTGGCGCGCTCCAGCTCGTAGAAGAAGGACACGATGGAATTGCCGTGATGCGCGGGGATGAACTCGAGCACGTGTTCGGGCAGGCGGTGGCGCCGGCCGAGCTCGATGCCGTGCACCACATGATTGATGATGATCTGGGCGGACTGCCGCGGCTTCAGGTTCTCATGGATGTTGCGGCTGCCCATCTGGTTCTCGATGAAGAACTCCGGCGCCTCCATCTTGCCGATGTCGTGATAGTACGCGCCGACACGCGCAAGCGTGGAGTTCGCCCCGATGGCCTTTGCCGCCGTCTCTGCCAGCGTGCCCATCACGATGCTGTGGTGGAAGGTGCCCGGCGCCTGCTCCGAAAGCCTGCGCAGCAGCGGGTGGTTGAAGTCCGACAGCTCGAGCAGTGTGAGATCCGTCGTGATGCCGAACACCTTCTCGAAGAAGATGAGCAGGCCGTAGGTCATGATCGGTGACACGATCGCGTTCGCCAGCGCATAGGCGAGCTGCGTGGTGATCACGCCAGGCTCGAGCGAGCGCTGCATGCCGTCGATGACGATGGCGAAGGCGTAGCCGAGGAAGATGAAGAGGAGCGAGCGGAAGATCTGTGTGCGGTACTTGATGTCGCGCACGGTGTAGAGCGCCATCGATCCGCCGAGGATGGAGGCGAGCATGATGGAGAAGTCGTTGCCGCGCAGTGCTCCGGCCAGCATGGCCACCACCACCGTGGCGTAGAAGGCCAGCCGCGAATCAAACACGATGGTGAGCAGCATCGACGCCATGGGGACGAGGATGAGGAACTGCAGTGGTGCGGAGATCGGGATGGTGAACGACAGCCATGCGAGAAACGCCTCGATGGTGATCACAATGGCGATCACCAGAAGCTTCCTGTTGTCGAGGAACACCGACCGGCGGAACTGGTGGAGAAAGATGATCAGGAGAAACAGGATTGCGGCGATGTGCCCCACCTTGCCCGCTGTCTGCAACACGAGTTCCACATCCCCCATGCGGTTCGTCCGCTCGCGCTGCCAGGACTCGAGCTTTTCGATCACCTCGGCCGTGAGGCGCTCATGCCGCCCGATGATGCGCTCGTTCTGCTTCACGATGCCCTTCGTCCGCGGTATGCGGTCCAGCGCTGCGGCCCGGGCGATCTCGGTGTTCTCTGCATTGAAGGTGACGTTGGGGGCGGCCAGTTGCATGGCCAGTGCCACGTGCAGCTCCTGCTGCGGTGGTGTGAGCGAGCTGTTCACCGCGAACCACTTCGTGAGGTGGTCGGCCACATCGTTGCGGTCCAGGAAGGCATCGCGGAGATGCAGTTCCTCGATGTTTCCCATGCGGAGCGCGACCTCTTTCTGACGGATGTCCGCCTTCAGGATGTCGAGCAGGCCGATGCGCTCCACCTCGTGCAGGCTCTGCGCCAGCAACATCACCGACCGCGTCAGCGCCTCCCGGCGCAGTGCACGCGTGATGGGGGCCAGGAACTCCTGGGCCAGCGTCACCCATTGATCCTGGTTCAGCGTGAGAGGGAAGCGCAGGCGTGCAGCGGCGGCACGCAGGCTGTCGGCAAGCACCAGCGGTGCATCCGTGCCGGCGGCCCGCCCGGCGGTCTCCAGGGCGCCCTCCAGTGGACGAAACATGCCGGTGATGCTGTCGCGGAGGGCGGCATCAGGACGGTCGATGTGGTTGAAGCTCTGCGGCAGGCTGTCGAGCAGGGTGCGCCGTTCCCGTTCCACGTCGTCCGGATTGCGGTAGACAGGGAAGGAGAACTGCGCGATGAGGTCCTCCTCGTTCCAGATGCTGCCCTCGAGGTAGCTGTAGGTGTGCGAGTTGCCCTTGGGAAAGAAAAGGGCCGTGATGGTCACCACACCCACGAAGATGAGCAGCCGCACCGAGCCGCTTGTCTTGGCGGCGGTGAGTCTGGCATTGAAGGATCGGAAGAATGGTGTGTCGCGAACGCTCATTTTCGTGAACGGAGGATGTACTCGAGGAATTCCGCCACTCCGTTGTCGTTGTTCGTCTTCAAGGTAATGAAATCCGCAATGCGTTTGACATCATCCGATCCGTTTCGCATCGCCGCCGACACTCCGGCAAAACGCAGCATCTCCACGTCGTTCGAATAGTCACCGATTGCTGCCGTCTCATTCCGTGAGATGCCGAGCGATTGGGTGGCGTTGCGCAGGGCCAGCCCCTTGCTGATTCCTGCGAGCCGGATCTCGAGGTAGTAATGTTCCCGCCCCGAACGGCTTTGATACAGGCTCCGATCGAGCAGCCCGCGGAAGGAGTTCATCGCGGCAAGCGAGATGCCCTGAAGGGAGCTGTAGGAACCGGTGAACACGAAGAGCACCACCTCGTCAATGTGTTCCATCACGGTGGTCACGCGGTGGTGTTCGTCCGGGTGGGCGATGAGGTAGCGCGGCAGCATCATGCGCGCGGACTCCGTGAAAATGCCGTCGGGAGTGAACACGGCCACGCGGGCGTCCGGGAATTTCTCGGCACATTCCATGATGGACCGCGCTGTCCCAGGCTTCATCCTCGCCGCATCCATCACCGTGCCCGCCGCGTTCTTCACGAGCGCCCCATTGAGCGAGATCACCGGCATCGAGGAGCCGATCATGCGGGCAAAGGACCGTACGAACCCGTCGGATCGACCGGAGATGAGCAGCAAGTCGATGCCCGCCTCCTGCGCGCGCCGGATCACGTCCAGCGTGATCGGGGAGATGCTGTCGTTGTCCATCAGAAGCGTGCCGTCGAGATCAGAGGCGACAAGCCGGATTTTTCGGAGTGTGGAAGAACGGAGGAAGAATTTGCGTAGGAGTCTATTCAACGATCCTCAGACCTTTGGTGGTTCGGAGTAGCACAAGAAGCAGAAGTGCCGATACTGTTGCTGCTGACATCCACAGCAATATGGCCGTTCCCGTCCCGAAAAACAAGGAACCAAGCCCGAAGAGGAAGGAGTACACGAAGCAGATGCCCAGCACCCAGCCCGCGAACTGTCGGGCGAAGCCGCGGTCGGGCTCCACGTCCGGCGCCATCGCGGCCACGGGTTTCCACAGCGATCCTCCCGGGCGGATGCGCCGGTAGAAGGCCACCAGCACCTCGCGCTGCGTGGGTGGGGTGAGAAACGTGACCAGGACCCACGACACGGTTGTGAACCCGACGATGATGAAGAGTGAATCGGGGAAGAGGATGTGCTGCTCCGCTGGCAGGCCGGCGTTGTAGAGCAGAAGCGCGCTGTAGGCGATGATGGGGGCCACCGTGGCGGTGATCTCGCTCCAGGCGTTCACCCGCCACCAGTACCAGCGGAGTATCAGCACCAGGCCGAGTCCTGCACCACATTCGATGATGAACTGCCACGCGCCCGAGATCGATGTCATGAACTGGGTGACAATGATGGAGCACACCATCAACGCGAGCGTCATCAGGCGCGACACGCGCACGAGGCGCTTTTCATCGGCCCCGGGCTGGATGAACTTCCGCCAGAGGTCGTTCACGAGGTAGGAGGTGCCCCAGTTCAGATGTGTGGCGATGGTGGACATGTAGGCGGCAAAAAATGCCGCGACAAGCAGTCCCTTCAAACCCGTCGGGAGAAAGTCGTTCATCGCCAGCACATAGCCGAGCTTTCTGTCCACCAGGGTGGGGTAGAGCACCACGGAGGCGAGGCCGACCAGGATCCATGGCCAGGGGCGGAGCGTGTAGTGTGCCACCTGGAAGAAGAGCACGGAGAACACCGAATGCCGCTCGTTCTTCGTGGACATCATCCGCTGCGCAATGTAGCCACCACCGCCCGGCTCCGAGCCCGGGTACCACGAGGCCCACCACTGCACACCGATGTAGGCGAAGAACGCACCAGCCGAGAGTGCCAGGATGCCGGTTGCCCCATCGGTTGCGCTGCCGATCTTCGGCAGGAACTCCAGCGATCCCGCAGGGAGCTTCGCAATGAGCCCATCCAGGCCGCCCACCTGCGGTGTGTTCACCACGATCACTGCAAGCACGATGCAGCCGATCATCGCGATGACGAACTGGAAGGCGTCCGTCACAACCACCCCCCACAATCCGCTCATCGAGGAGTAGACCGCAGTGACCACCATGGCCACACTCACATACAGCAGCACCTGCCCGCTCGACAAACCGAACATCCCCTCAAGGACCGAGGCCATGGCCAGATTCACCCAGCCCATGATGATCACGTTCATGAACAGCCCGAGATAGATGGAGCGGAAGCCCCGCAGGAAGCGGGCGGGCGTTCCGGAATAGCGGATCTCGATCAGCTCAAGGTCGGTCATGATCTCCGCCCGCCGCCAGTAGCGTGCAAAGAAGAACACCGTGAGCATTCCGCCGATCAGCATGTTCCACCACAGCCAGTTGCCCGCGATGCCCTTCGTGGCCACAAGCTCGGTCACCGCCAGTGGGGTGTCCGCCGAAAACGTGGTCGCCACCATCGACAACCCCGCCAGCCACCAGGGCAGATTCCGTCCGCTCAGGAAGAAGTCCGACGTGGATCGCGATGCCCGCTTCATGTAGTACACGCCGATGGCAAAGCTCACCACGAAATAGAGGGCCATGATCAACCAGTCAATGAACTGCATGCACTCCTCCGCGATGGGATGATATGACGTGGACAACACCGGCCACAACGATGCAGATGAGTGATCCGGCCATCGTGTACCAGGTCCAGGACAGGGGGGTGAAGGCGATGATGAGCGACATCGCGGCGATGCCTGCGGCAAAGCCGGTGATGGCCGCCGCCATGGAGACGCGTTGTGTGAAGAAGCCGAGCAGGAACACACCCAGCAGTCCACCGTAGGTGTAGCTCGCGATGCTCAACGCGAGCTCGACCACCGTCTTCGGCGTGTTGATGAACAGCGTGGCCACCAGCATCAGCACCAGCGTCCAACCAAGGGCGATGAGCCGGGACCAGCGCAGCTGCGTCGCCTCGTCCCACGTCCGCCGCGACATCGGGACGACGATGTCCATGAGCGTGCTGGCTGAGAGCGAGGAGATGGACCCGGAGAGTGTGGACATCGCCGCCGCCATGATTCCGGCGATGATGAAGCCGCACAGCCCCGTGGGGATGTGCTCGATGATGAAGCGGGAGAACACCTCGTTGGAGGAGATCGCCGCGCCCTGGTGGTACTCCCACAGCAGCGTGCCCACGAACAGGAAGAGCAGGAACTGCACGATGACGATGACCCCGCTCCACACCAGCGCCTTCCGCGCCCTGGCCAGGTGGTTCGTTGCCATGAGGCGCTGCACGATGAGGTGATCGGTGCCATGTGAGGCCATGGAGAGGAACATGCCGCCCACCACGCTTCCGATCAGCGTGTAGGGCCGCGTGACCACGCCCCACCAGCCGTCCTCGAAACCCGTGGCGAACACGGACAGCTTTCCGGCACCACCCGCCTGTGCGAGGATGTCGCCCAGGTTCAACGGGATGAGCCCGAGGAGGATGACGATCGCGATCACCGCCCCGGCAACGTAGATGAAGAGCTGGATCACATCCGTCCAGATCACCGCGCGTACACCGCCGATGAGGACGTACACCAGCGTGAGAATGGACAGCAGGACGATGGCGATGATGGAGAAGGTCTGCGCGTCGAAGCCCGCGAGCATGGGCGTGCCCTGGAGCAGGATGGTCAGCGGGATCGCGGTGGTGTAGAGCCGCACCCCGTCGGCAAAGGTCCGTGTCCCCATGAACACGACGCTCGCCGTCCGACGCAGCGGCACGCCGAAGCGCCGCTCGAGAAAGGCGTAGGCCGTGGAAAGCTCACCGTCGAAATACGATGGAAGGAACCAGCGTGCGATGATGATGCGGCCCAGGAGGTAGCCGAAGGAGAGCTGGAGGAAGTTGAGGTTCGTGGTGTAGGCGATGCCGGGGATCGAGAGGAAGGTGAGGGCCGAGGTCTCGGTTGCCACGATGGCGAAGCAGGCCGCCCACCACGGCACCGAACGCTCGCTGACAAAATAATCCCGCGCCGACTGCTGCCGGCCCCCCGTCACGATGCCGAAGACGGCGATGCCGACAAGGTAGCCGACGATGATGACGGCATCGAGTGCGGTGAAGGTCATGGCCGGCTAGTCTTCGATGGCCCGGCGTGCCTCGTCGATCGTGGAGAAGGCCGGGATGATGCCCTCAAGGTTGGCGATCTGGAGCAGTGTGCGGATTCTGCCGTTCGGATCCACCACGATCACGCCCCCGTCGATTTCGCGGAGCTGCCGCTCGGCCATGAGCATGGCGCTCAGGCCCGAGGAATCACAGAAGACCACCTCCGTGAAATCGAGGATGAGCACCTGCACATCCGTCTTGAACAGGGCCAGCAGCTGTGCCTTCATCTGGGGGGCGATCGTCGAGTCGAGCCGCGATTCATGGAGGTGGAACACCGCCAGTTCGTTTTCATGATCGATGGTGAATTTCATGACTCTTCCTGCGTTGATGGTGGTGTGGATGCGATGGATGCGAGGAACTCCGCCTCGGTGAGTACGGTGATGCCCAGCTCGCGCGCCTTGTCGAGCTTTGATCCCGCAGCCTCACCCGCGACGACAATGCCGGTCTTTTTCGAGACCGAGGAGGTGACGGTGCCACCGAGGCTCCGGATGATGGCTGCCGCCGCGTCGCGGGAATGGGAGGCCAGCGTGCCGGTGAGCACCACCGTCCTGCCGGCGAACACACCGCCCGTGCGACGGCCCGCGGTGCCTCCGCGCGTTGTGACAACGCCATGCTCCGCCAGCCGGCGGCGGATCTCCACGGCGAATGGGTCATCGAAAAATCGGCGGACTGATTCTGCAATGCGCGGTCCGATGCCGGGCACGGCCTGGAGATCGTCTGCGCCGGCTGCAGCCAATGCGTCGAGCGAGCCGAAGGCCCCGGCCAGCAGACGTGCCACGCCCTCCCCCACAAAGTGGATGCCAAGGGCGAAGAGCAGGCGCTCCAGCGGCCGCTGCTTGCTCACCTCAATCGCCTCGAGGAGCTTCGACACCTTCCGCTCTCCGAAGCGGTCCAGCGCGACGAGCGCCTCACGATGGTCGCGCAGCGTGTAGATGTCGAGATACGTCGCAAGCAGCCCGGCGTCGCAGAGGACGTCGACGATGGCTTCGCCCAGTCCATCCACATCCATTGCCCCGCGCGAGCAGAAATGTTCGATCCGGCCGCGCACCTGAGCCGGGCACACGGGGTTCTCGCAGAACCACGCGGCCTCGCCCTCCGGGCGCACCACAGTCGACCCACAGGCCGGGCAGGTGGTGACGAAGGCGAAGAGTTCCGCTTCTGCAGGTCGCCTGGTGATGTCCACTCCGCTGACCTTCGGGATCACATCGCCACCCTTCTCGATCATCACCACATCGCCGATGCGGATGTCCATCGCGCGGACAAAGTCCTCGTTGTGCAGCGTTGCACGGCTGATCACCGAGCCAGCGAGTGGCACGGGATCCAGTTCGGCCACGGGGGTGATGGTTCCCACGCGCCCCACCTGGAAGGTGATCCCTCGCAGGCGGGTGTAGGCCTTTCGAGCGGCGAATTTGTAGGCGATGGCCCAGCGGGGGCTCCTTGCGATGGTGCCGAGGCGTTCGCGATGGGCCGGATCGTCCACCTTCACCACGGCGCCGTCAATGTCATAGGGAAGCGTGTCGCGGTCGCGCTCCCAGCGTTCAAGGAAGCGCTCCACGTCGTCCAGCGATGCACAGGGCGTGCCGTGCGGGTTGACCGGGAACCCCAGGTCCGTGAGACGCGCCAGCGCCTCCGATTGGGCGAGTGGCCGTTCCACATCGTCGTAGTGATACAGAAACGCGCTCAGTTTGCGCGATGCCACGATGGAGGCGTCCTGCAACTTGAGCGTGCCTGCAGCGGCGTTGCGCGGGTTGGCGAGCAGCTTCTCGCCGCGCAGCTCGCGCTCGCGGTTCAGCGCGTCGAACACCCCGCGCGGCATGAAGATCTCCCCGCGTACCTCGAACTCCCGCGGCGGATGCAGCGCGGCGGGGATCTGCAACGGGATGGATCGGATGGTGCGGACATTGGCGGTGACCACGTCGCCCTGCTGTCCGTCCCCGCGCGTCACGGCCCGGTCCAGCTCTCCGTCGGCATAGACAAGGGAGATCGCCACGCCGTCGAGCTTGAGCTCCGCCATGTAGCGCACGGTTTCCACACCGAGTCCCTCCAGCACCCTGCGGTGAAAGATCCGCAACTCCTCGGCCGAGTACGTGTTGGCCAGGCTCAGCATCGGTGAGCGATGGGCGGCCTGCGTGAATTCCTTCGTCACCGTGTCCCCGAGCCGCTGCGTCGGCGAGTTGGGCGAGCGCAACTCTGGATGCCGCTCCTCCAGCTCCAGACAGTGACGCATCAGCGCATCGAAGGCAAGCCAATATCGACCGAGATCCCCGAGG
>CAYUYM010000124.1:0-10594 GCA_964449305.1 uncultured Chromatiales bacterium | reverse complement strand
CTGCCCTCGATGCGAGACAGCTCGATGCAGGCGATGGTGGCCGTGGGATAGGCGAGATGCGCGCGCTCCCCTCCGGAAACGAGGATCGATGTGGCCATGCTCATCGTCGGTTCGTGCCCGACGAGGAACAGGTCGGTGCCGTCGGCCATGCGCGCGATGGCCCCCAGCAGATCGACGGCCGATGCACGGGTGCTCAGCTCATCCAGTGTGACGACGGCCGTCCCCGGTGTCAGAATGTCGGCGACGAGGTCCGCCGTCTGTTGCGCTCGCAGGATGGGCGAGGCGTGGACCACCGGGGGCACGAAGCCGCGGGCGGCGAGATGGCCCGCCATGATGCCGGCCTCAGCCCGCCCGAGATCGCTCAGGGCGCGGGCGGCATCCCCTCCTCCCTGTGCGGGTCGATGTTCGGCATTGCCATGGCGCATGAGATAGAGTTTCACGTCAAAGACCGGCTTGTTCCAGAAACACATCGATCGAGAGGCTGTAGGTCCCTCCAAGATCAGGATGAACAAGATACCCAAAATCCGCCGAAAATCCTCCATGGGACACTCCAACGCCTCCCCCCACCAGGGCTGGATCGGTGGACGTACCAAGGCGCAGCGCCAGAACAGAAAAGGGCCGGTATTCCACTCCGGCACGTACGGTGGCATCGTGCCGGACCTCCTTCTGCACATCAGCCACCAAACGCAGGGCGCCATCCAGCTGCCATGCAACACCTGCCGCGATGGTCATGGGAATGCGTTCGTAGCCACGGGGTCCCAGCCAGGGCTGGTTCACCTGCTGCACCGACGCGGCCACCAGGACAGCCTGCGACAACTGCACGGCGACACCGGCATCGAGACACAGTGCCCCGTCGCTTCCATACCCCTGGATGCTCGTGACAGTCCACGCCGCTGAGGCGCCGAAGAGCACCGGCCCGTCTCCGGGATTGGCGCAGGTGCAGGCAAGCCGGTCCCGATGGAAAAGGCCGGATCCCTCGCGTCGCCCTGACACGGTGACGAACGCAAACCGGGCGTCCATGCCAGCAACGAAGGCTGCCGTGGAAAGCTCCGTGAGGCCGAACGGTGCAGGAGTCCACGCCGCACCCACCTGCCGCGTCATACCGCGGCACAGGGCGGGGTTCGAGAATGCAGCCCAGAGACCGGTGAGCACTGTGCTGCCACCTCCGAGTGCGGCGGCCTGCGCGCCGGCGCGTATGAGCTGGGCCTGCGCACAAGGCACAAGCATCACGCCAAGGAGCACGGGGATATACCACGACCTTGCCTTGCCGTGCGAGGGCGATTTCGCTATCTTCATCGTATGTCCGACCAATTGTGACAGCGTAATATATGCACGTTTTCCGAAAAATCCTCCCCCTCACCCTTCTCCTTCTGCTCCCTCTCCATGCCCAGGAGATCGACCTCACCGTGGAGGTCACCATGGACAACCTCACACTCGCCCAGCGAAACTACCTTGAGGAGCAGAAGGAAAGCGCACAGGATTTCAAGTCGAAGATCCTCGGCTACGTGAATCAGCATCGATGGACCAACATCGACTACCGCAACGACAGAATCCCCGTCACCATGAGCATCAACTTCGTTTCGGGCACCGATCAGGGGGAATTCACCGCCCAGGTGGTCATTGCCTCGCAGCGGCGGATCTGGGAGAACGACATGCCGACCCAGGCCGCCTCCCTCCTCCTGCGCATCATGGACCCACGGTGGACCTTCACCTACGTCAAGGGCACCCCCTTCCTCCACGACGACTTCTCCTTCAACGAGATCGCCAGCTTCCTTGATTTCTACATGTATGTCGTCATCGGCATGGATTTCGACAGCTACGAAAAGCTGCAGGGTTCACCCTACTACCAGAAGGCCCTGACCATCACGCAGAAATCCGTCGCCGACAAGCGGGGCACGGAATGGCAGGGCAACAGCGGGCAGTACAGTCGCATGAACTACATCTCCGAGATCCTCAACGCCCAGTACGACGGGTTCCGTGAGGCCCTGTACTGGTACTATTACGAGGGCATCGACTTCATCAAGGCCGAGCACAGCGATGCACAGAACGCCGTGGCCAAGGCGCTTGAGCTCATCAGCGAGGTGCAGCAACGCTCCAACCGCTCGCTGCTCGTCAATCTCTGGCTCGAGACGAAGGCCAATGAGTTCTGCACGCTGCTCGATGACTATCCAAAGAAAGCCCAGGTGATGCAACAGCTTTCCCAGGCCGATCCCGCCAGGCAGGAGGCCTATCGCAAGTGCAGTTTCTGATCTGAATCAGTCGTCGGATTTCGTGGCGGGCTTGCGCCGGACAATGATGGACAGGCCGTCGGGATTCACCACCGATGTCTCCCCGGGCGTCTCCTCCTCGTCTGTGACCAGCGTCTCCATTTCAACACCAAGCCCCTTCATCTGCTCAAGCCGTTCCGCGTAGTTCTTTGCATCGAAGATCATCGCAGGGCGCATGTGCGCCGGGTTCTCTGTGAACGTGACCCGGAGCCCGGAGACCATGATGGTCGCGGTCTCATATTTCTCATCCGTGCGTTCGATCTCGCTGTAGCCGAGGCGTGCATAGAATTTCAGGGCTGTGTCCACATCCGTTGCCGGGATGCGCAGCTCCGTGAGGCTCCCGATGTGGGAGATGGTCGGCGTCTTGCGCGGCGTGGTCTCGTCGATCACACGCCTGAAATAGAGGAGAACGAAGTCGTAGGGATCGCGGCATTTCGCATCCTGGATCTCCTCATCCACCTGATAAGTCTGGTGGAACTTGACGCCCTTGCGTAGTGCACGGTTGATGAAGAGATTGATGCGGTCGGCTCCCAGCCCCAGGACGATGCCTGGACGCTTTCCCTGCGCCACATGGTATTCGATGGTGCCGTCGGTGAGCAGGGCCCATGGATCCGGCGTCCCACCCTCTTCGAGCAGGGTGAACCCAAGGGAAAGCAGGAAATCCCGAGACGCGGCCACGTTGGGTGCGGTGAGCTGCATCTGCACCGTCATGGGAAATTCCTCGGCCGCCTTGCGCTCCTGGGCATGAAGGCTGCCAATGCCGACCATGGCGACGAACACCATGGCAGCCAACCGGTGAATCCTGCGATCGTTCATGTCCTCTCCTTCATTGGTGTTCCGAGTGCGTATCCGTTCAGTCCTGCTGTCATGCGGCGTGCCGCGCCTGTCGCACGCGTTCCAGGTTCATCAGCAGATCAGGGTCCCCGGGGGTGAATTCAAGCGCCCGCGAGAAATATGTCCCGGCCTGCTCCAGGAATCCGTTGTTGGCAAGGTACAACCCGCGCGCGTTGAGCATCCTCGCATAGAAGCTGACCAGTGCATCCTCCAGTCTGCCGCGGCGCGCAAAGGGCCGGTACGTGAAGGCATCCCACACCGGCGCTTCGGGTGAAGGCACCGCGTCCGGCGTGTACAGGCGGAAGGCCAGCCCCTCCGGGATGCGGACGAGCCCGGGCGCGAAATGCCGCTCCATCTCGATGCCGAGGTACACGGGGCGATGCGTGATCGCGTTCGCGATGATGCCGTCGATCATCGCGTTGTACGTGTACTCGATGACCTCGGGATTGTAGGGTTCCTCGCGTTCAAACAGCGTGAGCTGTGTCATGAATGCGGTGATCTCCTTCTCCACCGGACCGAAGACGTCCGGGTGGTTGCGCTGCATCTGGAGCAGGTACCAGGACCGGCGCAACAACTCCTTGTCGATCACCACCACGTCGGGACGGAGGTGTTCCACCGTCTGGTAATAGTACGAGGCGGAGATCCAATAGTCCCATTGAAAGCCGATGACGACGGCGTCGGGCTGGAAGGACTGGAACATGTTCTTCGTGTAATCCTCCACGAGGTGGTTGTCCCTCTGCGACACCGCCGCGCCGTCGATGCCGATGACCACACCGAGGCAGAGCGCCCCGGCGGCGAGGACGTGCATGCGTCGTGCGTCAGCGACGCGGTCCATGATCCAGTGCAGACCGAAGGCCGCCCAGAAGCCGGCCACGATGTAGGCGAGGAGGAAGTAGGATTCGATGTCGTTGATGTTGTAGTTCACCGCATAGGCCACGCAGGTCACGAAGAGCAACAGCAACAGCGCTCCCAGCCGCCTGCCGTGGGCGAAGGTGGTGAAGATGCCGATGACGATGACGATCACGGGAATGAATCCGAACTCCGCCGGGAAGGTCGAGAAAAACACACCAAGCTGCTGCTTCATCGCCTCCGTGCCGGAAAACATCCACACCTGAAACTGCTTCCCGGTGATGTGCCACACGAACCGGGTCCAGTCCACCGGGTTGCCCCAGTTGTAGTACGGGGCGGCGGCGGCTCGAAGCGGCAGGAAGAGATACGGCAGCAGGCCGACGAGGAAGGCCGGAACGGCCCAACCGATGCGCTTCCAGGCAGCCGGGGTGAAGCCGAAGCGCTGGAAGAACAGCACCAGAAACGCCGGCGCCAGCAACACCGTGGTCATGTGGTTCGTGAAGGCGAGGCCGGTCATGAGTGCGAAGACGAACCAGCGGCGCCTCCAGGCACCGTTCTCCGCGTCAGCGGCGAACATGAGCGTGACATACAGGCGCAGCACGATGGCAATGCACAGCAGATGCAGGGAGTACACCTCGATGGAGAGCCCCGTGCTCCAGAACGTGCGGGAGAAGGCGATGGTCGAGGCGCCAAAGGCAGCCAGCGCCAGTCGTTCGAGTTCCGACAGTGGACGGCGCTTCGGCGCCTTCTGTGCGTTCTGCCCCCGGCCCTTCTGCGCGGCAGACCTCCGCACCGCACGGGGCGCCGCCTCGGGCGTGATGCCCAGCATCGTCCAGAGCGTCGAC
This sequence comes from uncultured Chromatiales bacterium, assembly GCA_964449305.1. Taxonomy (GTDB): domain Bacteria; phylum Bacteroidota; class Ignavibacteria; order SZUA-365; family CAYQST01; genus CAYUYM01. The sequence continues at coordinate 5,799 of CAYUYM010000124.1, read as the reverse complement.
ATCAGTGTGCCCGCCGCGGCCGCCGTGAGCAGCGCCGCGAGGATGTTCAGCCGCAGGATGCCGTCGCCAAAGGGCACGCGGGCCCAGATGCCCGCGACCAGTGTGAACAGCGGATAGCCGGTCGGATGCGCGATGCCGAACGTGTGTGCCACGGCCGCCAACTCTCCCGCATCGATGAAGCCGACGCCCGGTGCCAGCGTCACGAGAAAGGTGATGAACACCACAACGCCGAAGAGCGCCGATGCGATGCGCGGCTCACGCAGATGCCGCATCATGAGGCGACTCCCTCTGCAGGGGCTTCCGTGATCGAGAGGAAGTAATCCTCCAGCGAGTACCGCGGCGTGAAGGTGGACACCTCGATGCCCTGCCCCACAAGTGTGCAGTTCGTCGCGGCCAGCTTCTCCCGGGGCACGGTGCACGAGACAGCCTCTGCTTCCGCGACCACGTCCTGCACCCAGGACAGGCTTCCCAGCGCTGTGAGGAGCGCTTCCCGGGGATTTCCGACAATGCGCACGGTGAGGTGATCCCGGCTCATCAGGGTGCGAACCTCGCCCTGCACCTTCAATTCCCCCTGATGGATGATGCACATCCGCGTGGCCACCTGCTCGATCTCGTTGAGCAGGTGCGAGGACAGCAGGATGGTCATGCCATGATCGCGGTTCAGCTCCATGATCATGTCACGCACCTCCTTCATGCCCTGCGGGTCGAGACCGTTGGTGGGCTCGTCGAGGATGAGGAACTCCGGATTCGGCAGAAGGGCCTGGGCGATGCCGAGGCGCTGCTTCATGCCGTGGGAATAGCCCTTCACACGATCCCCCGCCCGATCGAGCAGGCCCACGATGTCGAGCACTGCATCCACACGCTTCCTGTCCACGTGGCCGTACAGAGACTGCACGATCTCAAGGTTCTTCCGCGCAGACAGGTAGAGGTAGAAATCCGGCCGCTCCACAAGGCCGCCCACGCGCGCCAAGGCAGAGCGGTCGCGAACGATGTTGCGCCCGAAGAGCTCGACACTCCCCGCGGTGGGCGTGATGAGCGACAGTGCCATGCGGATGGTCGTGCTCTTGCCCGCCCCGTTGGGGCCGAGGAAACCGTAGATGTCGCCCCGAAGCACCTCGATGTCGAGATCACGGACGGCTGTCCGTTTTCCGAAACGCTTGGTCAGTCGATGTGTATGGAGGATGCTGTCCTGCCCGGTCATGGATGACGCTCCGTCGTGTCTGTGAGGGGATCAGATGTCGCCGGCTTCGGCGAGATGCTTGTCCAGCACCACGTGGCCGTCCGCTACCACGGTGGCCAGATGGTTGATGCCGAAATGATACGGGATCTGATGGTGGTTGGATGCATCGAAGATGAGGATGTCGGCGACCTTTCCCACCTCGATGCTCCCGATGCTGTCGGATCGGTCGATCGCTGCAGCGGCATTCAACGTTGCGGCGGTGATGGCCTCCTCCATGGTCATGTGCATGCGCATCACGGCCAGGCTCATCATGAGCTGCATGTTCTCCGACATGCAGGAACCGGGATTCATGTCGGTGGCGATGGCGGTGGGCACACCAGCATCAATGAAGCGCCGGGCATCAGGCCATTCCTCTCCGAGAAAGAGTGACACACCTGGAAGCAGTGTTGCCACCGTCCCCGCGTCCACCATGGAGCGCAGGTCAGCGTCGGATGAATGATCGAGATGATCGGCCGACACCGCTCCATGCACGGCCGCCACCCCCGCCCCCCCTCCCGGGGTGATCTGATCAGCATGCAGCTTCAGCTTCAACCCCAGAGCGCGGGCCGCATGAAATATCGCCCGTGTCTCGTCCAAGCTGAAGGCATTCGCTTCGGCAAACACATCACAGAACTCGGCGAGCCCGTCGGCCGCAATCTGAGGCAGAAGTCGGTGGATGAGCATGTCCACATACTCAGCCCGGCGGTCACGGTAATCGAAGGGCACCACATGAGCACCAAGAAACGTGGGGACGGTCTTCACCACATGGAGCTCCCGGAGTTCCCGGATCACTTGGAGCATCTTCATTTCATTCTCAAAGTCCAGTCCGTAACCGCTTTTGATTTCAACGGTTGTGCTGCCGTGCTGCAAACAGGAATCGAGCCGGTTCAGGGCGAGATCCAGCAGTTCCACCAGGCTTGCCGCACGTGTGGCCTTGACGGTGGTGTTGATGCCCCCTCCGGCGGCGGCGATCTCGGCATAGGTGGCGCCGGCGATGCGCCGCGCAAAATCGTGCTCGCGGTTTCCAGCAAATACCAGGTGTGTGTGGGAATCCACGAAGCCAGGCAGCACGGTGCGCCCCCGCGCGTCGATCACGTCGGACGCATCCTTTTCCGACACCTCACTGCTGTTCCCCACCCAGGCGATCCGCCCGTCTGTGATGCCAACCGCCCCATCGGGGATGATGTGCAGCTCGCGCATGTCCGCGCCCGTCTTGACCCGCGCCCCATGGGCGGCCACGGTGACAAGCTCGGCGGCGCTGTGAATGAGGAGATCAAACACGGGGCTTCACCAGGGCGATGTGGAGTTCGTCGAGCTGCTCCGCGGACGCCTCCGTCGGGGCGCTGTCCATGAGCGAGAGCGCGCTGTTCGTCTTCGGGAACGCGATCACGTCTCGGATGGATCCCGTGCCGACGAGGATGGCGACGATGCGGTCGAGGCCGAGTGCCACACCACCGTGCGGCGGCGCCCCGAAGGTGAAGGCATTGAGAAGGAAGCCAAACTTCGTCTGCACCTCCTGGTCGTCCAAGCCCATCACGGCAAACACACGTTCCTGGATTGTCCGGTCGTGGATGCGGATGCTGCCGCTGGCCACCTCGTTGCCGTTCCACACCAGATCGTAGCAGTCCGCGCGGACACGCGCCGGATCGGATTCGAGGAAGTCAAGATCCGTGGGCTTGGGCATGGTGAACGGATGATGCTCCGCAACATGGCGTTTCCGTTCCTCGTCGTATTGGAACATCGGGAAATCCGTGACCCAGAGAAGGCTGTGCTGCTGCGGGTCCAGCAGATCGAGCGCCTTCGCCAGCTCGAGCCGCAACGCCCCGAGCACCGAGCGCACCAGGCGGTTGCGCACATCGGCCACTGCGAGAAGCAGGTCGCCCTCCTCCACACGCGCGGCCTCCATGATGCCGTCGACCATTGCAGGAGCGAGGAACTTGGCCACAGGCGACTGCACGCCATCTGCAGTGCGCTTCATCCATACCAACCCGCCCGCTCCGAGCGCCCTGGCCCGTTCTGTGAGCTCGTCGATCTGCCTGCGGGTGTACGTTGCCGCCCCCTTCACGACGATCGCCGCCACGGCACCACCACCGGCAAGGGCATCATCGAACACCTTGAAGCCACTGCCCTCCACCACCGCGTTCAACGTCTCGATGCGCATACCGAAGCGCAGATCCGGCTTGTCCGAACCGTACTGCTCGATGGCCTCGTCGTAGGTCATGCGTGGGATGGGGGTGTGCAGATGATACTCGTTGGTCTCCCACAGGAAGGTCTTCACCAGTTCCTCGATGAGGACGTAGACATCCTCCGGCGTGACGAAGGACATCTCCACATCGATCTGCGTGAACTCCGGCTGTCGGTCGGAGCGGAGATCCTCGTCGCGGAAGCACTTCGTGATCTGCATGTAGCGATCGAATCCTGCCACCATGAGAAGCTGCTTGTAGGTCTGGGGCGATTGAGGCAGGGCGTAGAATCGTCCCGGATGGATGCGCGAAGGAACGAGGTAATCGCGGGCTCCCTCCGGCGTGCTCTTCATCAGCACCGGAGTCTCGACCTCGATGAAGCCATGAGCGTCGAAGTGTCGATGGGTGATCTGGTACACGCGGTGCCGCAGGAGGAGATTCCGCTGGAGAGTGGGCCTGCGGAGGTCGAGGTAGCGATAACGCAGGCGCAGTTCCTCCAGGGCGTCCACGTCGTCTTTGATCTCAAAAGGGGTGATCTCCGACGCTGCGAGGATGACGAAGCTGTCGATGATGACCTCCACCTCACCGGTGGGCATGGCGGGATTGGCCATGGTGTCGGGGCGGAGCTGGACGCGGCCGGTGGCGGAGATCACGAACTCGGAGCGGATCTCATGGGCCGCCTCATGGACGGCGGCGTTGTGCTGCGGGGCGAACACGATCTGCGCCACGCCATACCTGTCGCGAAGGTCGATGAAGATCATGCCTCCGAGGTTGCGCCGGCCGTCGACCCAGCCGTTGAGTGTGACCGTCATTCCCTGGTGGGTGGCGCGGAGTTCGCCGCATGTATGGGTGCGCTGCGGATACTTCATGTGCAGAGGATTCCTTGTTGGTGATCGATGGGGGCAGCCGCGGCCGACAGCCCAAGACTTGGAAACTTACGGAAATGGGGCTGGAAACTCAAAGGAAAGGGCGGCCATCGGCCGCCCCTTCCCCCACCCGGATGAGGATCCTGGGTGGAATGCTGAACCGGATCACTTGGAGAGGTTCATCTTGATGGTTTTCGAGAAGGTGAGGCCCGACTCGTTGCCGAGCATGGACACCTTCGCCATGTAGATGCCACTGGGCAGCGTCGAGGCATCGAAGGTCACATCATGGACACCGGTTTCCGTCACACCGTCGACCAGCGTCGCAACCGTGCGGCCTGTCATGTCCATGACCACGAGGCGGACGTTGCTCGGCTCGGGCACGGAATAACTGATTTTCGTCGACGGGTTGAACGGATTCGGGAAGTTCTGGTCCATGGTGAAGCCGAAATCCGCCGCTTCGCCCTTGCCCATGGCATGCGAGCGCATCCAGTTCAACTTGATGCCGATATAGTCGAAGTTGTTGACCACACCGTTTCCATCACAATCCACGTAGCACCCCTGGTCTGTGTTCCACGGAAGACCTGCCTGCTCCTCCCATGTGAGGTAGGTGAGCGGGTTGGTCGAAAGGTCGGCACGGTAGCGTGCGGGGCCTTGCAGCCAGCTTGTGCGGAGGTTGGCATCGTAGATGTAGGTGTTGAGGGTTTTGCGGTCGCCGTAGTTCACCACGCCGTCGTTGTTGGCGTCACCCGGCCACACGCGGCAGAGGGTCGTTCCCGGAGCCATGAGGCAGATGGTCTTGGAGTACTTGAAGGTCTGGAGCATGCCGCACACGTTGAGTTCGGTGAAGCGTGCCTCAATGCGATAGAAGCCCGGCGTGAAGGAATTGGCATTGAACACGAACGTGCCGCTCTTGAGCACGCCGGCGACAACGTTGATGCCGGTCTGCGACTGCGGAGCACCGACGGCGACCCCACCGGGGGTGTAGAGCTGGAACTCGACGGATGAGGTGAAGCTCTGCGTGGGATGGTAGATGCTCCAGTCAATGTTGAAGGAGCCGGGCACGGTGGCGATGGCATCCGGTGCGAACGTGGTTGTCGTGCCGCTGTTGGAGCAGGCCTCGAGCTGCATGTTCGGCATCATGTTGTACGGCGTCGAGAGCACAGTGGTCGTGGTGTTGCACATGGCGCCGGTCATCGAATCGCTGTAGTAGCCGACATAACGGTAGGTGGTGCCGGCGACGACCGGTGTGCCATAGCGCACGGTCCACGAGGAGGTGTAATTGTTGTTGCCGTTGTCGTGGCACACATCAACGAGGATGTTGCTGACACCGTCCCAGATGAAGGGTGCGGAGAAGGTGTGCTTGTACCAGCCGGGAACAGTGGTGACAAGTGCCGGCGTCATGTTGACCGGGGTCGTCACCTGCTGCAGGCCGACATTGTCGAACGTGCTGGCATCGACGGCCGTGGTGTTCTTCATCTTGAGCGTCCAGTTCTGGTGTCCCGCACCGGCGGTGGCGGTGATGTAGAACGAG
>CAYUYM010000123.1:0-10634 GCA_964449305.1 uncultured Chromatiales bacterium | reverse complement strand
CGGCCCTTGCCGCACACACCGGCTTTGCCGTCACCGTGGTGGATGACCGCGCAGAATGGGCGGATCCCGCGAGGCACCCGTCGGCGATCCGCTGCGTGTGCACACCCTATCCCGGCATCCGCGGGCAGCTCGTGTTCAATGATGAGACGAGCATCGTCATCATGACGCACGGGCACCGGCACGACGAGCTCGTGCTGCGCCTGTTGCTCGACGTCCCCCACCGGTATCTCGGTATGATCGGTTCGGCGACTAAGGTGCGTGCCCTGTTTGATCGCCTCGCAGGCGAGGGCATCGATCCTGAGGCGCTGCAGCGTGTATACAGCCCCATCGGCTTCGACATCGGCTCGCACACACCCGACGAGATCGCCGTCAGCATCGCGGCACAGTTGATCGCCGTGAAGAACGGCCGCAACCCCGGGAGAATGGGCTAACGAAGTTCCTTCAATGCGGCCTCGATCTCCCCGCGTCGTGGAGAGAGGCGGCAGTCGACCAATCCCCGCTCCAGCACGGAGCGGGCGGCGGCGTGGTCGCGCAGCTCGGCGTCGAGCACGCTTGAGAGTGTGAGATACATCTCCGGGTAGCGGCCCGGGTCGAGCTCGATGGCGCGTTGCAACGCCGACGCCGCGCCGGGGAAATCCCCTGTCTGCATGTGGAACTGGCCGAGGATGCCTGCGAGCAGTCCGTCGTGCAGCGTGTCCGGCAGGGCGGCCTGCGCGCGCTGGAGTCGTTCCGCAGGGGTGAGCGTCGTGTCGAGCACGGCATCGATGATGCCCCGTTCCCTCCATTCACCGAAGGCGGCGCCAAGCTCGCCGATGCGTGCATCGTCGCGCGAGATGGTGCCGGTCTGAATTGCATCAAGGATGAAGGATGCCGTCTTCTGTCGCAGCACGGGTGGGGAAATGTGTCGTGTGTCGTTCGCCGGAAACGGATCGCGCGCTTCGCGCATGAGGGAGGCGAGAAGTGCATCGCTCATGGCGCCATTGTCGGCGGTGTTGAGCATGAGGTCGAAGATCTTCTCGTGCGTGTCGAGTGTGTTGAAGCGCGTGTCGAGCATCCGAAACAGGATGCGCTTGCAGCCTGCGGCATCGGAGCGGGACACATGGTACTTGCGCAGGTTCTCCAATCCGTTCCATGTCCATCGGACGTTCACCATCCCCGAGCGTGCGTCGAGGAGCTGCTCGAACCGTGTGGCAGATGCAGGTGACATGTTGACGGCCATCCAGGGCCACCAGAGCGCCAGCGCCAGCGCGCCCGTCCACACCGCGATCCCCCCCGGGCGCATGCGGGCAGCCTCCAGGCGTGACACGAGCACCGATGCCGCGAGGAAGGCCACGGGCAGCGTGGCAACGACGGCGAGATCCCAGTCCCGTGCGAGCCCGAACATGCTGTTGCCGAAGAGGACCATGAACAGGCCCCCGATCGAGGCGAGTGCGAAGAAGGTGGTGGACGATGTGTCCCGCCCTGGCGAAGGCAGTGACAGCACGGTGATGAGCAGCAGCAGGAGCGGCAGCCCGGCATTGAGGATGTACACCTGGAGGACGTCCCAGAGATGCGGCAGGGAGAACACGGTGTAGGTGATCGTGTTGATCTGCCGGCCGTCGATGTCGAGCGTGGAGGTCAGCAGTGGGTGCAGATATTGTCCGGGGTGGTCGAATCCGCTGATGGCATGGGCGGCAGACACGGCGATCCCCATGAGCAGCGCACCTGCGAGGACGATGTGGATGGAGCGGAAACGTTTCACCCATCCCCGCCGATCGAGGAGCAGGTGGAGGAAGGCCGGGAGCAGGATGGCCGCCGCGGCGCCCCACGCCATGGCGATGAGAAGCAGGATGCCTGGTGTCACAGGGGAGCGGCCGGTGCGCAGCGTGGTCCATGCGGACAGCAGGAAGAGCGCGGTGAAGGCGACCTGCATGGCGTAGAGCTCCACATAGCCGAAGAACAGGAGCGAGGCGCTGCTGAAGAACACGAGGGTGAACAGGAGGAGGCGCGGTGCGGGTGCTTCGTCACGCAGGAGCACGACACCGCCACCCAGGAGGGTGATCAACGCAAGGATGCCGGTGATGGTGTAGGGCTGTGCCACATCGGGGGAGCTGGTGGCCCGCGCCAGCATGTGGATGAGCTCACCGGACAGCCAGGCGGTGGGTTTCAGAAGGAAGCTCTGGTAGGCCTCGCTGGCGCGGATGCGGATCACTTCTGCAAGGTAGCTGGAGCCGTCGCCAAGGAAGGGGAAGAGCACGTGGATGTTCCATGCCGCCACAACCGCGACGATGATGAGCACGGCAGACGCACCCAGGTATTGTGCACGTGTGCGTGGCTGTTCCACCGCAGTGGCACAGGTCCTGCGGATACCGGGGACCAGCAGCAGCAGGGGCAGCGCAAAGAGGAGCAGTGTGTCCCAGGTGTTCATCATGAGGGGCGTGATGCCCCAGAACACGGTGATGGACGTCGCCGGGAGGAAGCCGGCGATGATGCGGAGCAGCAGCATGAGGGCGGCGATGCCCGCGAGCATGCGTTCAGGGCGCGACGGAGCGTCGGCAGGGGAGGCGGGTGGATACGATGCGTGCCTTCCCTGCGTGGAATGGGATTTCGCCATGGAGCGTGGAGTGACCTAGGATTGAAGGAGTGTGACGAGGCAGAAGATGATGAGCATCACGGTCTGGATCGCCAGCGGTCGCGCGGCCGACACCCACCCATCGGCGGACGGTGCCAGGATGCGCGGTGAAAACGTGCGCCCCACACGGAATGCGATGGCGCCGATGACGGTGGCGATGGGCAGCCAGGCGATCGAGGTCGGAAGGCCTGACCCGGCGATGGTGCATGCGGGCACTGCGGTGATGAAGCCGACAGCCGGGAAGGTGAGCGCAGCAAGTGCCGCAGCGAGTCCGCCCGGCAGCAGCGCACGGACGCCGGAGGCGGGGCGCATGATGCCGGGGATGGACACGATGGCCATGACGGCGGCGGTCTCCAAGCCATACGCAGCGATGGGATTGATCGCCGCAGGGCTGGCGAGAGGCAGGCCGAGCGCTGCGACCGCGAGGAGCTTCAACCCTGTCGCGAGGGCGAAGGGCAGGAGGAGCAGGCCACGGGTGGAGGCGAGGGTGTGGGTGCCGGCGAGGAAGACCATCGCGAGGCCGGTCATGATGGAGCCGGTGAGCTCGCGGCCGCACACGCCCTTCAGGCCAAAGGTGAGAGCGGCTTCGATGGCCCCCCATGCAAAGCCGATCGCAATGATGCCGTTGATGGCGGACAGACGTTTCACTTCCATGGTGCAGGCCTCCTGGTCAGGTGATCATCAAAAGATACACCATCCCAGCCCGCCGGTCAATGGTCACTGCACCTGGACATCGAATTCCAGCGTGCGGGCTGGCGCGACATCCTTCTCCCAGGAGCGGGCATACCGGAACAGGAGGCGTGCACGCCCGGGCTTCAGCGCGCGGAAGGTCCACACCTCGAAGCCGCCTGCCCCCACGGCCCGCGGTCCCGGCGTTTCCATGGTGGATTCCAGGAATCGAATGGTCCCGGTGGAACGTGTGCTGTCGAGCGACCAGGTGAAGCCCGTGGTGGGATTGGCGGCGAGGCGGATGGAGAAGTCCTCGTTGTGCATGATGACGAGGGGGCTGCCGGGATCGGTTTCCTCGGGCAGCTCGGGTTTCCCGAGTGCCACGCGGTGCTTCGCTGCTGTCACCCGCACGATACTGCAGCCGCGATGGCGGCCGTTGCGATCGAAGGAGAAGCGCAGGAGCATGCTGCCGACCTCCGCGCACGCATGGCAGCCATTGAGCAGGCGGTATGGCACGGTGATGGTGACGCCCTTCGAGCGTGTGCGCGTTGCGATGAGCCAGTCCTGCCCCACGCGGTTGCCGGGCATGATGATGATGTCCGGATATTTCCTGCGCAGGCGCTGATACGTTGCCTGGCGTTTCAGGGCGCGTTGGGGGAGGAGGGAGGCATCATCGACATCGATGGCGCGGGATGCCGCAGGCAGCAGGATGGCTCCGTGGTTCTCGTTGGCCCGGAGCGGGTAGTCCACATAGGCGATTCCCACCCTGCCGCATGTTGCGTGGCGCCGCATGAAGCCCATGCCATCGATGGAAGCCGCGAAGCGGATGGCCTCCGCCGGCGCGCCGAGTTCCTTCATGGCGGCAAGGAGGCAGGGCTCCTGCTCGCTGCCGATGCTGTCGCAGATCCGATGGATGTCGTCGATGGTGGCAGGCCCCTGGGGCCAGAAAGCTGAGCCATCGAAGGTCGACGTTGTGGAGCCTGTCTGGGAGAATGCCGTCCCGATCCAGCCAAGGATAATGAATCCGACAATGGTGATGAGATGGGAATGGTTCCGAGTGTGCATGATGGCGTTGCCAGCTTGGGTTGTGGTAGGGAGGTTTTCCGTCATTATTTGGTGAGCTGTGCTCGAAGCGCAGTCAACATGTCCAGCAGATCCTTCCGTTTGGATGAAAAACGGCAGTTGCGTTCACCCGCCTCAAGAATCGCGATGGCCTTTGGGATGTCGTTGTGGATTCGCTGGTGTATGTCGGCAAGGCCGATGTAAGCCATGATGTATGAGTTCTTATCCAGCTCGATCACATGTTCAAAGATCCTTTGTGCTTCCAATGGTTGATCGGCGAACAAGTGCAAGTCGGCCAGTTGAAGACCTATCAAGCCGTGCAGGATGCTGGGGGAAAGAGCCTCCTTCGCGATCGTGGCTCGTTGTGCAGGTGTCAGGGATTGGTCGAGGCAGGCATCAATCATACGCAGCTCAGGCCATCCTCCGAAGTACTTCTTAAGGGAATCGAAACGGGGATCGTCACGCGAGATCTTCTTTTGATCAAGTGCGAAGTTCAGAATGGCAGTGCACAATTGGCGCTCCTTCTGCGGGTTTTCGTGGCGCGTGTCGGACTCAGGAAGCGGATCGCGGGCATTGCTCACCATGCGATCGAACAGACGCTGCACGACGATGGCATCTCCATGGTACCCATTGTACAGGGTGAAGATCTGGGCATAGGTGTCGAGTTGATTGATCCGCGTGGAGGCCATGCAATCGAGCACTCTGAAGCACTCGTCCATGCGTTTCGTCCGCTCGTAGAATTTCCGAAGACTCTCGTATCCATTGAAGGTGAATCTGGGATTCACCGACATCGCGTAGCGCTCAACCATCCGCTCGAAACGCGTCAATGAAGCTTCGGACATGTTGACCTGCACCCAGATGTACAGCATGCTGGCGGTCGCGATCGCAAGCATGGGGAACACGCGGCTCCAGGGGAGGATGCCGGATGACGAGAGGCGCAGAATGAGAACAATGCACAGCAGGATGATCGGAGAGATGGCGGTGATCGTCAGATCCCAGTCACGAGCAAGGCCCAATGCTGCATTACCAAACACCACCAGGCAGAGGCCGGCGAAGGACGCGATGATGAGGAACAGGAGAAAGGGCTCGGTGAGGAGTCGGCGGACCTTGTCGTGCACGAGAAGCGCGAGGACCGTCAATGCCGGACCACCGACGAGGAGGAGGACTTGGACGATGTCGTTGAGATGAATGGGGGCAAGAACAGTGTAGGTGATGGGGCGTGTCAGCATCTCATTCATGTCCCGATCATACGACCCGAAGGTCGTGAGGTAGAGATTCCGCGTGCTGAAACCGATGATCAGATAGCCGACAATGACGGCGAGCACGGTTCCTCCCAGGAGCAACAACATGACTGTGACAGGCCTGACCCCCAGCCGTGTTCCATATCGCATGTACAGTAGAAAGGCCAGGGCAGGAAGAAAGATGATGGATGATCCTCCGAAGAGGATGGAGATGACCAGAAGCGCGACAGGGATGATCACCGTGGTGTTTCGTGTGAAGCTCTGCCACGCGGCAAGGAGAAACAGCACTGCGAAGGCATACTGCATTGCGTACAATTCGACATATCCGAGAAACAGCAGGGAGCCCGTCGACAGGAAGAGGATCCCGACAACCGAAATCGCCGCCCGAAAACGCTCGCGAATCAGAAGCAGCATGGCCCCGAGACACAGCACGCCTGCGCCCATTCTGGCGACAATTTCGAAAGGCTCGCGGTTGTCAGGCATTGCCTTCATAGTGCCGACAACTGCCGCGATCAGATGTCCGGTGAGAAACGATGTGGGGCGGATGAGATTCGACTGGTATCCGGGATCATGGTAGAGGTGAAACACCTCCGCGAGGTAGTTGGCTCCATCTCCAAGAAGTGGCCACAGGGGCCTGAGGGCCATTGACACGACCACGCCCAAGGTGGTGAGCCCGAGTGTCACCATGATCTGCCACAGTGGTGACAACGGGCGGTCGGGAATGCGATGGAACAGCCGGGCGAAGGCACCCTGAATCGGAGGGAGGAGCAAAAGGAAGGGCGCCAGGAGAGCCGCCCAGATGTCCCATCGATCTGTAAGGTACCCACCGATATCCAATCCCCAAAGGACAGTGGTGGATATGAAGGATGTTGCAATGAGCCGAAGGATCAACCAGGCAGCGAGAATGATGGTGAATGTACGAAACACCGGGATGTCAGTGCTGGCAGGGGGATTCGGAATCGTGCGTCGCTTGGCAGATTTGGGACGTTCCTTGGATCTGGGCATGGAGTGCTCCCTTGATGGGATGAGGGATGGAAAAAACAATCTAAAATGCAGATCGACATAATGCAATCATTCACAGATGAAACGAGAACGGCGCCGTGGAAGGCGCCGTTTCTCACAGTAGTGATGGACCCCGGAGGCGAACCGCTCCCGGGGCCATCATGTCAGGCTTACTTCACGAGCATCATCTTCTTCGTGGTCGAGAACAGCTGATTGCCATTGTCGGCGACGGTGAGCTTGTAGAAGTACACACCGCTGGAGGCGGCGACGCCCTTCAGATCGAGGCCGTTCCAGGTCACCGTGTAGTTGCCCGGGGCGATCATGCCGTCGGCCAGCTTGGCGACGAGCTCGCCTGTGCTGTTGTACACATACAGGGTGGTGTTGCCCGCACGCGGAACGCTGAACTGGATCGACGTCGTCGGGTTGAACGGATTCGGGTAGTTCTGGGACAGTGCGTAGCTGGTCGGAACATCCTGGTTGGCCGACTCGACGCCGGTGAGGGTGCCGAGGGAGGCGCGGAGGATGGCAACCGCGTACTTCGTGTTGTGGATGCCGTTCGAGAAGTCGTTCTTCACGAGGTAGTAGTTCCAGATCGCGGGCACGATGGCCGGCCACTGCGGATGGGTCTTCACAATGGCGGAATCAGCCTTCATGTTGTTGCAGACATCGCCCGTGGTCGGGTTGATCGGCAGCACGGCCTTGAGGCGGTCGAGGAGGCCGGTGATTTCTGTCACGATGCCCTCGATCTTGCCATTGCCATCATAATCGTTGAACGCGCGGACTTCGTCAAATTCCTCAACATGTTCGCCATGGCAGGTCTTGCACGCCGTGGTGTTTTCCTTCTGGGTGACAGGATCCACCATGTGCATGGCATGGTCGCTGTGGATGCTCGAGCCATTGACACGGGTGGTCATGTGGCAGGTGACACAGCCATCTTCGAGGTGGCCGTGTGTCTGCAAACCGGTGATGGGCAGACCATATTCCCATCCGTTCTGGCCGAACCACATGTCTGCCTGGGGGCTGTAGTGCGGGTAGAAACGATCATAGAGGGCACGCTGCACTGCGGCAACGCGTTCCTTCACGTCTGTACGGGCACGGTGGCAGTTCATGCAGAGGGCGCTCTTGCCGCCTGCGCCTGCGGGCGGGATGAAGCCGTTGTTCAGCTTGTCGAGCACTGCGGTACGGAGCTGCATCTCGTTTGCATCGCTGTGCGGGTCATGGCAGGTGACGCAGTTGATCGAGGCGACGACCGGGGTCTTCGAATAGTTCGGAGTCGTGCGATTCTCGAGGTAGGCAGGCATGGCGGAGCCGGAGTGGCAGGGCCAGCACTGTGTGCGATTGGCTTCACCAGCCGAGAGCTTCATGGTGGAGTGCGCGGACTCGAGCCAGTAGCTGCCGAGGCGGTGCTTGTTCGGGGCGTCGTGGCACTGCATGCATGTGCCGGCCTCGAAGCTCTTGCCGATCATGGTCTTGTCGCCGGTCTGGCCGTGATCCTTGGCCGGGCCGTGGCACTGCTCGCAGCCGATCTGGGCGACGAGGGCGACGGACGGATAGGAGGCCTGCATGAGGCGGAACTGCGTGGAGTCACCATACGGGAGGAAGTACTCGTTGTTCACGAATGCGCCCAGCTTGTACCAGGTGGTGTCCCAACCGGCCTTCTTTGCTTCGAAACCATAGTTGCCGTTGTCGACCGTCTCGTCCCAACCGGTGGTGTGGCACTTGATGCAGCTCTTGCTGTACACACCGACGGTCTTGCCCATGTACTCTTCCACTTCGAGCTGACCGGTGATTCCACGGGCATACATGGTGAAATGACGGGTCTTCTTGAAATCGGGGATGAGGTTCGGGGTCATGCCTGCATGGCACACGCAGGCTGCGGTCTGCGGGAGACCGGCATACGTGCTGGCGAACAGGGTATCGAACGCGGTCTTGCCGCTGTCCACCGTCACCTTCACGATGTACTTGCCGACCATGTCGGGAACGAAGCGCACGAACCTGTTCGTTGCGGTGTCGATGGCCGCGGCGGAGCCGGCCGGCTTCTCGACGAACTCCCAGTTGTACGCGGTGATCACACCGGTGGTGGTGGCGCTCAGATAGGCCTTCATGCCCTTCGGGATGACGCGCAGGCCGGTGGAAACGGGGAACGTCCCGGCCGGGTAGGTCCCGATGCGCCGGGGCGACATTGCTTCGCGCTGCACCTTCACGGTGACGGGCTGCGCTTGGGCGACAGTCTCGAGTGCGATGCCGCACACGATTGCCAGAACGAGTAAAATTGAGTACCGTTTCATTTGGACATCAACTTCTCCTTCCTAGAGTTAATGGGAAAATATCGGCCTTCGCCGTGTTTGTATGTGGTTGTGTTGAAAGCACAGAAAGGATGGGTTGGGGGTGCTGATTCATGGGAGGTGCTGGTTTCTGCTGATCGCGTGATCGTTGCCGTACGAGGATCGGGTCGAAATCGGAATTAAGATAAAGAATGTTTCCTTCCAAGAAAAGAGAGTTGGGGTGTCGGGAAAAAAAATATTTCGAGGATGGAACTATTGCGCTCCCGAACGACTTTCTCCCACCTCATCAGAAGCCCATGCGATTGGACATGAGGGCGCTCCGGCCTGGTCGGCTGGAATCGGACCTTTTCGGAATGGTTCCTGCGGGAGTGGCAGGCGGATGGGATACGCTCCATCGGGATCATGTGAATAGGATGTCATGGGTGGGTGATGACGGGAGGGCGAACTGGCGCAGTAGTAGGCAAAGCAGTATAGGCAAAATAGAAGCGCCCGCATCTTGCGACCGGGCGCTTCCTCTCGCTTGGTCACGATCTCCAGGGAGACCGTGGGGTCGGCGGCCGTCCCCAGGAGGCATCCACATGGTGGATCGTCCTCTGCCGCCTTGTCTCGGCGTCGTGTGTCCGATTATTGGACGCATGCGCTTCGACTCAGGGATATAGCTTCGCAGGACGGAATCTGGTGAAAAGGCGGGTGTGGTTTTTCGGGGCGCAGGCCGACGCATGGGGCGCCACGGGGGGCGCCCCGCACGACGCATGGGGGCGCCACGGGGGGCGCCCCGCACGAAGATGGGGCGGTCCGCACGAAGCTGGGTATTGTAGATAAAGGAGTTAGGGGGTGGTGGAAAAAAAAGGAGGAAAAAAGTGGAGGTGGGACTTGCATTTGAGGAGGCGGGAGAGTATACTTGTAATCCGCCCACGAGATGGGCAAAGCGCGAAGAGAAAAGCAGTAGCGCAGAGTTTTTTGACAGACACGGAATCAAGTATAGTCAGTGACTTTGAGAAAGACGCCGGACGCTCTTTAACTGGAAAGAAAATTGAGACAATACACTTACCATGGAGAGTTTGATCCTGGCTCAGGACGAACGCTGGCGGCGTGCTTAACACATGCAAGTCTACGACGGCAATTGAGCAATCAGTTGCTGGAGTGGCGGACGGGTGCGTAACGCGTATGAAACCTGCCTTTTGTTCGGGGATAACACTTCCAACGAGGTGCTAATACCCGATGATGCCGAGATATCGCCTGGTATTTCGGTCAAAGCTTCGGCGACGAGAGATGGTCATGCGTCCCATTAGGTAGTTGGTAGGGTAACGGCCTACCAAGCCGACGATGGGTAGCTGGTCTGAGAGGATGATCAGCCACACTGGAACTGAGAAACGGTCCAGACTCCTACGGGAGGCAGCAGTGAGGAATATTGCGCAATGGGCGAAAGCCTGACGCAGCAACGCCGCGTGCGGGATGACGGCTCTTCGAGTTGTAAACCGCTGTAGCAGGGGAAAAAGACGCGCTTTTCGGAGCGTGGTGATGGTACCCTGAAAGTAAGCCTCGGCTAACTACGTGCCAGCAGCCGCGGTAATACGTAGGAGGCAAGCGTTGTCCGGATTTACTGGGTGTAAAGGGTCCGCAGGCGGACCTGTGAGTCGGTGGTGAAATCCTCCAGCTTAACTGGAGAGCTGCCTCCGATACTGCAGGTCTTGAATCAAGAAGAGGGGGACGGAATTCCAGGTGTAGCGGTGAAATGCTTAGATATCTGGAAGAACACCGGTG
>CAYUYM010000122.1:0-10765 GCA_964449305.1 uncultured Chromatiales bacterium | reverse complement strand
CGTGAAATAACCGTCGTCCCCGCTTCGCAGAAACGCGCCCCCGCGGGGGCGCGTTTTTTTTCACCGCATCTCAGGCTCTGCTGAATCGCCGTGGACGCCGGAGGAAGTGGCTGATGATGACGCCGATGGCAGGGCCGATTGTGGGTCCGATCACGAAGTACATGGGAAACCTCATGACAATCGAAAGGATGATGCCGATCGGCAGGTACACCAACAACACCATCAGAAGGCCCCGTCGAAGATCGCGGGTGGAGTGCCGGCGGCGCTCCTCGTCAGCCCGATCCTGCTGGATGGCGATGTCGTGCTGCAGTTCTTCCGCGCTCGGATACAGCGCCACCTCATGTCGGTCGAAGTTGTACCCGCAGTCGCAGAGCACGGCCTCCTCACGAACATGAGCGCGGCAATTCGGACAGAGTTTCTCATGCATGGCAGGGTCCCTGTGATGTTTCGTGCAAATGTTGCACATGGAAGCGAGAAAGGCAACAGTGGAATCCACTTTCCTCAGGATTGCGTACCTTTGCACACGGCGACAACGCCCGCCCCTCCTCCCATTCACGCGTCCCACACAGGCATGTCACGATTCCATCCAGCCCTCCTGGCACTTCTCCTCATTCTCCCCCTCCCGACCTTCGCCCAACCTGCATCATCGATCCACGTGGCGGACAGCATCCTTGCCGACCGCGGGGAGCTGCGCTTCAGCTTCGACGCACCCACGCGGGAGAGCCTCCGGGCGGCCGCTGCGCTGCTGTCGGTGGAGCGCATCGACGGGCCCACCGTCATCGCCTGGGCAAACACCACCGAGTTCCGGCGTTTCCTGACGACGGAGCTCCCCTGGCGCATCCTCTCCTTTCCCGCTCCTCCACCTGTGATGCGGACTGCTGCTCCGCCCTCCGGGGGCACGTGGGATTTCTATCCGAGTGAACAGGAGTATCTGCGCATCATGCAGCGATTCGTGGACCGATGGCCCGACCTGTGCCGGCTCGACACCATCGCCGTGCTGCGGTCCGGAAGGCTCATCCTCGCCCTCCGCATCTCCAGGGATGTGCACATGCGCCGAAACACGCCACGAGTGCTCTTCACATCCTCCATCCACGGCAACGAGACAAGCGGCTTCATGCTCATGCTCCGCCTCATCGACCACCTCCTCTCCACCTGCGACACCGACACGCAGTCCCGCCGCATCGTGGACAACGTGGAGCTGTGGATCAATCCGCTCGCCAACCCCGACGGGACCTATCGCGGCACGGATACCACCGTGGCATCGGCGCGCCGCTACAACGCCAACAGTGTGGACCTGAACCGCAACTACCGTGACCCGGAGAACGGCGACCACCCCGACGCGCAGCAGTGGCAGGAGGAGACGGTGGCCTTCATGGAACTCGCACGGCGGGTGCATTTCACCGCCTCCGTCAATTTTCACGACGGTGCGGAGCTCTACAACCACCCATGGGACACGTGGGTGCGCCGGCATGCCGACGATGCCTGGTGGACCATCTGCGGCCGCGCCTGGGCCGACACCGCCCATGCACACAGCGAGCCGGGGTATTTTGACGACGAACAGAATGGCGTGACAGACGGGTATGACTGGTATGAAGTGAACGGTGGCAGGCAGGATTTCATGAACTATTTCGGCCACTGCCGCGAGGCCACCGTGGAGATCTGCAGAACCATGCTCGTGGCTCCGACTGAACTGCCCCGCCTGTGGGAGGCGCAACACCGGAGCATGCTGCGCACCATCGATCGCTCGCTCCTCGGCCTGCGCGGCATCGTCACCGACTCCCTCGACGGCCGTCCGCTGCTGGCGCGGCTCGAAATCCCCGGGCACGACACCGACAACACCTGGATCGAATCCGAGCTCCCAATCGGCGACTACCACCGCCTCCTCGCCACCGGCCGCCACACCATCGTCTGTTCCGCTCCAGGCTACGTGACCAAGACCATCACCGGCGTGGATGTGGACATGGACGCCACCGACACGCTCGACATCGCCCTCGTCCCCCTGCGGCCGGTGGCGGGCTTCCTCACCGATGTCGACGCAACCTGTGATGGAACGGTGCGCTTCACCGACACCTCCACCGCCTCCGTCACCCGCTGGTCCTGGGACTTCGGGGATGGCACCACCACCACAGAGCGGAACCCCGTGCACCGCTACTCCGCCAGCGGGAGCTTCGATGTGAGGCTCCGCGTTGCGAGCTCCGCCGGTGAGGACAGCGTGACCCACCGAGGCTGTGTGGTTGTGACGCTGCCCGACGCACCGCTCGCGCAGGATGCAGAGCGCTGCGGTCCCGGGGCTGTCACGCTCACCGCCACGGGCGATGGCAGCATCGCATGGTACACAACACCGGAGGCCAGCGCACCCGCCGCCGAGGGAGGTGCGCTCCCACTGCCCCGCGTCGCACGCGACACGACGCTGTGGGTGGCGGACAGGATCTTCAGCCCGCCGATGTTCGTGGGCAAGAAGGACAGCCTGGGCGACGGCGGCTACTACAGCTTCACGAACACGCATTACGAGATCTTCACCACCGAATCGGAGCTCATCCTCCGCTCCGCACTCGTCCACGCCCTGACCGCGGGCCCGCGCACCATCGAGCTGCGGGACGCGCTGGGGACGCTGCTCTTCACCACCACCATCCCCATCCCCGCAGGCAGTGGCCGCATCGCGCTCGACATCCCCCTGCCGCGCGGTGCGGGCCTCCAGCTCGGTGTGAAGGGCGCGAACAACCTGTATCGCAACACGGTCGGGACACGCTATCCCTACACCATACCCGGGGTGATCGCCATCACCGGCAACAGCGCCGGCGACCCCGACTTCTGGTACTTCCTCTTCGACTGGGAGGTGCAACGCCCGCCCTGCGTCAGCGCACGCACAGCCGTGCGGGTGCACATCAGCGATGCGCCGCCTGTGGCGCGCATCGGCATGCAGCCCGAGGGCATGCAGGTGCGCTTCACAGACTCCTCCACCGCCGCCACACGTGTGCTGTGGCGCTTCGGAGACGGCGACACGAGCAGCGCGCGCTCCCCCGTCCATGTCTATCCCCGGCCCGGAGAATACGACGTGGTGCTGATCGCCGTCAACGCCTGCGGTTCCGACAGCACCCGGGCACACATCACGCTCACCAGGACCGGCATCGCGCCCATCCATCCGGATGCGGAGCTCACGGTCCACCCCAACCCCGTCATGGCAGGCTCACGCATCAGCATCCAGAGCACGCGGGCATTCCTGGCACGCGTGAGCGTCCACGACCTGCTGGGCCGCACGCTTGTGGACGCGACCACCTCGATCGGGGCCGGGACCGGCATCCTGCCCATCGACACGCGTCTCCTGCCGACGGGGGGCTGCGTGCTCCGCATCGCACCCGCGCGGCCGTCGGAGCAGGGCGGGCGGCTCTCCACGCTGCTCATCATCCGCTGACGCCGCGGCGTCGCAGCCGGGTCACGTCATCATCATCCACCACCATCCTTCAGGCACATGCAGCACCTTGAAACCATCATCGGCGCGATCAGTGATCTTGTCTGGGGTCCCCCCATCATCATCCTGCTGTTCGGCACGCATCTGTTCCTCACCGTCCGCCTGCGCTTCATCCAGCGGTACATCGGGCAGGCCATCCGCATCTCCTTCCGGCGTGAGCGGGAGGGGACGGGCGACATCTCGCAGTTCGGCGCGCTGACCACGGCCCTGGCGGCCACCATCGGCACCGGCAACATCGTGGGCGTCGCGACAGCGGTGGCGATGGGCGGTCCCGGAGCCGTGCTTTGGATGTGGCTCACGGGCGTGTTCGGCATCGCGACGAAGTATGGCGAGGGTCTGCTTGCCGTGAAATACCGCATCACGCAGCCCGACGGCACCATGGCGGGCGGCCCGATGTACGTGCTGGAGCGGGGCCTGAAGATGCGCTGGCTCGGCATCGTGTTCGCCGCACTCACCGCCGTGACGGCCTTCGGCATCGGGAACATGGTGCAGGCCAATTCCATCGCCGTGATGGTGGAGACGAACTTCGGCCTCGCCCCCTGGATCACCGGAGGCGTGCTCACGGTGCTCACCGCCATCGTCATCCTCGGGGGCATCACCTCCATCGCGCGCGTGTGTGAAAAGCTCGTGCCCTTCATGGCGGTGTTCTATGTGCTCGGCTGCCTCATCATCCTCGGCATCAATCACGCCACCATCCCCGCGTCCATCGCCCTCATCGTGCGATCCGCCTTCGACGGGCATGCCGCGATCGGCGGCTTCCTTGGGGCGGGCATGGCGCAGGCCATCCGGTATGGCATCGCCCGCGGCCTCTTCTCCAATGAATCCGGCCTTGGCAGCGCCCCCATCGTCGCCGCGGCGGCGCAGACGCGCAACCCCGTGCGTCAGGCCCTCGTCTCCTCCACGGGCACCTTCTGGGACACCGTGGTGGTGTGTGCGATCACCGGGCTGGTCATCGTCAACTCGCAGGACTGGACGCTCGGGCTCTCGGGCGGAGCGCTCACGAACAGGGCCTTCAGCGACATCCCCGTCGTCGGTCCGCTTGTGCTCAGTCTTGGGCTTCTCACCTTCGTCTTTTCCACCATTCTCGGCTGGGCGTACTACGGCGAGAAGGCGGCCGAATACCTCGCCGGAAAGCGCGCCATCGTGCCCTACCGCATCGCATGGGTGCTGTTCGTGTTCGTGGGATCGATCCTGTCGCTGCCCATCGTGTGGAGCTTCGCCGACATCACCAACGCCCTCATGGCGATCCCCAACCTCGTGTCCCTCATCCTCCTGAGCGGGGTGATCGTGCGCGAGACATCGAAGTATTTGTGGACGGGCAACCTCGACGCCGACGTGACGGACGACTGATCATCCGTGCACGTATTTGACGATCATGTTCTTCAGCGTGTCGCGCATGAAGGGCTTGGTCATGTAATCGTTGCATCCTGCCTCGAAGCTCATCTGCTTGTCACGCGGGAAGGCGTGCGCCGTGAGCGCCACCACGGGGATGTTGCTGATCGTGCGTTCCGACCGGATGCGTTTCGTGAGCTGCAGGCCGTCCTCGTCGCCCTGGATGGAGATGTCCATGAGGACGAGGTCGAAGCGTTTGCTCATGAGGTGTTCCCAGGCGTCTGCGGCGTTGTCCACCACGTGCAGCTCGAACTGCTTGGACAGGATGGCACGCATGTAGTTCTGGCTCTGCTCATCGTCCTCCACCACGAGGAGGCGGCCGCTGCGGTGCCGGAGCTCGTGCAGCCCCTCGATGCTGCGGACTGTGGCGAGGGACTCGACCACCCCCATGGAGTGGTGACTCTGGTCCAGGGGCAGGGTGATGGTGAAGGTGCTGCCCACGCCCTTGGTGGACGCGACCGAGATGCTGCCGTTGTTGAGATCCACATAGCGCTTCGTGAGCGCAAGACCGAGGCCGAGCCCCTGGAAGCTGCGGGTGTATCCGATCTCCTCCTGGGAGAAGGCGTTGTAGAGCTTCTCGAAATATGCCTCACCAATGCCGACCCCCGTGTCACGCACCTCCACCTGCGCCCATCCATCGCCGGAGGAAAGCCGCACGGTGACGCCGCCCTGTGAGGTGAACTTTATGGCATTGTCGATGATGTTGATGAGTGCCTGATCCATCGTGTAGACATCGCAGCTCACCATCGCCTCAGGGCACTCGGGCCGGAATTCGAGTTCGATATCCTTTTTCCGCGCAAGAGCCTGGAGGTCGGACACCACGTATTCCACACGACGGACGATGTTGACCGTCTCCACGGTGGTATGGAACGTGCCGGACTCCATGCTTGCGAGGTTCAGGACGCTTTCCACCGTGCGCATCAGGCGTTTGCCGGACCGGTGGACACTTTCGAAATACTCGGCCTCCTCCGACGTGAGTCGGTCTGCGAGTTCCATCTCCATCAGGCTGATGTAACCCATGATGCTGTTGAGCGGGGTGCGGATCTCGTGGGAGATGTTCGCGATGAAGGCGTCCTTCAGTCTGTCCGAAAGCTCCGCCTGCTCCTTGGCCCGCCGCAACTCCGCCTCGGCATGCTTCCGTGTGGTGATGTCGTGGAGCACGGCCATGATCTGCACCTCACCGTCGGGGGCGTGCACGAGCGAGGCGTTGAGTTCACCGTGGAAGGTGACACCAGAGTGGCGAAGCAGTTCGAGCTCGATGGGCCGCATCTGCCGCAGCGCCATCAGTTCCGACAGGCCTGCACGCAGGGCCCGATGGGATACCGGGCAGGTCACGGACTCGAGCGTCACTCCATGAAGAGCATCTGCTGTCGGCTGTCCGAACATCTCCGCCATGCGCCTGTTGCAGAACTGGAGGACCCCGTGCATGTCGAGCAGCATGATGGCATCGGGAGATGTCTCGATGAGCGAGCGGTAGCGTGCCTCCGACACACCGAGCTGGCGGTGTGCGAGGCGGATGTCCGTGATGTCGTGGCAGATGGCGGAGGCGCCGACCACCACGGCATTCGGATCATGGAGAGGCGTCAGGGCAACATTGAAGATCCGCTCGCTTCCGTCCTGGTCACGATACATGGCCTCGCCACTGACCGTGCCCGCCGTCGTGATGCACCGAAGGAACAACTGCCGCCATTGTGCGAGCTGATCGGGCGAAAACCCCAGCTCGGTGAACGTGTGACCGACGATCTCCTCCGCCGACCGGCCAAGCGAGGAACAGAATGCCGGATTGACGGCGGTGACACGTTGTTGCAGGTCGAAACTCAGGATGAGATCGGGGGAATTGTCCACGAGCACACGATACCGCTCCTCGTTGCTGCGCAGCAGATCGTCGGACCGCTTGCGCTCGATTGCCATGGCCACCTGGGTGGAGATGAACTCGAAGATGGTGAGATGCTCGTTGGTGAGCCGCACTTCGGGTGAATAGGTCTGGACTGCCATCACCCCGATGACACCCGAGGCGGTGGTGAGCGGGGCCCCGAGCCAGTCGATGCATGGTGACCCGAAGGATTCCACCTCACCAGAGTCCACCAGCAGCGAGAAGCGGTCCGGCGGCACAAGCATTGCCCGCCCTGTCTTGAGAACCAACGCGCTCAATGTCCGGCCAAGGTGGTGTGGCGACCAGTCGTCGTCCACCTCGTCGGCATGGTAGGGATAGGACAGGATCCCATGCCCGGGATCGTGGAAGGCGATGTAGAAGTTCTGCGCCGGCATGAGGCCGGAGATGATGTCGTGCGTGATCAGGAACAGGGCGTGGAGATCCCGCGTGGAATGCACCGCCTCGGAGATGGCGTAGAGGGCGTCCTTGACGCGTTCGTTGCGCTTCCGCTCTGAGATGTCCTTCACATAGCAGAAGAGCGTCTCTCCACCCTCCGACGGAACATGCATGATGGTGACCTGCGTGGGAAACACCTGGCCGGAGCGCGTGCGCTGGATGGATTCGTAGACCTGGGGTCCCTTCACCAGGACCTCGTCCCAGACCGCCTCCCAGCGGTCGATGCGGAATCGTGGGTCGACATCGGTGATGCGCATCGCTGTCAGTTCGTCGAGACGATACTGGAGCCTCCGGCATGCGGTGCCATTGGCATGGAGGATGCGCGCCGTGCGATCGACACAATAGATGCCGAGGGGAGCATGGTCGAGCAGATCGCGGCTGTTCGGAGGGAGGGGACCTTCTGTCTGCATCAGTTCCTCACGCATGTGGTCGGATGATCAAACGATGGTGCGCCGGGCCGGCCGTCCAGCACACGTCCCGCGTCCTTGATGCCGATGCGTGGTCATCACAGAAACGAGGGAATGCAGCATGGAACGATGCGAGATGGGGGCGCTCATGAAGCGAGAAGGGTGGGGGGGGCTTGTTGAGAGGTGAGTCGGAGAGGACCACCTGAGCTGTCGGACCGAACAAAGGTAGCAATAATCCGCGAATCACGAAATGCTCCACGCGCATCATGAGAAAACCGTATCTTCCGGCAATCGAGCAGGATGCCTCATGACCGCCCCGCGTTTCACCATCTTCCCCCCGCTGCGCACCGCCATGGTCGTCATGATGGCATGCACCGCACTGGCAGCGCAGCCCCGGATGGAGATCCAGTCGGTGGATACATCACAGTTCCCAGGCCTGGCGGTGCGCGTCGCCGTGGAGCGTGCCGGTCGCCCGGTGCTGAGACTCACGCGCGCGAATTTCACACTTCATGAGGATGCGGTGCAGCAGGACATCATCAGTGCATGGTGCCCGTTCGACAGCGTGGTCCGGCTCTCCGCCCTGCTGCTCCTGGATCGCTCATCGAGCATGGCCATGCGAAACGACTCCACCGCGGATCCCGACAGCCTTGCGATCCGGTCGGCCAAGGCCGCCGTCTCCGCCTTCCTCGGAAGCTTCGACACCCGGGACGAGGCGGCCATCTGCAGCTTCTCCTCGGACGAAGGCGCACCGTTTTTCACCGTGGATCATGGATTCAGCGGTGACACCGCCTCCCTCCGTCGCGCCCTCGTCCCGATCACGGCGCGCGGGGGGACCCGCCTCTGGGACGCCCTGATGGAGGCGCTGCGCCTCGTCCGCATGGGGCGCGGCCAGAGGCACATCATCGCACTCACCGATGGGGAGAGCGCCCAGGATCTCTTCGCCGGCCCCGATGCGGTGATCGCCACGGCGCGCCAGGCCGGGGTGCCGATACACGTGGTGGGGTTGGGCGGCACGGTGAATGCCGACCTCCTGCGCACCGTGGCCCAAGCCACCGGCGGCCGCTTCTACGTCGCCGACTCCGCCTCCGCTCTCACCGGCATCTACGCCATCATCGCCCGTGATGTCCTGACTGACGCCTGCGTCCTGCGCTACATCTCCACCAACCCGTGTCACGACACCCTGCGACGCAGCATCGAGCTCACCTGCTCCGGAGCGGGCTTCACCGCAGAGGCCGACACGGGCTACACGCCATCGCCGGGGCTGCGCCAGGGCAGCATCCTCATCGGAGGTCCACGCATGGCGACATCGGGCGGTGAGTTGGACCTGCCAATCGTGATCACAGCCGGGCTTGCAACGGGCGTGCCGTTGACCTGCACCCTGCGGCTCGCCGGGCTCGCCCCCCACCTCACCGTTCTTGGCGCATCCACGGCCGGCACCCGCTGCGAGGCGGCCTCGGTCCGGATCGACTCGCTGTCGGAGGATGCCGTTCGCATCACGGCCACCGGTCCACCGTCGTCCGACCCCACCCCCGTCTTCCTCATCCTCCGGCTCCACATCCCGTCCCTCATGACCGACACAACCGCCGACCTGCTCCTGATATCGGAGGATTTCCGGCAGGACTGCCCCATCGGGCTGCAACCCGCAAGTGCGCGGCTTGCCTTGTGGCACTGCTTTGAACTGTTTCGACCACTCCCCCGCCACCTCCATGCCACGGCAGGCACGGAGGTGCTCGTCCCCATCGCGCTTCAGCCCCATCCCATGCCTGGACACGCTCTGTCCGGCGACATCTCCTTCCTCTGCGACTCGAGCATCGCCCGCATCACCGGAAGCCTCGCACCACCGGGCCGACCGATGGATCATGCGATGCTCTGGAACGACGGGAGCCATGCGCGCATCACCTTTGCCTCGTCCACACTGGAGGACTCAACGCTGCTCGTCCTGCGCTTGCAGCTTCAGCCCCGCCGCGAGGCGGCGGTGACGGCGCTGCACATCGCCGATGGACATCTGGTGACGGGTTGTGAAACCGCGTTTGCCCGCGATTCCATCATGCTCTGGATCGACGGCCTCTGCGACCGCATCATGCAGCGGAAGGAGGCGGTATCGCTCGCCGTGTCGCCCAACCCCGCGGGCGCAGAGATCACGGTGCGGATCTGGCGGCCCCATGGCGGGAGCTGTGCCGTGTTCATCACCGATGCATTGGGTCACCGGATCGCCTGTCTGCTCGAGGAGGATGCCCCTGCCGGCACACTGGTCCGCACAGTCCTGCTCCCCGCCCTCCCGACAGGGAGGTACTGGCTTCAGGTGCAGAGCGCCGACGGAGCGGCGTCGGCGCCGCTCTCCATCATGCATTGAACACGTGAACGGGGGAACCCCGTCTACATTCTGGCCCACTCCTCGAGCCGCGCGGCGATGACCTCCTCCGAAAGGGACGGCACATCGCAGAGCCCAGCTGCCAGGCGCTGCCGGTACATTTCGTACACGCTGACCGCAGCGGCCACCGACACATTGAGGGACTGAACCATGCCCGCCATGGGAATGTGGTACACACCGTCGGCCAGGGCGCAGGCCTCATCGGACACCCCTCGGCTCTCGTTGCCCAGCACCAGCGCGATGGGCTGCGTGGCATCGAGTGAATGAAGGGACACCGCCTCTTTCGTGAGGTGCGAGGCATAGATGCGCTTGCCCTGGGCGCGCAACACCGCGAAGCAGTCCTCCACGCTGGTGTGGTGATGCAGAGTGAGCCACTTCTTCGCCGAGGCCGACGACTGCTTGCCCTTCTTCGTGAGATCAGGAAACGGCTCGATGTGGTAGAGCAGATGGACATCGTCGATCCCCGTCGCGTCTGCGGTGCGCAGGATGGCCGAGACGTTGTGGGGATCCCAGATGTTTTCCAGAACGATGGTCACATCCTTCTGGCGGCCGCGCAGGACGTGCAGCAGCCGTTCCCGACGTTCGTCGGTGATGGTGTCGATGGTGCGGAAATGCTTCCGGGGAAGGGGCATGGCGGGCCGTGGCTGTGGACGGTGCATATCGGGGGAAATGTACGGCTTCCCCGGCATTTGGAAAATACGGGATGGGGATGTATGTTTGAATTCCCCGGCGGGTTAGCTCAGTCGGTAGAGCAGAGGAATCATAATCCTCGTGTCGGCGGTTCGAATCCGTCACCC
>CAYUYM010000121.1:0-10817 GCA_964449305.1 uncultured Chromatiales bacterium | reverse complement strand
TCGTCCGCTGACACGGCATGTGCCGGCAGCTGGTGACAGCACTCCTGGCGGCTTGGACAACGACTTCGACACATGGGCGACGGCTGCGTCGCCCATGCTGTCTCCCGACGGTCTGGTACAGCGCTCAGTGCAGACATGACGCAACACGGCCCGGAAGGATTGCTTCCGGGCCGTGGCACATGGGGAGGGGAATGGGTCAGCGCTGCGTGTTCAGGTAGTTCTGGATGCCGACATTCTCGATGATGGAAAGCTGTGTCTCGAGCCAGTCCGCATGCTCCTCCTCCTCCTTGAGCAGGATGAGCATCATGTCGCGCGTGCCGTTGTCGCCATTGTCGGAGGCGATCTGCATCACCTGGTTGTAATGCGCCACGGCACCGATCTCGAGGGCGAGATCGTTCCGCATCATCTCCTCCACGGTCTTGCCGACATTGATGGAAATATGTGTGCTCATGTTGGGCATGCCCTCGAGGAACAGGATGCGCTCAATGGCGAGCTCGGCATGTTTCATTTCCTGGATGGAATCCATCTTGACCGCCGCTGCGAGCTGGGGGAAGCCCATGTTCTCGTACAGTTCCGCATGCATGAAGTACTGGTTGATGGCCGTGATCTCGGATTCGAGAACCTCCTGAAGTGCCGCGAGAACCTTGTCGTTGCCTTTCATTCGTGAATTCCTTGTCTGGTGGGTCAATGCTTTGAGTGCTGTTTGGAACCTACAAATTTCTGGAATGCCAACAAACCGATGATGCAGAGCACACCGATGCCGGCAAACAGCAGCCAGAGAAGCGTGGGATTGGCCTGCAT
This sequence comes from uncultured Chromatiales bacterium, assembly GCA_964449305.1. Lineage (GTDB taxonomy): Bacteria > Bacteroidota > Ignavibacteria > SZUA-365 > CAYQST01 > CAYUYM01. Next base: position 10,016 of record CAYUYM010000121.1, on the reverse strand, counting down.
GGCGATGTCGGCCCGCGCGATGCCTGCGGACTCGGCCACCTTCAGCGCCTCGCCGATCTTGATGTTTTCGGCAAGCACCGTGCCGGACCCCGTCTGCGCCAGCATCTCGCGGATGTAGGCGATCATCGGGCGGTCCATGAGCCGCACATAGAGAAACGCGCCGAGCAGCCCTCCGATGAAGGACCCGATGGCGCCGTAGAGGAAGCCGAAGCCCATGTAGGTGGCCTTCTTGTCCTGCGGTGCGATGAGGCCCAGGTAGCTGATGTACTTCGGATGGGCGGTCATCTCACCGAGGGAGAACATGACGATGCCGAGGATGAACACCCAGATGTGGGTGCTTACGGCGAGGATGGCCATGCCGAGTGTCGCGATGCTGATGCCGACCACCATGGTGGGCAGGGCCTTCGTCTTGCTCACGATCTTGGAGATGAGCATCTGAAGGAGGATGATGGTGAGTGCATTGATGACGGTCACATGCTCCACATCGAACTTCCAGTTGATGCCGGTGAGGGATTTGACGGCGGTGTTGAGCGGTGATGCGTCAACGAAATCCTTCACATACCAGAGGACGCTGTCGAACATCTGGAAATAGAGAATCCAGAAGAAGGAGTAGATGCCGATGAAGAGGATGAAACGCCAGTCCATCACCACCATGAACAGCTTCTGGCCGATCTGGCGGACAACGGTGCCGAAGGGCTCACGCGCGGGTTTTGCCTCGAGCACCGGTTCGCGGAAGAGAAGGAGGGTGGGGATGATCATGGCGCCGGTGCCGATGGCGGAGGCGATGATCACGAGGTGCCACGAGATGCCCTTGAGCACGGGGACGATGAACATGGGGAAGAGAAAGGCTCCGAGGTTGATGCTCCAGTAGAACACGCCGAAGCCAAGTGTGCTGTTGCGTTCGTCGGTCAGGCGTGCGATGGTGCCGGAGATCACCGGTTTGAACGTCCCCGCACCAATGCCCATGATGACGAGGCCGAAGAAGACGGCGGAATAGGTGGTCATCTGACTGGTCAGGAAATATCCCGATCCGAGAAGGGAGAAGGCCACCATGAGAGTCTTTCTGTAGCCCATGCGGTCGGCGATGGCACCGGTCAGGATGGGGAGGAAGTAGAGAAGGGGTTGGATGGTGCTCTTGATGAGTCCCACGCCCTCCTTCGCGAAGCCGAGCTGATCGGTGAGGTACACCGAGAGGATGCTCATCATCCCATAGTACGAACCGCGTTCGAAGAATTCGAACATGATGACGAGCCAGTACTGTTTCGGGAAGTCGGAGATCCGGGGTTTGGTGGTGGTCGTGTCTGTCATGTGATCCTGTGGAATGATGGGTGGAACATCGCGGCAGATCGGCCAATGTACGGAAAAATGCTCCCCGGCAAAATGCAGCACCGCAGGTCCGATTTTTCCGGACGGCGATTTGTTGTATCTTGATGCGATCACGTCGGGTTTCGAGCTTCGAACCCCACCTCCACCACGTTTCGCACGGAGTTCACGCAATGAGAACGAGCATACGAATCGCATCCGGCCAGGGGTTCTGGGGTGATCTGATCGATGCCCCGTACCAGCAGGTGACCAGAGGGCCGATCGATTACCTCATGATGGATTTCCTCGCCGAGGTCACCATGTCCATCATGCAGAAGCAGAAACTGCGTGACCCGAGGCTCGGTTATGCACGTGATCTGCCGTTGCAGATCCAGAAGATCCTGCCGTTCATCATGGATCGAAACATCCGCGTCATCACCAACGGTGGTGGCGTGAACCCCGTTGCCTGCATGCACGAGATCTTCCGCCTCGCCGACTCCATGGGCATCCACGGCCTGCGCATCGGCGTGGTGACGGGGGACAACATCCTCGATCACCTCGACGATCTCATCGCCGCCGGCCATCCGTTGGCGAACATGGAGACTGGTGCGCCAATCAGCGACGTCCGCGACCGCATCGTCTCCGCCAACACCTACTTCGGCGCCTTCCCGATCGTCGAGGCCCTTGCCCAGGGCGCCCACATCGTCATCACCGGCCGCACCACTGACACCGGCCTGACGCTCGCCCCCATGATCCATGAATTCGGCTGGTCCCGCACGGACTTCGACCTGCTTGCCGCCGGAACGGTGGCGGGCCACATCCTGGAATGCGGCGCACAGAGCAGCGGCGGCAACTTCCTCGGCGACTGGCGGTCCGTCCCCGACATGGCCCACATCGGCTTCCCGATCGCCGAGGCGCATCCCGATGGCAGCTTCATCATCACCAAGCACGAGAACACGGGCGGCCTTGTCTCCCTCGCCACGGTGAAGGAACAGCTCCTCTACGAGATCGGTGACCCGCGTGACTACATCACCCCGGATTGCGTGGCGGACTTCACCAGCATCCACCTCTCCGACGACGGCCCGGACCGCGTGCTGGTCCACGGCATCACCGGCAGGCCGGAAACCGAGTTCTACAAGGTCTCCGCCTCGTACCACGACGGCTATTCCGCCTTCGGGACGCTCACCTATTGCTGGCCCGAGGCGCTGGAGAAGGCCCAGGCTGCCGATGCGATCCTGCGCACGCGCATGGACGACCTCGGCCTCTGCTTCGACGAGATCCGCACCGAGTTCCTCGGCCTCAACTCCTGCCACGGGCCGCTCGCCTCCATGCCTCCGGAAATCAACGAGGTGGTCATGCGTGTTGGTGTCCGTGGACCGGACAAGGCCGCCGTCGCACGTTTCGGGCAGGAGCTGGCGCCGCTCATCCTCACCGGGCCGCCCTGTGTCACCGGCTTTGCCGGCGGACGCCCCAAACCGAGCGACGTCATCGCCTATTGGCCGGCGCTGCTCCGGAAGACCGCTGTCACCCCTGATGTCACTGTCGAGGAGAACTGACATGCCCACGCGTTCCATTCCATTGATGGACATTGCCCATGCCCGCTCCGGCGACAAGGGGGATGCCGCGAACGTCGGCGTCATCGCACGCGACGAACGCTGGTACCCCGTACTCGTCCGCCATCTCTCCGCCGAACGCGTCCGCGGGCATTTCGCCGGCATCTGCCTTGGCGAGGTCGAACGCTTCGAGCTGCCGAACCTCGGCGCCCTGAACTTCCTTCTGCACAACACGCTGGGCGGCGGCGGCACCGTGTCGCTGAAGAACGACGCCCAGGGGAAGACGCTCGCCGCTGCGATGCTCCGCATGGTGCTCGAGGTGGACGACGCCGACATCCCCTCGTGATTCCATCCCCCCCATTGTTTCATCATCTCCGCCTCCTTCATCCCCATCACCATGATTGAACACCAGAACCACGCCGACCTGAAACGCATCGCCGACGAGCTGCGCATCGACATCCTCACCATGATCACCGGGGCCGGCAACGGCCATCCAGGCGGCTCGCTCTCCGCGATCGATCTGCTCACCGTGCTCTTTGCCCGACACATTCATCGCACACCGGAGAACGCAGATGATCCGCAGCGCGACCGCTTCATCCTGTCCAAGGGACACGGTGTGCCGGCGCTCTATGCCGTCCTTGCGCGGCTCGGCCTGATCCCGCATGAGGAGCTTGCGACGCTCCGCGTGCTCGGGTCCCGCCTGCAGGGGCATCCCCATCGTCTCGCGCTCCCGTACCTTGAGGTGTCATCCGGATCCCTGGGGCAGGGGCTTTCGGTGGCCCAGGGCATGGCAATGGCTGCCAGGCTCGACGGCCGACCCTCGCGATTCTACTGCATGCTCGGCGACGGGGAGTTCCAGGAAGGGCAGGTGTGGGAGGCGCTGATGTCGGCACCGAAGTTCGGGCTCGACAACCTCATCGTCATCCTTGATGCCAACAAGGGCCAGATCGACGGGCACGTGCGCGACATCATGAACATCGAACCCGTCGCCGACAAGGCACGGGCCTTCCACTGGGATGTGCAGGAGATCGACGGGCACGACATCGAGGCCATCGATTCTGCGCTCACGCGTGCCCGGGCGCTCGACGGTCGGCCGCACTTCATCCATGCGCACACCGTCAAGGGCAGGGGGGTGAGCTTCATGGAGGACAACATCGACTTTCATGGCAAGGCACCCACACAGAAGGAGTGCGACGACGCCATCAATGAGATCCGCGCCCGCATCGCGAAGGCATCCTGACAATCCGGTTCACGTTTCATTCCCGAGTAATCACAACACCACGCAGCGCATGAAAAAAGCCACACGTCTGTCGTTCGGAGAGGAGATCGCCACCATCGCCGCCGATCATCCCGACATCGTCGTTCTCGACGCGGATCTTTCCAAAAGCACGCAATCCCATCTCTTCGCCCGGAAGCACCCGGACCGTTTCTTCGAGATGGGTATCCAGGAGCACAACATGATCGGGGCCGCCGCTGGCATGGCGCTGATGGGAAAGAACCCGTTCGCCTGTTCCTTTGCCACCTTCCTTGCCGGCAGGTTCGAAACGATCCGCATGTCGGTGGCCTACCAGGATGCCCCCGTCAAGCTGGTCGGGACGCACTGCGGCATCGGCATCGGTGAGGATGGGTACAGCCAGATGGCCATCGAGGACATCGCCGTGATGCGATCACTCGCGAACATGGCCGTGCTCCAGCCCGCCGACGACGTGGAGACACGCACCATGGTCCGTCATCTCGCCGCCTGGCCGCATCCCGCCTACCTGCGCCTGACACGGCAGTCCGTGGAGGACGTGCATGGCGAGGACTACACGTTCGAATTCGGGAAGGCCGACGTGCTGCGCACCGGCACCAATGTCGCGATCTTCTGCACCGGAGGCGTCGTGGCCAACTGCATCAAGGCCGCCGAGCTGCTGCAGCCCAACTGCATCTTTGCCGCGGTGATCAACATCCACACCATCAAACCGCTCGACGTGGAGGGTGTGGTGAACGCCGCGAAGCAGTATGGCCGCGTGGTGACGGTGGAGGACCACAGCATCATCGGCGGACTCGGCGGCGCCGTGGCCGAGGTGCTGGCGGAACACCAGCCCACCCCCATGTTCCGCATCGGCGTCCGTGATGTGTTTGGTGAATCGGGCACGCCCGAGGCCATCTACCAGAAATACCGGCTCGACGCCGAAGGCATCGCCGCACAGGTGCGCCAGTTCATGAAGAGTTGACACCCGGGCAGTCCGTGCCCGATGCACTCCGTTTCCATCATATGACGACATCCTGCCTGTATCGTACCACCCCGATTCCCGGCGTCTCCGTTGTGATCATCGCCGGCAGGGAGGAGCGCAACATCGCCGCCTGCCTCTCCTCCGTTGCATGGGCGGAGGAGATCGTCGTTGTGTGCTCGACGCTCGAGGATCGGACGATGGAGCTTGCGCAGCGACGTGCCACGGTGGTGGTGCATCATCCCTTCACCGGGTTCGCCAGCCAGCGGGACTTCTGCCTCGGCCTGGCCACGCAGCCATGGGTGCTGAGCGTGGATGCCGACGAGCGCATCCCGGACACGCTTGCCGACGAGATCGCCACACGCGTGCTGGATCCGCAGGGATGCGACGGGTTCCGCATCCCACGGAAGAACCACCTCCGCGGACGCTGGCTGCGTCACGGCAGACAGTATCCCGATCCACAACTGCGGTTGTTCCGCAGGGAGCGGACCACCGTGAGCCAGGCACTTGTGCACGAAGGGTACCTCGTGGACGGGCAGGTGGGCATGCTCTCCGAACCCATGCTCCACTTCACGAACGACACCATCCGGCACATGCTCGCGAAGAACCTCGACTATGCCTGGCTGGAGGCGGTGGGGAAGCAGCACCGCCGCCGCGCCACCATCCCCGCAAGCATCGGCCGCACCATCCTCGAATTCCTCAAGATGTACGTCCTCGCCGGCGGCTTCCGTGACGGTTGGCCGGGCTTCGTCGTCTCCGCCGTGCACGCCATCGACAAGCTCCAGGTGCAGCTCTACATGTGGGAGTTGCAGAACCCCGCGGACGGGGACGCGCTGCAATGAGCCGGCAGCAGCGTTTCCTCGTGATCCGGCAGGACCGCGTGGGAGATGTGGTGCTTGCCACACCGGTGCTGCGCGCACTGCGCCGGAACTTCCCCGACGCCTTCATCGCCGCACTTGTGCGGCCCGCAGTGCGCGCCGTGCTCGAGCACAACCCGAACCTCGACCTCATTCTCACCGACGACCATGAGGGGGCCGACGCCGGCTGGCCGGGTTTCCGACGCATGCTGACCACGCTGCGTCACCTGCATTTCACCACCTGCCTCATGCTCCTCCCATCCGAGCGATACACGTGGATGACCTTCATCGCCCCCATCCGTCGGCGCATCGGTGTGGGTGGGCGGCTCTACCATTACCTGACCTGCACGCGACGCGTCAGCCGCAACAAGTACATCCCGCTGCGGCATGAAGCGGACTATTGCCTGGACCAGGTCCGCGCTCTCGGTGTCGACGCCGACGACCTGCGCCCGGAGATCGTGGTCACGGAACAGGAGCGTCACAGTGCCGTGGAAATCCTCCGTCGCGCCGGATGGGATGGCAGAGCCCCACTCGTCTTCATCCATCCCCAGAGTGGCGGCTCGGCGCCCAACTGGGTGATGGCAGACTATGTGTCCCTGGCCCGCGCGCTCGCACAACGGCGTCCCGATGCGGCCATTGTTGTTCCCTTCATGCAGGCCGGTGGGGATGTCCATGCCGCCTTCATCGATGCCGGCATCCCGGGAGTCCTGCTGCCGCCCGAGGCCCAGGATTTGCGGACGATGATCACCTGCATGGCGCATGCCGATGTGGTGTTTTCAGGCAACACCGGCCCGATGCACCTGGCCACCGCGCTAGGTCGTCCCACGGTGAGCATGTTCTGCCCGCTCCCTGCGGCATCGGCAGGCTTGTGGGGACCGAATGGCAATGATGCCACCATCATGCTTCCGCCGGAAAAGTACTGTGCAACCCGTTGCCCCGGGGATCCGCACATATGCACGCTCGAAGGCGGCATCCTCGTGAAGGATGCCGTGGATCGCATTGTCGCGGTGTTGGAAGGCGTCAGGCGGTTTCGGTCATGATCCTGTCGATCAATGACAGCAGGTCGAGTTTTTCGAATGGCTTTGCGAGGTAGTGGGTGCAGCCCTGCGCGAGAAGGCTCTCGACATTGAAGTCGGAGGCGTAGCCTGTCACCGCCACGATGGGAACCTGCTCGTACCCCGGCATGGCCTTGATGTGTCGGGCGGCCTCGAGACCATCGATGCCGGTGCCAAGGTTGATGTCCATGAGGATGAGGGCGTAGCGCTTGTGCGAGGCCATCATGATGGCGCGCTCGCCGTCGGAGGCGCATTCCACGCGGAATGAAGAGCGCAGGTAAAGCTTCATGAGCTCGAGGTTGTACTCGTTGTCCTCCACCACAAGCACGTCCTCCACATGCCCGGTGCGCTCGGCCCGCAGGCGTGTGCGATCCACGAACTCCTGGAAGGCCTCCTCGAAATCGCTGTTGCCTCCACGCACCACGTTCAGCTCGATGGGGAGGCGCACCATGAACTCGGAGCCGTGTCCTTCCTGGCTCTTGACGGTGATGGATCCGTCCAGGAGTTCCACCCATTTGCGGGAGAGCGTGAGGCCCAGCCCGTTGCCCTCATGTGTGCGTTTGATGCCCTCGGAGAGCTGCCGGAATTCGTGGAAGATGACCTCGAGGTTCTCAGGAGCGATGCCGATTCCCGTGTCACGCACGCGGATCACCGCCCAGCGGCCCGCATCGTCCCGTTCTTCATCGAGCTGGACATCCACGGCGCCCTGGTTGGTGAAGCGGATGGCATTGTCGACCAGGTTGCCGACGATCTGATCAAACACCTTGAGGTCGATGTTCAGACGGATGTCGGCATTGAAGGAGGCCCGGAGGGACAGCTCCTTGTCGTCGGCAGCCGTGCGGAAGGAGTCGACGATGTGTTGCATACGCTCATTGACGTCGAGATCGATCACTGCGAGCTGGACCGTCCCGGACTCGATCTGCGCCAGTTCCACGATGGCATTGAGCGTCTTCATGAGCCGGAATCCGGAGTGATGGACGGTCTGTGCCATCTCCTTCTGGATGGGCTCCTGCAGCTCCGACTTGAGGATGTCCGAGAAGCCGAGGATGCTGTTCATGGGTGTGCGGAATTCGTGGCTCAGGTTCATGAGCAATGTCGTCTTGACCCGGCTTGCACGTTCCGCCGCGGCCTTTGCCCCCACGAGATCCTCTTCAGCGCGCTTTCGTTCGATGGCGATGGCGATCTGCTCCGACACGAAGGTGAGGATGTGCTTTTCCGTCTCGCCATACTGGGTGTCACCGTCGCGCGCCTGGATGGCCAGGACGCCGATGGTGCGGTTGCGCGTCTTGAGCGGGACGCCGAGCCAGTTGGTCAGCGCGGCGCCGGAGTCGTCGATTTCACCGGCGGCGATGAGATCCACAAGGAGATCGGGGGTGGCGAGCAGCGCTTTTCCGCCGCGAAGGACGTATTCGATCAGGCCCTGCCCGGCCCGCCGCGGGAGTGGGGGAGCCTCCACCTCGTCCACGAAATATGGGAAGGAGATCATCCCCGAATCCGCATGGTAGAGGGCGATGAGAAAGTTCTTTGCGGGCATGAGCTCGGCGATGACGGCATGGATTGCGTGATAGAGATCCTGCATGCCACGGACGGAATGTGCAAGCTCACTGATGCGATAGGTTGCGCTCCGGATGAACTCGCTGCGCTTGCGCTGCTCGATCTCCGCCTCAAGCTTGTCGATGGTGAGCAGGAGCTCGTTGGTCCGTTCGTACACGCGCCATTCGAGTTCCACGTTGAGCTTCTCGAGCTCCTCCTGGGCGCGTTTGATGTCGGTGATGTCGCGGCTGATGGACACCACGAAACACTCGCCGGCGGTGTTCGTGTAGCGCATGCGCTTGGTGGTGAGAACACGCAGATCGCCGCGGTTGTCATACAGCCGTTGTTCCGACACCGATTCGCTGCCGGTGCGAAGCACCAGTTCATCCTGTTCGCGATAGAGCCCGACCTCATGCTCTGGGAAGAGGTCGGCATCCGAGCGGCCGAGGAGGCGGGATCGGTCCTTCCCGATGAGCGCACAGAAGGCATCGTTGACCATCGTCCAGGTGTGGGTCGCATCCTTCACCACAAGGGGATCGGCAACGCTGTTCAACAGGTTTGTCAGATACTCCTGATGCTCCCGCAGGGCGCGTTCCGCCTTCTTGATCTCGCTGATGTCGCGATTGATGCTCAGGATCGCGTGCGATCCCTCGTACTCGATCAACGATCCGCTGACCAGCAGATCGAGACGTTCACCTCGGGAGTTGATGTGCGTCGTCTCATGGTTGCGAAACTCCATCGTGGCCATCGCCTGCGCTATCTGTCGCTTCCCATGATCCGGATGCTCGGAGAAGCGTGTGAGAGGTACGCCGATGAGCTCGCTGTAGGGGACTCCATAGAGCGTACAGGCCCGGGTGTTCGCCTCAAGAATGAGCTCGGTGTCGGGATCGATGATGAGAATCGCATCATTGGCATGATCAAAGAGGTTGCGGTAGTTCGCCTCGGATTTCTTCACCGCCAGCTCGGCACGCTTCCGTTCCGTCACATCGCGCATCGCACCCTCCACGGCGATGATCGCCCCGTCTGCGCTGGTCACCACATGCGCGTTGATGGAGACATGGATGTGCCGCGATCCGCGGTTCGCCTTGAGCACGCCCTCGTAATCCAGAACCTCGCCCTCTTCGAGAACGGTGCGCAACAGTGCGTGCCCGCGTTCACGACGCGCGAACAGCACCTCCTGCGGCTGTCCGATGAGATCCTCCCGCTGGTGCCCGGTGAACCGCGAAATGGACGGACTGATGTCCTGAATGATCCCATCCGGCGCATGGATGAAATACACATCCTGCACGTTTTCAAAGATCCTGCGGTAGATGCCGTCGGATTCTGTGGCGCCGGGTACAGTGTCGACTGGCGTGGGGCCTGGTTCACCCACCTGCAATCGATCCAATTCCTCCCTCATCCGCTGGTTGTCGCGGCGAAGTGTCTCCAGTTCCGAGCGCAGTTCCTCATGCGAAAGCGGTGTTGATTCCATGGGATTCTGTTCGTTTTGGGTGATCATGGCCC
>CAYUYM010000120.1:0-11037 GCA_964449305.1 uncultured Chromatiales bacterium | reverse complement strand
GGTGCGCGCATGGCTGATGGAACACCAGCCGAGGTGCTGAGTCGCGACGGGGTGACGGCAGTGTACTGGTCCACACTCGATGCGATGCACGTGCCGGCGAAGGATCCCATTCTGTATCTGACAGTGCAGGCGGGGCCGGGCTACGACGGCCGTGAAGCGGAGCTCGAGCTGGCGGATGTGATCGAGAACGAGGTGGCGGATGCGGTGGGCGGCACGATCGTCGGGACGCATCTGCTGGTGGCGAAGCTGGGATCGGACGCAGGGGCCGGAACGTTCACCGTGTATCCGAACCCGATCAACGGCATCGCGACGGTTCAGTACACCCTCACGGCGCCGGGCGCAGTGCGCGTGGTGCTGAGTGATGTGATGGGCCGCGTGGCGGCGTCAGTGAGCGCCGCGCAGCAGCCGGGGGCGCACACGGCGACGCTATCGACAGCGGCACTGACACCGGGCATGTACATCCTGCGTGTGCTTCAGGATGGCGTGATTCTGCACCAGCGGCTGGTGGTGCTGGCGCGGTAGGCGGAGCGAAGGTGGATCCAAGTCAGACCTTAAGGTCTTCCAAGAAAGATCCAAGAAGACCTTAAGGTCTGGCCGAAGCCTGCTCCTGGTGGAAAGCCCCTACTTGATCGGAATCTTGTAAATCCTTGTCTGCAACCAATATGGGGCGTTTGCATCACTTGCATTGTACGCCCGGGTCGTGACCTGAAGCTTGAAACACTTCCGTGTCTTGTCCGTTTCGGGAATCGTGATGTCCCCGTCAAAGTAATGGTGGAATCCGGAGAGCGTGTAGAATTTGTCGCTGAAGATTGCCGGAACCCAGAACTCCTTCTCGAAATCTGTCTCGTCGGCTACAAACCCGCCAAGGATGGAATACTGTGCATCGGGATATGTCGCAGCATCCTCCCAGCGTCCGCTGATGTGCAAGGTTTTACCGAAGGAGACGTAGGGTGGGATGACCAGGACGATGTTTCCTGGTTTGACGTTTCCCGTCTCCTTGATGATCCGCATCTCGGCTTCGGCGGGCGCGAGGATGAAATCGAAGCTGACCTGATCAAGGATCTTTCCGCCGGACCCGATCAACTCCACGGTGCAGGTGTAGGTGGAGTCGCCTGTGGTCTGGCGGAACTCGGCGACAGGGACCCGCTGCTCGTAGTACCACACGCTGCCAGCCTTGGATAGCGTGGTCGAGCTCGTGTTGTGGTAGGCATAGGTTGACGTCCCCTTCTGGGAGATTTTCTGTGTGATGGTGACGAAGGCATCGTTGTCAGGGTCCGAGTTCCGCAGCGCGAGCTTCACATACAAGGTCACCGCATCGGTTCCGACGGAACTCACCCACTTCGTTCTGTATTTCCAACCGTAGCCGACAGGGGAGTCTGCGTTGTATCCAAGGTCCACAAAGGGGACTTCATCCTGCGTATCCGGGTTCAACGCACGGAAGGCGATAAGGCCGGTGGCAAGCGTCAGCGGAAAACCGAGGGTCTGAAGCGGGCGGTTGGAGGCCGGCTTCTCCGGCACCCAGAGCTCCACGATGGAGCCGAAATTGTAGGTGTCCGCCTTGAACACGAACTGCCAGTCCTTCCAGACGTTCGGAGAATAATCGCCGGATGGGTCGTTGATGAGGAAGCGATACGAGCTTTCATGCCGCAGGCCGGGTGTCGTCTTTTCGTAGCCGATCACGGTGATGGAATGCCCGGCCCGACCGAGCATGACGGGGATGCCCGCATCGAGCTGGGTGATGAGGTTGTTGAACGCCTTGCGCGTCCACCAGTACTGACCAGCCTGCACCGTCCGCCCCGTTGCCCGTCGTAGCACAGAGGGGAAGGAGTACCGGTACATGTACGAGTTCGGCCCTGTGGTCATCGGGTAGCCGGTCCACCGCTGGATGTCGTGGAACTGGTAGATGCCCTCGGGGGCATACGCGCGTGACATCATCTTCATGCTCGCTGTGTAACAGGTCATTGCATCCTGCTGGTAGAAGGGCATCTTGATGGTGCGCTTGGTGATGGTGGGTTCCACAAGGAGTTCCTCGCCCACGAGGATGCGCGTCCGCTTGATCCCGTTGATCGACAACGGTGCCGTGCCATGGCCCGTGACGCGTGCCGTCGTGATGAGGGTGCTGAGCGAACCGGCAAGACTGTCGTAGGTGAATGCCGGCTCCACACCGTCGATGTCCGTCGTCACGATGGGATCGTAGTTGACCACGCTGAAATCCGTGAACGCGAGGTTCCTCGACACGACAGCCGTAAGGCGCATGGTTGTGGGGCTGGGATTGCATGTGATGTCGAAGATCTGGAGCCCGGGACCGCTGAAGTAATCGTCCTGGACAAGCTTCCGGAAGGTCACCGGCACACTGCCTGGGAGCGCCCCCGGGGGAAGTGTGAGTGTGGAGCCATCCTTCAGTATGATGCTCCCGCCCTCCGGGCCGATCGCCAGCGTGAGGGAGTCGAGAACGGGGACGGTGGGATGCAGCACATCGCCCAGAGAGACAGGGGCCCCCTCGTCGCATGCATGGATGAAGGGAAGCATCAGCAGGAGCACAGGCAGGATCAAGTGGTGGACGGGAACGCGACGCATGACGGGCTCCGAAGAATGAGGAGGAGAGGTATGCTGCAAATGTAGCGGGGAGGGAGGCGGCATCCAAGCGTTCCCGGGGCACGCATGCCGGGTGCTTCACGGTTCGCATCGCCGCGAAATGGTGTTTGAAGGATGGATGCAACGAATTCGGATATTTCGTCACACAAATTTTTTTGGGTACGAACGAGCATTTCTCCGAAATAATTCCGATCTTAGCGCAGCGAGTAAACGCACCTGCAACATCCCAATTCCGCACCTCGTGACACCCCGACAGACGCACCTTTTCATTCCCTGATCAGCACATCGAACCTCCCGAAAGGTACACATGCTTCATCTCGAACAATGGATTTCGCGCCTTGCCGGACTACTTCTCGTCGTTTGCATGCCGGTCGTTCTGCATGCCCAATCCAACGATCTCTGCATCGGTTGTCACGAGGATCCCAGTCTTTCGATGCAGAGGAGTGGTCGTGACCTGTCCCTCCATGTCGATCCCAAGGCTTACAGTGCCTCCGTCCACAAGGACCAGGAATGCGTGTCCTGCCATGTGGGCTTCGATGCCGGGGAGGTGCCGCATGCAAAGGTCATCAAGCCGGTGGACTGCAGTGGCTGCCACGACGCAGGGACCTTCATGAAGTCCGTGCACGGCGTGGCGCTGTCAGGCGGGCGGAAGGGGGCGCCGAAATGTGCGGACTGCCACACGAAGCACGACATCAAGCCGGCCAGGGCGATCGCCAACGAGATCGGCACCTGCCTGAAATGCCACAATACACGTGACATCCTTGCCTACAAGAAGAGCAGACATTTCGCACCCTCGCTGTCCAGGAAGAACCAGCCGACCTGCCGGACCTGTCATGGCACGGGGCACGAGATCGTCTCCTCGCGGTTGGCCGTGGCGAAGACGAACCGCTCCAACTCCACAAAGCTCTGCACCACCTGTCACTCGATGACGGCCGCCTCCTTCAAGAAGAACATCCATCATTCCGTGCTGTTCAGCGGCGCGAAGAACCCGCCAGCCTGTGTTGACTGCCACAACGCCCACGGTGTGTCGTCGGGCGGCACGTCGCAGGAATCCGCCAAGTGTCTCAACTGCCACCTCAACCCGGACAGGATGGGATCCTCGCCGAACAAGGACAGGCTTCTCCAGTTCGCCCAGCAGTATGTGACATCGGTGCACGGCCGCGGTGGAAATGGCGCCACATGCAAGGACTGCCACGGCGACCACGTGATGAGCCCGACACAGGATCCTGCCGCGCCCACGAGGCGCGAAAACATCGGCCGGACCTGTGGCAAGTGCCATGCAAAGGAGACGGAGGAGTACGCCGCGTCGTCGCATGGGCAGGCCCTTGCGAAGGGCATGAAATACGCCCCGGTATGCACGGACTGTCACGGCGAGCACAACATCATGAACCTCACGAACAGTGACAACCCGCTGTCGCGTCAGCGTGAGTATGTGGTGTGTCTGAAATGCCATGTCGAGAATGAGGAGGTCCGGAAGGAGATCGGCATCTCGTCCAAGTTCATCGGGTCCTACACACAGAACGTCCATGCCAAGGCGATGGCGGAGGGAAACACCGCGGCCGCAACATGCAGCGACTGCCATGGCGGACACAGCATGTTGCGTGCATCGGATCCGGCATCGAAGGTGAACAAGCTCAACATCGCCGGCACTTGTGGCTCCGGGGGCTGCCATTCGCAGGCGCGCACAGACTTTGATGGATCCATCCACGGGGTCGGCCTTGCAAAGGGTCGTCTGGCCTCCCCCACATGCACGGATTGCCACGGCCAGCATGAGATTGTGAAGGTGTCGGATCCGAACTCACCGGTGAATGGCTCCAACCTCGCGACGCGGGTGTGTGTGCCGTGTCACTCCTCCGTGGTGATGTCCGAAAAGTTCGACATCGTCACGAATCCCGCGCAGAGTTACATGGACAGCTACCACGGCCTGGCCGTCTCGTCGGGATCGAAGCAGGCCGCCAACTGCGCCTCGTGTCATGGATCACACAGCATCAAGCCCTCATCGGATCCCACGTCCTCCATCAACCCGGCCAATCTCAAGGCCACCTGCGGGAAGTGCCATCCGAATGCCTCGGAGAACTTCGTGAAGGGTGGCGTCCATGTGGTGCGGCTGGATGAATCCTCCGGGATACGCTACACGATCAGCACGATGTACATCATCATGATCATTGTGGTGATCGGCGGGATGTTCGTGCACAACCTCATCGACTTCTTCTACAAGGCAACGCACAAGATCCGCTCGCGGCGGCGTCCGAACTACGAGGAGGTGGGGCACGGCCTCTATCTGCGCATGTCGGTGGGGGAGCGCATCCAGCATGCCTTCCTCTTCACGAGTTTCTTCACGCTGGTCTTCACCGGTTTCGGCCTCACCTACCCCAACGCCTGGTGGGTGCAGGTGATCCGCACTGTGCTGGGCGACTGGGCCTTCGAGGCACGCGGCATCGTCCACCGCGTCGCCGCGGTGGTGATGATCGCTGTGTCGCTCTACCACATGTACTATCTGCTTTTCGTGCCACGCGGCAGGCAACTGCTCCGGGATCTTCTGCCGCGCTGGTCGGATCTCGTCAATGTGATCGAGGCCGTGAAGTTCTATTCCGGCCGCTCGAAGGAACGGCCCCGCTTCGACCGCTTCGGCTACATCGAGAAGGCAGAATACTGGGCCCTCATCTGGGGCACCTTCGTCATGGTGGCAACGGGCTTCATGCTTTGGTTTCATGAGTTTTTCGGAGCGCTCACGTCGAAGACGGTGCTCGACATCGCCGAGATCATCCACTATTACGAAGCCTGGCTTGCGACCCTGGCCATCATCGTCTGGCATTTCTACTTCGTGATCTTCAACCCAGACATCTACCCGATGAACGTGGCGTGGCTCCGCGGCACGATCACCGAGCATGAGATGGAGGAGGAGCATCCGCTCGAGCTCGAACGCATCCGCGCAGCCGAGGCGGCGAAGCATGAAGATGCGATGGGAGATGAGGATGGCACCTCGGAAGGCGGCCATTCGCACACCATCAAGTCCTGACCGGGGAACCCTGATCCCGGTTCCGGCATACAACCGGCGAATGCACACGCGCAATACACACAACGAACAACCAACACTCACCATACTCATTCATCAATTGAGGTGTACAATGAA
This sequence comes from uncultured Chromatiales bacterium, assembly GCA_964449305.1. Lineage (GTDB taxonomy): Bacteria > Bacteroidota > Ignavibacteria > SZUA-365 > CAYQST01 > CAYUYM01. The sequence continues at coordinate 5,309 of CAYUYM010000120.1, read as the reverse complement.
AAAAGTCTTCACTCTCATGTCTCTCTTCGCCATCGGTGTGATGGTCAGCGGCTTCACCTTCCACGGTCCGGGGGATGCGGCCAAATACATCGGTTCGGACAAATGCAAGGGCTGCCACACGGCGAAGGGCCAGTGGAAGGTGTATGAGGCGTCTGCGCATTTCAAGGCTCTTGACGCGCTCAAGACTCCCGCAGCCGATGAGATCGCGGCAAAGAGGGGATCCAAGGTCAAGGCCATTGAGACGCCGGAATGCCTCGGCTGCCATCAGACGGGGAGGAATGTCAAGGACGCGGCGTTTGACGAGAAGTTCCCTGCAACGGAAGGCGTCGGCTGCGAATCGTGCCATGGAGCGGGATCTGGCTACAAGATGCTCCACATGAAGAAGGAATCCATGGACAAGGCCGTTGCCGCAGGCATGCATCTGCCGAAGGTGGCCGACGGTTCCGCAGAGAAGCAGTGCGTCCAGTGCCACAACGAGAAAAGCCCGACCTTCAAGGGCTTCAAGTTCGCCGAGGCTTGGAAGGCCGTCGCCCACCCGATTGCGAAGTGATGCAGCCCCCGGTGATTCCGGTGTTGACCAAGGACGTGTATATCGAGGCGATCCGCCGGCACGTGTGCGCACTGTGCCGGCGGATGCCGCTTGATTCCGACGCCTGCGAGCCTGATGTTTGCAGGATCGAAAAGCACATGGACGGCATTGTTCATGCAGTGATGAGCGTGCAGTCCCGGTCGTATGACGACTATCTGCACGCCCTGCGCCGCGAGGTGTGCCCCTCCTGTCGCGACAATGATGCGGAGGGCTGCATGGCACGGTCCGATGGCACCTGTGAGCTCGACGTGTATTTCCCGCTCGTGATCGAAGCGATCCGGGACGTGCATGCTGCGCAGGCCACCACACCCGCTTCCTGACCCCCACGACAGCGATGGTATCCGGCGATGCCCGGGAGCATCGCATCGACCTTTCACGACCGGCCCCGCCGGAACAACTCACGTACTCCCCACAGCACTTACCATAAGGAACATGCGATGAAACGATTGTGCATGCTTCTCTTCTTTGCGGTCCTGCTCCTTCCCGCGGTGGCCCGGTCCCAGGTGGTGACCGGTCGCTTCTCCGCGTCGGCCTATGGCTGGGAACGGCAGGATGACACGCTCGGTGGCAAGACATCCCACCTCCGTGGATATGGCGCCCTCCAGCTCGACGTTGGCGGCGGCATGTTCTCGTTTCACACCTCGATGCAGGGCACCACAGACTTCGGTGAAAAGATGGATTCCGATCCGGCTCTACGCCTGTACAACATGTATGTGAGCGCCCGCGGCATCGCGAACATGGTGGATGTCAGAATCGGCCGCATGCCGGTGTACGCCGGCGTGAGCTGGGGCTCCATCGATGGCGCCCAACTCAAGCTCACCCCCGCGAAAACGGTGGAGGTCATGGTCTACGGCGGCGGGCTCACGCCTCCGTCGCAGCGCACGGACTTCCTCCACAACCTCGACAGGAACTGGCAGGCCGGTGGTCAGATCGTGTATCTTCCGACTGAGCACTTCCGCCTTGGGCTGAGCTACATGAACCGCCACCGGGAATCGGTGGCGTACAACGCCCTGCGCCCCGACAACCTGCTCGGCAGCCAGGTGCTCACACACATCGACTACGGCACACGCGCCAACCAGTACGCGTCACTCAACGCCTCGTGGACCAACAAGGACCTCTTCACGTTCGGACGTGTGGACTACGATCTCAACTTCGAGCGCCTCGCACGCGTGGAGGTCTCGGGCTACTACCAGGCCACAGAGAAACTCGGCTGCATGTTGAACCTTGCGCATCGCGAACCGACGATTTCCTACAACTCCTATTTCGCCATGTTCGAGGCGGAGGCGAATCAGGAGGCCATTGTGGGGGTCGACTACAAGCTTCACCCGCGCGTCACCCTCCAGGGCCGGTTCTCCACCGTGCTCTACGACGGCGAGACAGCGTACCGCGTCTCCATCGGCGCTTCGAACAAGTACGCATCCATCATGTACACGAAGGATGTGAGCTACGATGGCGGCCTCGATGGCTTCAACGTGGATCTCACCTATCCGCTGTTCGAGGGACGGCTCGTCCCGCATGTGGGCGCGGTGTACAGCAGCTATGCCCTCGGCGAGAATTTCGAGACGACATCCACCATGGCCCTTGTCGGCGGTCTCATGTACCGCCCGATGCGCATCCTGTCCTTCGATGTGCAGGGCCAGTATCTCACCAACAAAATCTACGATTCCGACACACGCGTCTTCTTCCGGGCCAACTACTGGTTCTCGAATGTGTTCGGTGTTGGGAAGGAGGGGAAACAATGAAACCGAAATTCCTGATCTCCACAGCCGCGGTGTTCACCCTGCTCCTGGCCCTGATTCTCTGGGCCCCCATGCGTGATGCGGCCGCAAGCCGTGGCGAGGTCGCCTTCTCGCACGACACGCACAAGGATGTGGAATGCTCGAAGTGCCACCCGGCGTCGGAATCCACCGTCGCCACCGACAACCTGCTTCCCAAGCCGGAGGTGTGCACGGACTGCCACTCTCCGGAGGATGTCCGCAGCTACTGGTCGCTTGAGGCTGGTGCTGATCTGACAAGGCAGCCGATTGCCCCGAAGGGCATGGCGATGCTGTTCTCCCACAAGGGGCATCTCGGCATGAAGGGCATGGACTGTGTGAAGTGCCATGGCGTGATGACCGAGGCCGGACCGCATCATCCCTCCATGGAGGCCTGCGCCACCTGCCACAACAACGCCGAGGGTGGTCACACAGCGGGCGAGGGCCCGATGATCTCCGCCACGAACCGTTGCGAGGCCTGCCACGTGTCGCTGGCGGGGCTGATGCCCGCCAACCACCGCTCAGTGTCCTTCCGCCGCATGCACGGCAGGCAGGCGCAGAACGGCGGCATGGAGGAGAATTGTGCCGTGTGTCATTCCGAATCCTTCTGCGATGAGTGCCACACTCCGACGAATGATGTTCCCGTGGATCAGACAAAATCGCGCTTCTACACCGACATCTGGCCGCGCAGCGAGAAGCAGGACGACGGCCGCCTGACAACGGTGCAGGCGGTGCACAGCCTCACCTGGCGCTACACGCATGGCTTTGAGGCGCGTGCCCAGTCATCGCGCTGCACCCAGTGTCACGATCATGAAACCTTCTGCACGCCCTGCCATGAAACCGGGTATGATGCCAACGGTGTGCGTGCCATCCCACAATCCCACCTGCTTGCGGGCTTCAAATCCATCAGTGGCGGCTCGGCACAGAACCGGCATGCCAAGCTGGCGAAGATGGATCTCGAATCCTGTGCCGTCTGCCACAACGTGGAGGGCGGAGATCCGGTGTGCGCGGTCTGTCATTCGACCGGCATCGTCAAAGAGAAAGGAGACTGACATGAAACGTACTCTCCCAATCCTGTTGATCCTGGGCATCACGCTGGTGATGGCGGGATGTTCCAGCAAGCTGAAGGACAAGCTGCCGGTGGAACCCGCCACGGAGGGCTTCCATGGTGCCGAGTTCATGACACCGACCAAGGACGGATTCCATGGCAAGGTGCTGGCGCTCAAGCAGATGACCCTGAAAGACTGCCAGGTGTGCCATTCACTCGCACCCGACGGTGGCACAGCCAAGCGGTCGTGCTTTGGCGCAGGCTGCCATGCCGGGACGCACGACGCGACGATGGGCATGCCATCCGGCCCGAATTTCCACGGCAGGCAGTTCAAGGCGGGCACGGTGGGCATCCCCGGATGCCTCGACTGCCACAGCCTCGAGGCTGGTGGTGGAACGATCGCCAGGAGCTGCTTCTCGGTGGGCTGTCATGAGGGCAGCCATCCCAAGGGCATCGCCAACCCCGCCTCAGCGGATTTCCATGCAAAGTGGATCTCCACGATCGAGTACCGCATCGATGTGTGTCAGACCTGCCATGGTGTGGATTACAACGGTGGTGTGAGCAAGGCGTCCTGCAACACCAGTGGATGCCACAATGCGGCCGACAACGGTCCTGAGGCATGCTACACCTGCCACGGCGATCGCGCAACACAGAAGATCTACCCGCAGACACCGGGGCATATCACGCACTTGGAGGGTGGGCAGTTCACGGCGACGAAGGTGACGTGCAGCGGGTGCCACACCATGCCGACGAAGGTGATCGACCCGGCGCACTTCAATCCGTCGAACCCGGTGAAGATCACCGATCCCCTGGCGCTTCTCAAGCCCAGAGGCTTCGTCGGCGATCCCGCATACAACACGGCGACGAAGACCTGCGAAAACGTGTACTGCCACGGCAACATCCCGAACGGAAACAACTTCAAACCCGTGTGGGATGGGCAGAATCAGGCCGCCTGTGGCACCTGCCACGGAAACCTGACCAATCCCCGCCCTGGTGGGACCCACCCGGCTGTGGATGCTTGCAGCGGCTGCCATGCGGGTGTGGTCGATGCGAACCGGCAGTTCGATGCGGCAGGGAAGGCCTTGCACATCAACGGCAAGCTCCGTCTCTACGGCTCCGACAAGGCCGACTGGTTGCAATAGCACTCACACATCGTTTGTACGGGCCTCTCCTGCCGACAAGGAGGGGGGGCCCGGACGTTTTTCATTGTTCTCTTTGTGTCTTTTCGTATATTGATCCTTCATGGCGGCAATGGTCCCTGCCGACCCCGCATCCCCACGTGAGGGATCATCCATCCAATTATCGCCCCCCGCATGGTCGGAAAAGCTGATCTACACACGCACACCTATTATTCCGACGGCGCGCTCTCGCCGTATGAGCTGCTCACACGTGCAGGCGAACTGGGAATCAGCGCCATCAGCATCACCGACCACGATGCGCTCGACGGGTTCTTCGAGGCACGCGACACGGCGGCCCAGTTGGGGATCGAGATCATCCCTGGCGTCGAACTCTCCGCCACACTTGGGAGCAAGGATGTCCACATTCTCGGCTATCTGTTTGATCCCGACAATCAATCCCTCCGCCGTACGATCGACTTCTTCAAGGATGAACGCCTCGGCCGTGCCGAGCGCATCGTGGAGAAGCTGCACAAGCTCGACCTGCCGGTGAATTTCGACACGGTGCTCGGGTACGCGCGGCATGGTGCCGTGGGGCGCCCGCACATTGCGGCAGCGCTTCTGGATGAAGGATTCACGCGCACCTATTCGCAGGCCTTTGAGCAGTACATCGGTGATAGCGGCCCCGCCTTCATCCCGAAATACCGCATCTCCCCGGAGGACGCTGTCGAGATCATCGCCAACGCCGGCGGCATCTCCATCCTGGCGCATCCCGGCCGCTCCATCACCGAGGAGGAACTGCT
>CAYUYM010000119.1:0-11093 GCA_964449305.1 uncultured Chromatiales bacterium | reverse complement strand
ATGCGTCATAGCGGTCATACACGATTCGCGCCGCGGGGCAGTGCGTGCGGTCCACGAAGCGCCTCCACCAGAACGGCATCGTGACGTACAATGCCGTCGTGCTCCAATCCACGTCCCGGAATTCGCGGGCGAACCAGCGGCGGAAGCTGCGCTGATCCAATACCGGCGTCCAACTGCTGCGGAAGAAGGTGGGGACGGTGGGTGGCACATGCACCGTGAGCCTGCGCGGCCGCTTGCCCATGCCGTCCACCTGTTCCACACGCTGTGGGCGGAACAGCGTGCGCAGAAGATCTCGTGTGATGGCCGCCATCGAGGGCATGCCTTCGATGTACGCCACATCCAGACCACGGTCGGCCAGGCCGCAGGCCAGTGCCAGCTCGCGCTGCGGCAACCCGCCGAATCGCACGAGACCGGGAACAATCACGCGCCTGATGGATGCGTCCGCATGGATGCCTGTGCCGGTCATTGCGCGAAGTACCGTCCTTCCCGGTCGCGGGACCGCAGCCGGCGGTTGACAGCCGCTGCCACACCCGTCCGCCGTGCCAGCAGCACGGCGGGATAGAGAAGGCATCCGAGGATGTGACGCACCAGCATACCGGACAGCCCCGTGATCCGCGCCGCCGCAACAAAGCATCGCAGGGCCCTCCCTCCGTGACCGTCGTAGTACTCGATGCGACCCAGTCGCGTCAGGCACAGGGCGCGCTCTGCGTCCGTCCCCGCCGCGGCGAGCGTCGCACGCTGGATCCCGCGGCGCACCGCATGATGGATGCGCATCTGCTCCGCGTTGCGTGAACCGGTGGGCGACCCCGCCCGCCGACGCCAGTCCGTGAGGCACTCCACCAGGTTGTCCATCGCATGGGTCTGACTCGCACGCGTCAGCCATTCCGTGTCATGCGCGGGAACACAGTCGTCGCGATACCATGGGCGGAGCTGGAGCACGGTTCGCCGCATCATGACGGTCTGATGCGCCACGGCGTTGAACACCTGCTGCAGATCGTGGACACGCGCCGCGCCCGTCGGGGCGGTGTGCATCCCCACCACGCGTCCCTCCTCATCGATGATGCGGTGCGACGTGCCAACGATGTCCACCGATGGGTGCGTTTCGAGGAAGCGCTGTTGCCGCTCGAGCCTCTCCGGGTGCATCACATCGTCGTGGTCGAGCACCGCGATGAACTCCCCGCGTGCGCGTTCCAGACAGGCATTGTATGCCGCAGCCGATCCCTCATGCGCCTTCCGCACCAGCACGATGCGCGCATCATCGAACGCCGCCACAATCTCCGCCGACCCATCGGTGGATCCGTCATCCACGAGCACATGCTCGAAGTCCCCGCAGCTCTGCGCAAGCACACTGCGCACCGCTTCCGCGATGAACGGCGCGGCGTTGTGCAGCGGCGTGATCACCGTGATCACTGGTCCCCCCGTCCGGCCCGTGCACGCATCGCCCGTGCGACGGCCCCCCATGTGCGCTCCAAAGCGTGGGGACGCAGATCCGGTGGTACAAGCCGCCCCCCGGCCATCGCATCGATGCGCGCTGCAAGGACGCCTTCCGCTCCATGGTCGAATAGCAATCCGGGATGCTCCGTGGCGATGCCTTCCGACGCACCCGTTTCACGCGACAACAGCACCGGAACACCGCAGGCCATCGCCTCCAGTGGCGCAAGACCGAACGGTTCGTAGGCACTGGCCGACACGAAAAGATCCTGCGTGCGCAACAGCTCCAGAAATTCCGCATGCGGCAGCGGGGGGATCCGCCGCACCACCACGGCACCACGCACCTCATCGTCGACCGTGGCATCCCTCGGACCACTTCCCCCACATCCCACGCCGGCTCCCACGGCATCGCGGCACGCGCTGTCGATGATGGTGACGTGACAGGCGTTGCGCACACGCGTCAGCTCACGCAGCAGGTGGTCCACGCCCTTCTCCGGACGGGCCGCGGTGCCGATCGCAAGGATGCGCATCGGACCTGCACCGCGATGCGTCGCTGTGCGCGGTGTGCAGGCGACCGCATCCACGCCGTTCCCGATCACGCGCACGCACCTGCCGTCGGTGCGGTACTCCGCGGCGAGAATCGCACGCTCACGCTCCGAAAGCACGATGATGTCGTCGGCCAGATCCACACACAGCCCTTCCGACAGCGCCTCGCGCAGCCGCAGGCCCAGCGGGGGGCGTGTGCGGTACCGTACAAGCAGATGCCGCGCAATGAAGTGGAACAGCACGGTGATGCGCGCTCGGAGCAGCGGCTTCAACGCCAGCAGCAGGACGTGATGCGTCTGCCGCGACGTGATGAACAGGGTGTCGGGCTGTCGCCGCAGCAGATCAGCGGTCAAGCGCAGCAGCCCCATCCGCTCAAGACGCACACCGTCGACGAGGCGCACGTCCCGGCCGAAGAGCTTCACCCATCGGGAGAATACGGTGCCATCGAAGGGATACTGGATGAAGCGTGTCCCGGCGTCGAGCGCGTGCAGCTCACGGAAGAGCTGCCAGGTCACCTCCTCGGGACCGCTTCGCATCCCGGCGAGGGGCAGGCGGCCAAGCAGCACCATGCTCATCGCAGGGCGTCCCGATGGTCGATGTCCGGCGGCACGCGATGGATGCGCCGCTTCATGGCCTGACGCAGCTTCTGCATGGCGGTGGGCTCGTAGCTCCCCGCGAAGGATGACAGGCGGAACTCCCGTCGGCCATCAAGCGCGGTGGAGGTGGTGGAGGCGCAGATGTGGTAGAAGCGCCGTGCGCTGTACGCGCGCAGCACGTCAGCATCGTACACCCGTGCCGCATCGTTTGCCTCGATCAGCATGACGAGGTGCCGGTCGATGGCGCGGAGCTCCGCCTTTGTCTGATGGAAGCTCCATGCTCCGATGCGCCGGTGCAGGTCGAGCATGTCGTCGTCGGGTTCCAGCCCGAGCTCCCCAAGAAGGCCGGCGTGGATCATGCGGACGCGCTGCTCCTGCAGCGGCTTGTGCAGGGCCTGGATGCTCAACGCGTGTGTGCGGTAGCGCAGGAGCACGTGCGGGATGATGGCGGCCCTGTGCCTGCGCAGCATGCGTGGCCAGAGCTCGTAGTCCTCCGCGAACTCGAACGCCGGATCGTATCGCATCGCCGGATCCTGGAACACCTCCCGGCGTGCAAGGATGGTGGGATGCACAATGTCGCAGGCGAAAAGAAGCGAGCAGCGGATGGCCTCGTGCGTGGTCTCGCTCCGATAGAGGTGATGCGATTCCGGGTGAAGTTCGCGGGCCCATGCGGCGGAGATGTCCGTTCCAGGCTCCTCCTCCAGCAGCGCAAGCTGTGCAGCGATGCGCTCCGGCAATGCCACATCGTCGGCATCCATGCGCGCAACGAAGTCCCCGCCCGCCGCATCCAACCCGGCGTTCAGCGTGGCGACGATCCCCCGGTGCGGGAACCGGAGAATGCGGATGCGCACATCCTCCTCCGCACATGCCTCCATGATGCGCATGCTGTCATCCTCCGAGCCGTCGTCCACCAGCAGCACATCCAGATCGTGGTGGGTCTGGTGCAGGATGCTGTCCACTGCCTCACGCAGGTGGGCGGCGGCATTGTGGACGGGGATGATGACGGTGACGATGGGCATGGGATTCGGATGATGTAGCGCTTTCGGGACAAGTTACGAATTGCAGCACGTGGATGACGAATGCCGACCCGCTGATGGTGGATGGTGGGGGGAAACGTGCGGGTGTCTCCACAACGGAACATCGACACCGTTCACTCCCCACCTCCTCCGGATGTTGTCCGGATGATGATCTCGCAGCCGCGGTTCACGAAAGGCACAGTGGCGAGCACATCGAGGAACGTGGTGAGTGTGAGCGAGTTGGGATTGCGCGGATCCATGCTGCTGTGCACCTCCCCGCGCTGGGTGTTGGGGGGAAGTGGCACGTCGGCCGACACGGCCCCCGGCTCCTCCCAGAAATACGTTGTGCTGCCGGGGTCCACCCCCCAGAGCTCGATGCGTCGATGCCCTGCGAGCATCGCCACCAGGACCATCGTGCTCATCGATCCGGAGTGGTTCACCAGCAGCGGGCGCACATCCTCTCCGCGCGCCTCAGCCGCGGCGAGCCGCTCCAGAGCGCGGCGGAGAAGCGGAACCGATTTGGCGCCATACACCGTGGCATACAGATGCCAGCGGCGCCGCAGTTCCGCAGGCCATGCCTCCAGCGCCCGCCCGGCGTCGCGGATGTTCACGCACACGGGCACCTGTGCATACGCATCCGCACGCATCCGCATCAATCCCGCGTGCACGGCGTTGCGCTCCGCGTCGCCGCTCACCTCGAAGAACAGGATGGACGGCACATGATCGTGCACCGGCCAGAAATTGACCCCGATGCTGTCGCACGCTGCGATGTGCCGCCATTCCTCCGGTGTGATGCGGTTGATGCCCGGCCCCGATCCCAGGATGCACACCGTGTCGCTGCGCTTCCAGTCCTCCGTCCGAAGCCTGAGGATGGAGCGCCCTTCCCCACGCCGTTCCATAGCGTCGATGAGCGGCAGATGCAGGCGGGCGTGCCAGCGGTCGAGCATGTCGAGCACCGCGGCGGCCATGCGGCCGTAGGGACGCGACTGCCGGCCCTGCGCATCCGTGTGCGCCAGCAGAATGGTGTCGATGCCACGACGCAGCACCCCGCGCAGCATATGCCGTGGTTCGGGCCTCATGTCCCACCTCCGTCGGTCGTGGCAAAGGACCACACAGGCATCAGCGCGGCCAGCGCCGAGGTGGTGCTCCCGCAGTACAGCGTCACCTCCCGGTCGCGGCCGAACACCTCCAGCATCTCCGTCAGAAACACATCGATGGGGACGGCACGCTGTGCACGGTCGTACGTGGCGTGGACATCGCTTGTCTGGATGCGCGGTGGCTTTGGGCGGTGCGCGAAACGCTCCGGTGCGGTCTCCCAGAAATACCGGCTGTCGTGCAGATCCACACCGAGCAGCACGATGTTGCGGTACCCGGCCAGCAGGCACAGCATGGCGAGCATGCCGAGCTGTGATCCGGGATTGATCGCCGCCTCGATGCCGAGCGTGGTGTTGCGGTGGATCCATGCCGCCGCGCGCAGGGAGCGGCGCATGCCACGCAGCGTGAAGGTGCTGCGCGTGGTGTTCAGCAGATGCAGGTGATCACGCAGCGTCGGGGGAAAACCCTCCGGCACTCCAGGTTCAAAGGTGAAATGCACGAGCGGCACGCCGCCATAGTCCGCAGCGCGCTCGTGGAGCAGGTGGAAGAAGACGGCATTGCGTTCCGGGAACTGCGTGCGTGTCTCGAAGAACAGCATGCCCGGAACAACGTCGTGGATGGGCCAGAAGTTGAGCGCCATGGTGTCGTGCGCGGTGATCTCCTCCCACTGGGCGGTGGTGATGCGATTGATGGAGGCGCCGGAGCCGAGGATGAATACCGTGTCGCTGCGTCGGCGGGCGGGCAGATCGAGTTCATGGAAGTCGTGCACGCCTCCGAGCGCACTGTCGCGGCGCAGGCGGAGCTTGATGCGCACGGTGTACACCACCTCGTTGAGCCAGTCGGCGAATTCGCGGAGACGCCCCTCCTCCCCGTCTCGCGCCGGCCCGGCAAGGATGCGCAGCAGTGCCGCCATGCCCTCCATCCCGTACAGCCCGGTGCGCAGCGCGGCGATGGCCGCTCCATCACGCTGAAGCGCGACGCGCAGACGCGTCATCACCGATGCCCGGTTCTGTGCTGCCCGCTTCACAATGCGCCTGCGTCACACCCCGCGGAGCCGCCGGAGCGCGGCGCTCTCGCTGTCGTACACGCGCTTGACCCCGTCGCCCAGCGCCTCCTCGATCACCCGGATGTCGCGCACGAGGCGCGTCATTCCCTGCGGCTCCACCGAGGCCGCCTGATCCGATCCCCACATGGCGCGGTCCAGTGTCAGATGCCGCTCGATCATGCACGCACCCAGCGTGGCCGCGGCAAGGGAGATCTGCAGACCTGTCTCGTGCCCCGAATACCCCACCGGCACACCGAAGGCGTCGCGCAAGGTCGCCATCACGCGCAGGTTGATCTCCGCCGATGGACAGGGATACGCCGAGGTGGAGTGCAGCAGAAGCACAGGCGTGTCGGCAAGCTGCGCCATCGCCCGCCGGATCTGCTCCATGGTGGACATGCCGGTCGACAGCACCACGGGCACACCACGTGTCCGCGCATGCGCCAGCACTGCGTCGTGCGTCAGCAGCGCCGAGGGGATCTTGATGCAGGGGGGATCGAAGCGCATGAGGAAGTCGATCGAGGGAACGTCCCATCCCGATCCGAACCACAGAAGACCGCGCTCGCTGCACCGTGCGGCGATCATGTCATACTCCTCATGGCCGAACTCCAGTCGGCGACGGTAGTCCAGATACGACATCACTCCCCAGGGCGTGTCACGCGGGCGATCCTGCTGATTGGCGGGGACGCACAGTTCCGGCGTCCGCTTCTGGAACTTCACGGCATTGCAGCCGGCGGCGGCGGCGGCATCGATGAGGCGCAACGCCAGATCCACATCCCCGTTGTGATTGATGCCGATCTCGGCGACAATGAACACCGGCTGTCCCACACCCAGCGTCTCCGGGCCGATGGTGATGTGCTCAGCCATGCAGGCCTCCCTCCTCCCGCTCCATCCTGTGGAGAAGCATGTCCGCCAGCTCGCGTATCGCCCCCTGCCCGCCCGGCGAGGTGAGAACCAGCGCCGCCGCGGCCATCGCATCGGGGTGTGCGTCCGCCACCACCACGCCGCAGCCCGCCATGCGCAGGCAGGGCAGGTCGTTGACGTCGTTGCCGAGGTAGACGATATCCCGCAGATCCACACCGCTCTCCGAGGCCCATTCGGCGAGCGTGCGCCGCTTGTCGTGCGCGCCGCGGATGCACGGCAGCCCGAGCTTGTCGCAGCGCGCCTGCACCACCGGGTTCGTCTCCGACGAGATCACCGCCATGCGGAGCCCGCGGGCGTGGAGCAGCTCGATGCCCAGACCGTCGGCACGGCTGCAGCGCACGGCCTCGCGACCGTCCTGCAGCACAAGCACGGTGTTGTCGGTGAACACGCCGTCGAAGTCCATCACCAGCGCCGCGACGTGGCGCGGAAGTCGACCGAGACGCTCGTCCATCCCGCCGGCCATGCGCCGTGCCTCCGAGAGGTCCTCCTGCGTGTCGATCTCGAGCGACCGCCCGGGCGGCATCACGTGCACGGCCACCGCGCCGAAAAAGCGGTGACGGGAACGCAGAAAGCCCTCCGTTCGCATCGCGTAGATGGCGCCGTTTTCAAGGTACTCCTCCTCCCGGTGCTGCCGCATCACGCGCATCGTGGCGTCATGGTTCACCCCCGTCATGCGCCCCGTCGCATCGCGGCGCCACAGGAAATGTGTGAACGGCTGCGCGGTGAAGACGCTGTCGGCCGCCTCCTCCACCAGCGTCTCGAGCACCGCCTCAATGTCGGCTCCCGTGGTGAAGGGCGACGTGCATTGCAGAAACACCGTGACGTCGGGCGTCATGCCTTCGCGGTGGCGCAGCTCGTCGAGCACATGCAGAAGCGCAAGCTCCGAGGGTGCATCGTCCGTCGCCAGCTCGGGCGGGCGCAGCACCACGTCGGCACCGGCGTGCCGTGCGATGGCGGCGATCCCGTCGTCGTCGGTCGAGACGATGACGCGCGCCAGCGAGGGCACCGTCCGAGCCGCATGGATGGTGCGGACCAGCAGCGGCAACCCGCCGACCTCCGCCAGGTTCTTGCGCGGAACGCCCTTCGAACCGCCCCGCGCGGGGATGATGGCCACCGCTGTCATGATGTCTCCTCCATGCTGCGCCCCATCTCCTGCCAGTGCACCGGAAGACGCACCACGCCGGGACGCCGGGACGCATGGCTCCGATGCATGGTGTTCTCCTGCGATTCGTCGATCGTGAAGGTCACAACGTCGCGGTGCATGTCGATTGTGGCGCGGTGCATCACACCGCAGTCCACATTCACGCTGTAGAAACCCGCCTTGAGCGCCTCCACCGGCAGCACGATGGCATAGCCTCCCTCACCCGCCGGCCGCATCGTCAACAGCTCCGGCTGTTCGTCGATGTCGAACGAGGTGAACACGGGCACGCCATTGCGTTTCACCTGGATCGCCACATGCACATCCGTCACGGGGCGTGCCGCGTGCGTGCGCAGATGCAGCAGGATCGGCTCACCAAGGAGGAAGCGCGCCGCCGGCGCTCCATCGGCACGGCACACGCGCACCGTGGTGATCTGCATCACCTTCGCTGGGTCGAGCGCCTCGGCGGTGAACTCCGCGGGGGTGTCCGAAAACCCCTCCAGGTAATGGTCCACCGCCTCCTCCACACCGGCATCGCACACCACACGCCCGCCGGCGATGTGCAGCCCGCGCGTGCACAGCTCACGCACCGCTCCCAGATTGTGACTCACAAACAACACCGTCCGGCCCGAACCGGCGACATCCTCCATCTTCGCCAGGCAGCGTCGCTGGAACTCCGCATCACCCACGGCCAGCACCTCGTCCACCAGCAGGATCTCCGTGCGCAGATGCGCCGCCACCGCGAAGGCGAGACGCATGAACATGCCCGAGGAATACCGCTTGACGGGCGTGTCGAGATACTGACCGATGTCAGCAAAATGCACGATGCTGTCGAAGCACCCGCGGATGTCGGTGCGCGTCATCCCCAGCACCGCACCGTTGAGGAAGATGTTCTCCCGGCCCGTCAACTCGTGATGAAACCCCGTCCCCACCTCCAGCAGCGCCCCCACACGCCCGCGCACCACGGCGCTTCCCGCGCTCGGACACGTGATGCGCGAGAGAAGCTTCAGCAGTGTCGACTTCCCCGCGCCGTTCCCGCCCACAAGGCCGACAATCTCCCCACGGTGCACGTCGATCGACACATCCTTCAAGGCGTGCACCACGCTCCGCGTCCCACGCCGGCCGCGCAGCAGTGATCCGAACAGCGTGCCCGTGCCGGGTGCATCACGTCCCTCGTCGATGACGTAGTTCTTGCCCAGGCTCTCGGTATGGATGACGACGTCGCTCATATCACGTCCGCGAAATCGCGCTCCATGCGGACGAACACCCACGCGCCCGTCACCAGGATCACAAGCGTCACAGCGAGTGAAAGCGAAAGCAGCGCTGCATCCGGAAACGGCGTCCCGAGCAGGGCGCTTCGTGCCATGCCGATCACGCCGGCAAGCGGGTTGCACCAGAAGACCGTGACGAAGCCCGCGGGCACGGCCTCTGCGGGATACCCCACCGGCGACACCCAGAACAGAAGCTGCACGATGAAGGGCAGGGCATGCGCCACATCGCGGTAGCGCACTCCCAGCCCGGTGAACCAGAGCCCCGGACCCAGCGCCGCGACAAAGGCCCAGACCGCCGCCAGCGGCAGCAGCAGCACGGCCGCTGTGATCGGATGCCCGTACCACGCCAGCATGACCACGAACAGCACGGTGGCGATCGCCGCGTCCACCGTGCCGCGCAGCACGGCGGCGATGGGGATGAGCATGCGCGGAAACCACACCTTGGTGATGAGCGCGGTGTTGGCGAGAAGCGATTGCGATGAGGTGGTGACTCCGTCGGAGAAGAACGTCCATACAACGATGCCGGCCATGACGAACAGTGGATATGGAACGCCTGTGACCGCAATGCCCGCGAGGCGGTGAAAAACGAAGAGAAACACGGCCATCGACAGCAGCGGTCGCACCAGCGCCCAGGTCACGCCCAGCACCGTCTGCCGGTAGCGCACGCGGATGTCGCGCCACACAAGGAAAAACAGCAGCTCGCGGTGACGAAGTATTTCGCCGAAACCCGCGTGCCACATGCCGCGCCGCGGGTCGATCACCGTCTCCCACACCTGACCCTCACCGGCCGCCGTTCGCGTGCTGTGCATCATGTCGTGCCCCTCCCTCACCGCCCGCCGATGGTGGAGGCGAACCCCACGGCGCGCGTCACACCACCGAACTGGTCGTCGTCGTAATACACGATGCCCCAGTAGAGGTTCTGCGCGTCCCACGCGTTCCCCTCGATCGCCGTCCAGTCCTGCTGCACCACGATGTCCTTCTCCTCATCCACCACACCGGTCACATACTGGTACTCGTAGGCACCGCGCAGCAGGCGGTAGGCGATCTCCCACGTGTCCGTCTTCGGATTCTTCACCAGACGGTCGTCGGGCATGGGATCCCAGTCGTTGAAATCCCCTGCGATGAAGATCTGCCGGCCGGGAATGTCGCGGTGCTTGAGCTCGAAGAGCACACACAGGTAGTCCGAGTCCCAGGAGGTCGCTGGCAGCGTGCGGGAGGATCCGTGGAAGTGCATGGGATCGGTGCCGAAACGCCACCGTGTGAAATCGGCGCCATCCACACGGCTCGCAACGGAGGCGTTGGGATACGCCGCCACGTTCCGGAAATCGAAGTAGCGGTAGCCGTTCACCGGGAGCACGTTCATGTAGGTGAAGGTCTTCTCCCGCATGCCCAACCCCTCCACACGCGCGTTGTCGACAAAGCCGTAGGCATCCACCCGGTACCGCTCAAAGAGCCGGTGGTTCTTGTAGAAGTCCACCGTTTTGACGAAGTCCCCGAAGAGGGAATCCGGCACCATCACCCGCATCTGGAGGCGGTGGACGCGGTCGAGCGGCATGTCCCAGTCCGTCCAATAGTCGTTGTGTGCCACGAGCGCCGTCCGCACCGCGTTCTCCACCACGATGAAACGGCCACCGCCGTAATACACGGAATCATCGTTCTCCTCGGTGATCTCGAACACCCAGTTGCCGGAGTACAGGAAGCGGACGAAGGCGTTGTCCTTGCTGGGAAAGGTGTTCGTGAAACGCCAGGTATACAACCCCGCACCCGATGGTGCCTGCTCGTAGACGAGTTGGCGGGTGTAGGTGAAGAACTCGTCACGAACAAAGAAATTTTCGTCGGGCTGCCAGTCCTTGGTGCAATGACGGAAACGGATCTTGAGGCGCGGTGGCTGCCGGGTCGCCACATCGAAGCGGATGGTGATGTACTCCGGCCCCGCATTCCCGCCGTTCTTGAACATCACCGGCAGGGCCGTCTCATCGTCGCCCGCATACACGCGCAGCCCGCGCACAAAGGGCAGATCAGGACATGCGGTCT
>CAYUYM010000118.1:0-11306 GCA_964449305.1 uncultured Chromatiales bacterium | reverse complement strand
CAGCGGTTCACTGCGTGGCATGACACGGAGGATGGTGCTGCAATGATGGAGAGGCCCCGCAGGGATTGTTTCGAATCCATGAGATGCAGGGTGTGAGTTTCGGTGAGTTGCCGGATGGGTCGCGATCCTCAGCCTCCCCACGGAAACGCGGGCTCTGAAGAGGGTCGGCCCTGTTCCAGCACGTATTCATGTTCACGTCTACCAGAAACTCTTCGGGAGGAACATGCGCCGCGTGCGTTCGCCGAATTTCAGCGAGGGATCGTGGCG
This sequence comes from uncultured Chromatiales bacterium, assembly GCA_964449305.1. GTDB lineage: Bacteria > Bacteroidota > Ignavibacteria > SZUA-365 > CAYQST01 > CAYUYM01. Next base: position 11,039 of record CAYUYM010000118.1, on the reverse strand, counting down.
CGTCTCGATCCATGCGTACACCGTGGGCAGCACGAGGAGCGTGAGCAGCGTGGATGTGACGAGCCCGCCGATCACCACGGTGGCGAGCGGCCGCTGCACCTCGCTGCCCTGGGAGGTGTTGAGCGCCATGGGGATGAAGCCCAGGCTGGCGACGAGGGCCGTCATGAGCACGGGCCGCAGGCGGTCGGCCGCGCCGATGACGACGGACTGCCGCGGGGAGTGTCCGTGCCTGCGGAGGTGGTTGAGATGCTCCACGAGCACCACGCCGTTGAGCACCGCCACGCCAAAGAGGGCGATGAAGCCGATGGCGGAGGTGATGCTGATGTTGAGGCCGCGGATCCACAGTGCCACGATGCCGCCGCTGAGGGCGAACGGCAGGTTGAAGAGGATGAGGATGGAATGCCGCAGGTTGCCGAACATCGAGAAGAGCAGCAGGTAGATGATGAGCAGGGCGAGCGGCACCACCACGGAGAGCCGGCCCATGGCGCGCTGCTGATTCTCGAACTGCCCGCCGTATTGGAGGAAGTACCCAGGCGGCAGCTGCACGCGCGACTCGATGCTCTTCTGCAGCTCGGCCACATAGCTGCCCACGTCGCGCCCGGCGAGGTTGATGCCCACCACCACGCGGCGCTGGCCGTTCTCGCGGCTGATCTGCACGGGGCCCTCCACCTCGGTGATCGCGGCCACCTGCCGCAGCGGCACCTGCGTGCCCCCCGGCGTACCGACGAGGACGTTGCGGATGTCCTCGATGCTGCGCCGTGACGCCTCGTTGAAGCGCACCTGCACGTCGAACTTCCGCGTCCCTTCATACACCTCGGTCGCCACCTCGCCGCCGATGGCCGTGCCGATCACCCGCTGTACATCCTCCACGTTGATGCCGAAGCGGGCGATCTCGTTGCGGTCGATCCTGATGTCGAGGTAGGTCTGCCCCGCCACCTGCTCCACCATGGTGTTGTCCATCCCCTCGATGCCCCGGGCGATGGCCTCGATCTCGGCGGCGCGTTCGGTGAGGATGCCGAAATCATCACCGAAAATCTTCACCGCCACGTCGGACTTCACGCCCGCCACCAGCTCGTCCACACGCATTGCGATGGGCTGTGTCATGTTGTAGCTGATGCCGGGCTCGCGATCCACGATGGCCTTCATCTCGTTGATGATGTCCTCCTTCGTCATGCCGCCACGCCACTCGGCGCGCGGTTTCAGCATGATGAAGCAGTCCGTTTCATGGAGGCCCATGTAATCGTTCGCGAGGTCGGGCCGGCCCGTCTTGAACACCGCCGTCTTGATCTCCGGAATCACCATGAGCTTCTTCTGAAGTTCGATGCCCTGTGTCACGGATTCCGACAGCGCGACGCTGGGCAGGCGCTTCACCTCGATGAGCACGGAGCCCTCGTCGAGTTCGGGCAGGAACTCCGATCCCATGAAGGGCACGAGGGCGAGGCTGATGACAAGCCCCCCAAGGGCGAGCGAGATCGTGAGGCCCTTGTTGTCCATGGTCCACAGCAGCACGCGCTCGTAGCGCGGCTTGAGCCAGCGGATGACGATGTTCTCCCGCGGATTCTCCCCCACCTTCAGAAACACGGATGCCACCACCGGCACAAAGGAGAACACCATGATGAGCGAGCCGATGATGGCGAACATCACGGCGAAGGCCATCGGTGTGAACATCTTCCCCTCCATGCCCTGGAAGCTCAGGATGGGGACGTACACCATGATGATGATGATGACGCCGAAGATGATGGGCCGGGCGACTTCCTTCGTCGCCGCGCCGATCATGTCCACACGACGCATCTTCGCGTCCCGCCGTTCGCTCATGTAGCGCACGAAGTTGTCCACGAGCACCACGGCGCCGTCCACGATCATGCCGAAATCGAGGGCGCCGAGGCTCATGAGGTTGGCCGAGAGGCCCATGCGATCCATCCCGATGAAGGTGAAGAGCATGGAGAGCGGGATGACCATGGCGACGATGGCCGCGGCCCGCCAGTTGCCGAGAAAGAAGAACAACACGGCAATGACAAGAATGCCGCCTTCGAGGAGGTTGGTCTCCACGGTGCGGATCGTGTTGTTCACGAGCTCGGTCTGGTCGTAGAACGAGCGGATGGTGACACCCCCGGGCAGGCTCCGGTTCACCTGCTCCACCTTGGCCTTGATCTTCTGGATCACATCGCGGCTGTTCTCGCCCTTGAGCATCATGACAATGCCCGTCACCACCTCGCCGGTGGAGTCCTTCGTCACCGCGCCCGCGCGCGTCTCGGGGCCGATCATCACCTCCGCAACATCGTGGATGTTCACGGGCACATTGTCCTGCGTCCGGATGATGATGTTGCCGAGGTCGTCCATGGTGGAGACGAGGCCGAGTCCGCGGATGATGAAGGCCTCACCATTGTGCTCGATGAAGCTTCCGCCCGAGATGGAGTTGTTGCGCTCGATCGCATCGAACACATCCTTCACGGTGACGCGGTGGGCCTGCATGCGCGATGGATCGATGAGCACCTGGAACTGCCGGACGAAGCCACCGAAGCTGTTGACCTCGGTGACGCCCGGGATGGTCTTGAGCTGCGGCTTGATGAGCCACTCCTGGATGGTGCGGAGTTCCATGGCGGACTTGCCGGGTCCCTCCACCACGTACTGGTAGATCTCGCCGAGGGCCGTGGAGACGGGGCCGAGCATCGGCTGCTTCACGGTGGCGGGCAGCTCGCTTCGCACGCCGGAGAGGCGTTCCGAGATGACCTGCCGCGCAAAGTAGAAGTCGACATTGTCATGGAACACCACGGTGACCACGGAGAGCCCGTACTTGGAGATGGAGCGAAGGATGTCCACGCCGGGCAGGCCGTTCATGGAGTTCTCAATCGGGAATGTGACGAAGCGCTCCACCTCCACGGGGGAGAGGTTCGGCGCCTCGGTGATGATCTGCACCTGGTTGTTCGTCACATCGGGGAAGGCATCGATGCGGATGTCGTTGAGCGAGTAGATGCCCAGCCCGATGATGGTGATGATGAAGCCCGCAACGAAGAGCCGGTTGCGCAGCACGAAGTCGATGACGCGCGAGCTCATCGTCATTCATCCCCGCTCGCGGCCAGCTTGAGACGCGATTTGAGGTTGAACGCATTCTTCATCACCACCATGGCGCCGGGTTCGATGCCGCCGGTGATCGCCACCTGGTCCTTCGTGGACTCACCGGTCGTGACCTTGACATACGTGAAGGTTGTGTCGTTGGACCTGACGAACACGTACCGTTCGTCGCCGTCGAACACGATGGCATCATAGGGCACGATGAGCGCCTCGTTCACGGCGGTGGTCCGGATCTGCATCTGCCCATGGAGATTGGGTCGCAGCTCGTTGTTGCGGTTCGTGATCCGGCAATAGACCGGCAGGGTGTGCGTGGTCAGATCCACCTGCGGCGACACGGACTGGATGGTGCCGGTGTACACCGCATGAGGGTAGGCCTGCACCTTCAGGGTCACCGGAAGTCCGGGCCGGACAACCCCGAAATCCGTGTCGAACACATTGCCCTGGATCATGACGGTGGCGAGGTTCACGATCTCGAAGAGGTCCTGCGACTCGGAGATCTGCTGCCCCACCATGGCGTTGCGCATGGCGACGACGCCCGCGATGGGCGCCCGCAGGGTGAGGATGGGTTTGAAGGAGGCGGGATCCTGTTGCAGGCGTGTGAGGTCGGCCTCGTTCATGCCGGCCGCAAGGAGGCGCTTCCTTGCCGCGGTGAGGCTGCCACGCGCGATGGTGTGCGCGCTCTCCGCCGCCTGGAGCTGCCTGTCCGACGACACGCGGTCCCCGTGCAGCGTCTTCACGCGTGCGTATTCCGCCTCCGCGGAGGTGAGCTCGGACTGGCTGCGGATGAGGTCGGCGATCATGGTGCCGAGTTCCATGCTCTCCACCGTGGCAAGGGCCTGGCCTGCGGACACGTGCGCCCCCTGCTGGACAAGCACGGACTGGATGCGCCCGGGGATGAGGCTGTTGACACGGGCGGTGGTGGTGGGATCGACGAGCACCGTGGCCGGAATGTCGATGACATGCGTCATGGCGGTGCGCACCGCCTCGGCGACCTCGAGCTTGAAGGCGGGCAGCAGATCGACGGGCACAGTGACGGTGGTCGCCGTGGGTTGCTGCGCCGGGGGCGGTGTCTCCTGCTGATGCCCGCAGGCTGTGAGGAGCAGGCCAAGGAGGAGCAGGGCGGGAAGCACGCGGCCGGTGCGGCATGCGCGGTGTTCCAATGGATGGGTGCTGGAATGGAGGCTGTTCATGGTGCGTTCATCAGGGGATGAGGCGGTGACCGGTTGCGGCTTCGCATTCGGCCACGGCCTGGTAATAGGAGGCGAGTGCATCATAGTAGCCGAGAACCACGCCGTTCGCCGAGCGCATGGCATCGAGGTACTCGAGGTGATTGATCTGACCTGCATCGTAGGATGCCGTGGCGACGCGGGTGATCTCCGCCGCCTCGGCGAGGATGTCGCGCGTGTAGGCTGCCAGCCCGCGCTCCGCCGCGGCGAGCGCGGTGATGGAGGACTGGATGCGCGCCGCGACGGCGATGGCCACACCGCGGCTCTCCGCCGATGCGCGTTCCGCCTCGGCGTCGCGCTCCATGGCCGAGCCCCGTGCCCCCAGGAGGAACCACAGGGGCAGCTCCGCGCCGAGCTGCACGCCCCACAGGCGCCCGGCGGCCGCGTAGTCCTGCTGGAACCACGAGGCGTTGAAGCGTGGGAGGTACTCCATCCAGCGCCAGCCGGCATCGGCGGCCATGGCTCCGGCCCGCTCCTGCGCGGCACACCATTCCGGATGCTCGCGGACCAGCTCGTCGGGGCGTCCCAGACCGGCGGGATCGATCGCGAGCGGCGGCAGGGAATCGACGGCGTCCACATCGTCGGGCAGATCGCGGCCCATGGCCTCCTCCAGCGCCCCCACCGCCACGGCGCGGCGCTGTGCGGCGGCGGCGACGGCGGCGTCGGCGGAGGCCCGTTCCGCGCGGGCGCGCAGAAGCTCGAGCGGTGTGCCATCCCCCGCGTCGATGCGGCGCTGGACCTTGGCGGCGAACTCCGCCGCATTGGCCGCATTGCGCCGCAGCAGCGCGTCCTGCCGCGCAACCGCGTACAGCCGCGCGTAGGCCGTGATCACACCCGCGCGCACGCGGCGCTCCATGAGGGCAAGCTCCCACTCCTGCGCACGGATGAGGCCGGACGACAGGCGGCCGCGGGCGCCAAGCAGCAGCGGCAGGTCGAAGGACTGGGAGATCTCCAGGATCTTCTGCCCCGCGTCGCCGAAGGATGCGCCGCCGGGAATGTCCTCATGCCGCAGGACGATGGTCGGGGATTCCGGGGAGAGGGCGGAGAGCCTGCGGCCCGTCTCCGCGCGGATGCCGGCACGCGCGGCGATGATGCCCGGGTGGCTGCTCCGGGCCGACTGCAACGCCTCATCGAGGTGCAGCGCCGCCCCGCCCGCCTGTGCCATGGTCGCCACGGGTGCAAGCAGCATCAGGATGAGGGAAACACGCGGTGTGAACGAGAAAACCATGGCGATGTCGTTGGATGATGGGGAATGTGGACGTGGTGGACCGGAGGGGAGCGACCGAGGTTCGGACGGGTGACCGGTGAGTCCTGCGTATGCCGGTGATGGTCAGCGGCGCAAGCGTGCGATCAGGCGCAGAATCTCGATGTAGAGCCACACAAGCGTGACCATGAGCGCGAAGGCGCCATACCATTCGATGTGCTTCGGCGCCCCGGCCTCGGACATCTGCTGGACCATGTCGAAATCGAGGACGAGGTTGAGTGTGGCGAGGACCACCACCCCAAGGCTGAACAGGATGCCGACACTGCCGCCGCTGAAGAGCAGCGGAACGCGGATGCCGAACAGGGCGAAGATCATCGCGACAAGATAAAAGAGGGCGAGGCCCATGGTGGCCCCGATCACACCGTTGCGGAAGCGCTGGCTCACCTTCACGAGACCCGAGCGAAAGGTGATGTAGATGCCGGCGAACAGCGCGAGTGTCGCCACCATGGCCTGGAGCACGATGCCGGGGAATTGAAATTCGAGCATCGACGAGATGCCTCCGAGGAACAGTCCCTCGCAGAAGGCGTAGATCGGTGCCGTGATGCGCGCAATGCCCATGTTGAAGGCAGTGACAAGCGCCAGGATCAACCCGCCGAAGAGCCCGACGAGCATCAGGCTGATGGGTGGAAGCGCATCACCCCAGGTGGGTGTGACCCAGGTGAGCGAGGCTCCGGCGAGCAGGATGACGAAGAGCAGTGCGGTCTTGTTCATCGTCCCACTGAACGTCATGTGTCCCTCTGCGGACACGGCCCGCATGTCCACGAAGCGCTTCTCCTTCAGAAACCAGTTGCCGGAATTCATGGTCCTCTCCTTTCATGTGTGATGATGGTGGGCAGTGAGGGGCTCGAACCCCCGACCTTCTGGGTGTAAACCAGACGCTCTGAACCGACTGAGCTAACTGCCCGGTTGAAGACGAAGGTACACATTTTTCCTCAATGATGCCTGCCGGGATGCCCGCATGCGCACCAGCACGGCTCGCACCCGATGGAGCGATGCACGTCCGCTTTCGCATGGCCCGCGATTTTCGTTATTTCGTGGAAGCATTGCACCGCACCTCACACACATCCGGATGGAAGCCGCATGACATCCTCCTTCGACACGTTTCTCGCCATCTGCCACCGTGCATACGAGCGCCGCATGGTTGCGGCCATGGACGGCAACCTCTCCATGCGTCTCGACGATCACCGCATTCTCTGCACGCCGCACGGCGTGTGCAAGGGCGAAGTGATGCAGGACGACCTCATCGTGGTGGATACCGCGGGGAGGCTGCTCGAAGGTCACCGCCGTGCAACCACGGAGATCCTTCTCCACCTCGCCTACTACACGGCGCGTTCCGATGTGATGGCGGTGATCCATGCGCACCCGGTGCATGCCACGGCGCTGGCGGCATCGGGTCGCCGGATTCCGGACTGCGTGTTCCCGGAGGTCATGCTCACCATGGGCGCCGTGCCCCTCGCTCCGTATGCCACGCCGTCCACCCCCGCCCTGCCCGAGTCGCTCGCCCCCTTTGTGGGCCGGCACGATGTGGTGCTCCTGCAGAACCATGGGGTTGTGGCCGCCGGCAGCAACATCCACGATGCATGGTTCAAGCTTGAGAAGCTGGAGCACACGGCGGAGATCGTCATCGCCGCGGCCGCGCTCGGAGGGCCCCGCCCACTCACCGACGCCCAGGTGGAGGACCTCGTCCGCATCGCATCCGCTTCCTACGGCATCGAGTTGTCCACGAAAACCCTGCGCCTCGGCGCACAGCACGATGGCCCGGGTGTGTGACGCACGCAGCCTTCCCCCATGCATGCCGGCTGATGGGGCCAAAATCACATCAACCAAAAGTTGAGAATGCCGGCGTAATTCACTGTCTTCAAACATTTTGGTTGCCGTTTTCAATCCGGGGATGTATTTTTGCCCCATGATGCCGTATGGAAACCGACCAGAGAAACGCACCGCGCGATGGATGGAAAAACTCCGTCAACGGCGCGTTTCCATCCTGCTCCTTGCCATGTTCGTGGTGGCGCTGCTGGTGACCTTCAGCAACAAGGGTCTGTTGCGGCGCATCATGCTGGAATCCGAACTGCGGGACAAGGAGACGCGCATCGCCCAATTGAAATCCGAGATCGCGACGCTGCGTGAACAGAAGCGCCGCATCGAGACCGAGAATTCCGAAGTGGAGCACATCGCCCGCGAAGTGCACGGCATGGTGCGCCAGGGCGAGATCGTCTACAAGGTGCAGCACGCCACCCCCCCGGACGTGAAGTGACAAGCATCGGCATCGACGTCGGCGGCACGAACATCAAGGCCGTCCTGTGCGACGTGGGTGGCGCCATCCATCACCGCGCCGTCCTGTCCACGAATGCGGCCGGAGGTCCCGACGCTGCGATCGCCCGCATCCACGACGCCATCGTGGAGTGCCTGGCGCACGTCCCCGCGGGCCTCTCCGTGGCCGGCATCGGCATCGGCCTGCCCGGCTCCATCGATCAGGCCCGGGGCATCGTCTCCCACCCGCCCAATCTGCCCGGGTGGACGGTGGTGCCCATCGGCTCCATGCTCCACGATCGCTGGGATCTGCCGGTGCGCGTGGACAACGACGCCAACTGCGCCGCGCTGGGCGAGGCATGGTTCGGTGCGGGACGCGATCACGACTCCTTCATCGGCCTGACGCTTGGCACGGGTGTGGGATCCGGGATCATCATGGATCGCCGGCTCTATCTGGGCACGATGGGCTACGCCGGCGAGTTCGGCCACATGTCCATCGACCATGCGGGCCCGGCCTGCAACTGCGGCAGCCGCGGCTGCATCGAGGCCTACGTGGGCAACGCCCACCTGACGGCCGAGGCGGCCGCCATCATCGCCGGCGATGCCACCTGCGCCCTCCACCACGCGGTGCTCCGCGATCCCACGGCGCTCACGCCGCGGCACATCGCCGAAGCCGCCCACGCAGGCGACAGCGTCTGCCTGGGCATCCTGCGGCGCGCCGGAGAGCGCCTCGGCTGGTGCATCGCCTCCGCAGCCAACCTCCTGGACATCACCACCTTCATCGTCGGCGGGGGCGTCTCCGCCGCCGGCGCCCCGCTCTTCGACGGCATGCGCGCCGCCGCCACCGAACGCGCGCTCCGCGTCCACCGCCAGCGGCTTGTCATCATCCCCGCCGCGCTGGGCAACGACGCGGGCATGCTCGGCGCCGCAGCCCTCAACGCCGACATCCCCGCCTGACAGCACACGTCATCATGATCATCGAACGGATCGCCATCCGCGTCCTCGCCCTCGGGCTCCGCTCGCCCTTCAACACGGCCTTCGGCGTCATCCACGCCCGCCCTCTCGTGATCGTGGAAATGCAGGCCGGTGGCATCACCGGCCTCGGTGAGTGCCCGGCCTTCGCCTTCCCCGGATACACAGCGGAAACGGTGGAGACTGCCGTGCATGTCCTGCGCGACGTCCTCGCCCCCCCACTGCGCGGCCGGAGCGTCACCGATGTGCGGCGCCTCATGCCCCCCGTCCGCGGCCACCCCATGTCCCACGCCGCGCTCGAGCTCGCCGCATGGGACATCCTCGGCCAGGCGTCCGACACACCGCTCGCGGCCATGCTGGGCGGCACACGCAGCCGCGTCCCGGTGGGCGTGGCCCTCGGCCGGCAGCAGAGCACCGAGGCGCTGGTGGAGGCGGTGCGCATGCGCATCGACCAGGGCTACGGCCGCATCAAGGTGAAGATCGCGCATGTGGATGATGTGGCCGGGCTCCGGCGCCTGCGCGAGGCCTTCCCCGATCTGCCTCTGCAGACCGATGCCAACGGCAGCCTCGATCCGGCCGACATGGACGCCATCGCCGCGCTGGACGGGCTGGGGCTCGTCTGCCTCGAGCAGCCCTTCGAGGCCGACGATCTCGTTTCGCATGCCACATTGCAGGCGCGCATCGCCACCCCCATCCTTCTCGACGAGAGCATCACCTCGGTCAACACGACGCGCACCGCCCTCCACCTCGGCGCCTGCCGGGCGGTGAGCGTCAAGCAGGCCTGCGTCGGCGGACTGCACGAGGCGCTCGCCATCCACGACCTCTGTGTCCGGCACGGTGTGCCACTGCTGTGCGGTGGCATGCTGTCGTCCAACATCGGGCGCGCGGCCGACCTGGCGCTCGCCTCCCTGCCGGGCTTCACCCTCCCCGGCGACATCAGCGCCTCGGCCCGGTACTTTGTCCATGATCCGACGCAACCGGATGTCATCCTGAATGCGGACTCGACCATCGACGTCCCCGCGGCACCTGGTCTGGGTGTGCGACTCGATCCGGAGGCGGTGGAGGCGTGTACAGAGCGGCTGATCGTCGTGTAGCCGCCGTTCATCGGCCGTGGGGGGCGGTGATCACCTTGTCTTTCCTGCACCCCCGTGGTATTTTGCACCTGTTGAGAAAGGGAATTGAACTCACAGGCACGCGATGGTGTTGTGATGTCGGAGCAGTGAACCAACAAGGAATTTCCATGGAAGGCAATTTTTCGAACCGCGTACAGGAAGTCATCCGGCTGAGCCGGGAGGAAGCCGTGCGCCTCGGACATGATTACATCGGGACGGAGCACCTCCTGCTGGGCATCATCCGTGAGGGCGAGGGGATCGCCGTGAAGATCCTCCGCAATCTCGGCGCCGATCTGTACAAACTGCGGAAGAGCATCGAGAACACGGTCCGTGCCTCGGGTGGAACGCTCACCATCGGCAACATCCCCCTCACGAAGCAGGCCGAGAAGGTGTTGAAGATCACGTACCTCGAGGCGAAGCTCTACAAGAGCGACATCATCGGGACCGAGCATCTTCTCCTCTCCATCCTGCGTGACGATGACAACGTCGCCTCACAGATCCTGAACCAGTTCACGATCCATTACGACAACGTCCGCAATGAGCTCGACAACATTCTGAGCGGCCGGCCGGCGGCACAGGCCCAGCGCGATCCGGGTCACACCGATCCGCACACGGGGCAGGGCGGGGCGGAGCGCAAGCAGGACAGGGGCAAGACCCCCGTGCTCGACAACTTCGGGCGCGACCTCACGAAGCTCGCGGTGGAGGACAAGCTCGACCCGATCGTCGGCCGTGAAAAGGAGATCGAGCGCGTTGCGCAGGTACTCTCGCGCCGCAAGAAGAACAACCCCGTGCTCATCGGTGAGCCGGGTGTGGGCAAGACCGCCATTGCCGAGGGCCTCGCCCTGCGCATCGTGCAGAAGAAGGTGTCGCGCGTGCTGCACAACAAGCGCGTCGTGACGCTCGACCTCGCCGCCCTCGTGGCAGGCACCAAGTACCGCGGGCAGTTCGAGGAGCGCATGAAGGCGGTGATGAACGAGCTGGAGAAGGCCGCCGACATCATCCTCTTCATCGACGAGCTTCACACCATCGTCGGTGCCGGCGGCGCATCGGGATCGCTCGATGCGTCCAACATGTTCAAGCCCGCCCTCGCGCGCGGGGAGATCCAGTGCATCGGCGCCACCACGCTCGATGAGTACCGCAAAT
>CAYUYM010000117.1:6367-11440 GCA_964449305.1 uncultured Chromatiales bacterium | reverse complement strand
CGGCGTCGCTGATGAACAGGCATTTCTGCCATCTCTGGTTCGGGTTGCGTGCCGACTATTTCAACCACCCGGATCGCGGGGATCAGGCGCCGCCATGGTACACCTATGCGGCGGCCGTGTCACCCGAGCTCCGGAATTTCTTCGACACACCGTCGGATTTGCCGCTCTATCTGCAGGGGCTGTTTATGCTGTCCTACATCCGTGGCGGGGAGAAGGAGGAGACCGCGGACCGCCTGGGCATGGGGTGGGGGGCCGGTGTCGGCGTCATGCTGTTCTACCCGAAGCACTGCTGCGATTGGTTCATCGACCTGAACGCGCGCTGGCAGGTGCCCAACAACTTCACGCGTGGTGATGGCCGCCCCATCCTGCCCTCGCTGTTGTTCACCGTCAGTCTGAATTTTGCGCTGTAGGCCGTCATGAAACCGATCATCACCTGCCTGGCCTTCCTCGCCGGCATCGCCGCCTTCGTGGGCATCCAGGGATGCGGGAGCACCGCATCGTACATTGTTGCGCTGCGCATCCGGCCGGAGAAGAAGGACCGCTCCACCACACTCCCCGCCACGGGTGCCGACCGCGATGCGGTCACGCTGCGTGGCACGGTGATCGAGGCGCGGAAGGCACGACGCATCGACGATCCCGGCGTGATCGAGACCTTCTACCTGTTCCGTGATCTGGCCGCTCCCGACGGCCCCGACGGCATCGAGCGCATCCCGGTGAGCGACGTCGTCGTTGCATGGCCCGGCAGGCCGCAGCACGACGACGACTGCGGCGGCTGCACCCTGGTGGAGACCTACAACAACGTGGTGGAACCCGCCGGCCTGCGCCTCGTCCCCTGGGGGGTCGATACCGCCGTGTACACCAAGGAGTGTCGCCCCTGTGCCGCGCTTGGTGCGGGGCTCCGGCTGGACTGCGTCCCGCGTGAGCTCTCCCGTTTCTTCCTCGAGCTCCGTGGGGTGTATGCCTCCTACTCCGACATCCGTGGCTACGTGGATCCCGAACGGCGCGCTGGCGCCTTTCACGAGCAACGACAGACGCTGCCCGCATTTGAGGTTGCAGGAGGAATCCGCTTCGGGGCGCAGAGGCAATGGGGAGCAGGGCTCGCCCGTTCCTTCAACGAGGCGGCACGGAACCCGGCCACGGGCGGGGACATTACGCGCTGGCTGCTGCTCGCCCACCTCCGTCTCTCAGCCGTTGAGCCATGGTTCCTGTGCTTCCGTCCGTTCGCGTATCTGCAGGTTGGCGGCAGCCTCGACGCCGACACCTACTGCCTCTGGATGAGCGCGTTGAACATCGACAACGAAAGCCACACCACCGCGAACAGGGCGGTGAGCGAGGGCGCCAATGTGGGGTATGGCATACCGTTGACGTTCGGCTTCGGCGCGGGCGTCGACCTCGCCGTGTCGAAGACCATGGACATCTCCATCGATGCCGGCTATCGCAGCTGGGCCGTCGGCGAGCCGGTCTTCATCACCACCGATCAGAACAGGTATGCGAACCTCCCCGCCCTGCGCAGAATCGACCAGTTCCGGCTGCGCTTTGGCGTCACCTTCTAGAGCGAGAGGAGCCCGTCCATGAAACACCTCACATTTTCACCTCTCCTGCAACGCAGCCTGCTGGCCGCCGTCCTCATGGCCGCCGGAGCCCTCTCCTGGATCGGCTGCAACGACTGGTGTTCCACCTGCACCAGTGCCAGGACATCCCCGTGCGCGGAACCATCGTTCCCACACCGCGCCAGAACACGCTGTGGGAATACGTGCCGGCGTGGGGCACCGGTGGTCCGTCGGTGCGGCATTCGGTGTCGACACTGCGCTTCCCCGCGGATCAGAACAGCTCGGGCGAGGCGATCAACTACATCGCCCTCGATTCAGGCCGGTACTTCATCCTCCAACGCCGGGGGGGCGCCCCCGACCCGTCCTTCGGCGATTCCATCCCGTACACGGTGGACCAGGTGGTCTATGCACCGGCCAATGCGTATCTGAAACGGCCACCCACCGACAGCGGCGTCGTTCCGCAAACGTATGAGGAATGGCTGCCTGTGCACCAGGCACCGACCGACGTGATGGCGATCAACTTCGACGTGACAGCGAATCCGAAGCATGGGCACCTCCGCTTTGCCGGAGAACTCATCGATCTGCCTTACACGCTGGCCGATGGGAGCGTCGCCGCGTTCCGGACCTTTGTCCAGCAGCACCGCGAAGAATTCCTGCAGCGCGGCGCAGAGGCCACGCCGTTCGGCAGCGGGATGTCCACCATCACACGCCCCGACATCACCAACATCATCGTCAAATATCCCGACGGCAGCATCGTTCCCGACATCAGTGCTTCGACCCCGTGCGCGCCCCGGACTTTTTTCCCAGGGTCACGAGCTCCGATGTGTTCGACATGGAGGTGCACACGGGTGACGTGTTCTTCTACCGCTCCATCACGGGACGAGAATTCGTGGTCGCCATCCTCGACATCCAGCAGGGCGGACTCTTCCCCAACTTCAACACGCTGAACATCATCTTCACCGAATTCTGGACCATCGACTGGATCCGGGATCCGAACTGCCGATGACGCTCCCAGCCTCGACCATCCACTGAAACTTCCACAACGCACCATGCACCCATGAAATCCCATTTCCATGTCACGCTCGGTCTGTTGCTGTGTTCGATGCTCTGCGGCTGCGGCGAGTGCTTCGTCACCATCCCCCCTCCGAAAAACGTGGCGCATCCCGGGTGGGCACCAAACGACGCCACACACAGTACGCCACGTGACGACTGGGCCCCCACCAAGGCCCCGTCGGACAGCACCCCTTCCACTGTGACAGGAGCGGAGCAGGAACAATCGTTCAGCGACGGCAGCGGTGACCTGCTCACGTCATTGCGGCGGATCCGGACGAGTGACGGCAACATCTGCTTCCTCTCCAACGATCACGGCTATCTCTCCATCGCCCATTCCCCCGATCCGGATCTCGGTGTGAATCTGAAATTCGGCCTCACCGACCCCGTCGGCGGAACCCACATCTATGATTTCGGCCGCAAGGGTCGTGGCATCGGCATCACGAATGTCACCGCACTCAACAGCCCCACCTGGGATGCCCATCCCATCGCCTTCCAGAAGGTGGTTGGTGGCGCCACCATCACGCTCCTGATCTTCGCCTCCGACCGGCCTCACGCAGAGGATGCAGGCTTCAGCCTCCCCTACGACTCCATCCTCACCGCTTCCAATCAGCCCGTGAACAACAGGGGCAACGCGGATCTGTACTACGCCTTCGGCGTCGACGGGGTGTGGTCCGAGGTGCGGAACATCAACACCTGTGCGGGCGCGAAGATCAACACGCCGGCAAACGATCTTTCGCCCTTCCTGTTCTGCGGCGATCTCCGGCCGCAGCTGTTTTTCGCGAGCAAGCGGGCCGGCGACTACAACATCTGCCGTGCCGATCTCATCATCGACTGGGAGGTGCGGGCGATCAACGTGGTCGATGTGAAGGAGCTGGAGCGCACACCCACGGGCGACGAAGCGGAGGTGGTGAACTCCTTCGTCGACGACCGCGATCCCTTCATCCCGCAGCCGCATCAGATGGCGTCACCCTCGGCCACCTACGACCTGGACTTCTCCTCCAACCGCGACATCGCAGCCCGCGACATCCCCGGAAGCGGCTGCGAGCGCTACCGCACCATTGGGGGCTTCGACATCTACAAGACCGGCATCACCCTCGAGTGTGCCCCTCCCCCACCGCCGCCACCGGCACAGATCCGCCTGAATGTGGTGGTGCTCAACTTCGAGAACCCGCTTGAACCCGTGCCGCAGCAGTATGTCACAGTGAGGGAAGCCGATGGAGCCGCCGTCCCGCCCCGTTCGGGCACATCGCCCTTCATCTTCGCCCTGAAACCCGGGGGCGTCTACTCCGTGAGCGGGGGAAGCAACAAGGACGGCATCATCTGTGTCCCCGGCAGGAGTGAGGATGTGCGCTGCTATCGCGACTGCCGCCCCGTGCTGAAAGGCCACCGGACAGTCGAGGAGGAGTATTTCGTCGCCGACACGGTGTGGACCACCCGGACACGTGAGGTGACGCGCCGTGAGAATGTCACGGACACCATCCTTGTGGACAACATCAACACCATGGTGGAAGCCGACAGCGGCTGTGTCATCATGAAGGCGGAGATGTCGGACGGCCGTTTCCAGGTGATCCGCACATGCCCGCGCACCTGGATCGAGCACATTGTCGGCACCTGGTCGCGCATCGGTGAGGCCAGACGCATCAGGAAGATCCGCGTCCCGATCATGGAGCCCTCCGACTCTTGCTCCATTGCGGGGATGACTCCCGCCGTGTCGGCGCAGTCACCGATCATTGCCCGCGTCCCTGATGGCGTGACCGAGCTCGTGCTGCATGACACGGTGTGGGTGCGTCCCGTGATCGACCACTTGCCGATCCGATCGTGGGCCTTTACGGACAGCACCCAGCTCCATCGGAACGTCCCGTACTTTCAGACCGCCCTGTGGCTGGTCAACACGGCAAAGGAACTGCCGACCCACCTCCGCCGGCTGAACGAGGGCGATCTGCGGGATGCAACGTGGGTGGAGCTGAATTTCCGCAACTCGTACTGGGGCCCGCAATCCGGAGCCACCGAGGAGCAGAATGAATGGCGTCGACTGGCGCGCACCAGCCGTGTCCAGATGTACCGCGAGTATTCCTCCGACGTCACCGAGAACATCGAATACATGGCCGCATCGTTTCATCGCTATCTCATGCAGCAGTTCGAAGCGTTCCGCGAGGATCAGGGACGCGTCATCATCGAGATCAACGCCTTCAGCGATGAACGGGACATCCGCAACGGCCGCTACATCGGCGACGATGTGCGTTACACGGCCGCGGAGCTCGATCCTGCAAAGGGCGTTGTCATGACCACACCGGAATCGATTCGCAACGGTGCATCGCTCGTGAGCGCGGACAACGACACCCTGTCCAGGCTGCGTGCCCGGTATGGCTTCGATGAGATCTGGCGCGAGATCATCCGGCAGGCCGATGCCGATCCCACGCTTCCGTTCAACACCTACCGCAGAAACGACCAGATCCTCCTGCCGACAACC
>CAYUYM010000117.1:0-6267 GCA_964449305.1 uncultured Chromatiales bacterium | reverse complement strand
CCGAAGCCTTCGGAAGAAGTGATCCCCTCCCCACTCGAAAAACCCCGTCCCGTGGTCACACACGAGGCGGGGTTTTTGCTGGTCAATCTGCGTCCATGGGTGGGTGCTGAGACCTGTGTCAGCATCTCCACTTGATGTTGCACCCCATCGAGGGCAGCACCGGGAAGGTCACGGCACGTCCGGCAAGCACATCCTCGATGGCGGTACGCAGATCCTCGTTTGTCACGGCTGATGCATCCTTCCAATTGTCGTCGATGCGGCCGTTGTAGCACAACCTGCGCGCTCCATCGAACACAAAGATGTCCGGTGTGCATGCGGCATCGTAGGCGCGGGCCACATCCTGCGACGCATCGTGCAGGTAGGGGAAGGGGTACCCCTTTTCCGCCGCGCGGCGCTTCATGGCCTCGAACGAATCCTCCGGATACGCCGCGGCATCGTTCGCATTGATGAAGACGAAACGCACGCCCCTGTAAGCGAACCGTTTCTGCAGGGCGATGAAGCGATCCTCTGTCGCGATCACGTAGGGACAATGGTTGCAGGAGAAGACGACCACGAGCACCGCTGCATCGGCGAAGGATGCAAGCGTGTACACCGAGCCATCGACGCCCGGCAGCGCGAAATCCGGTGCCGGTGTCCCGAGAGGAAGTCCGTTGGAGTAGGTCAGAGCCATGGGAGGAATTTCAGAGGTGAAAAGGGAGGCGGATTGGAGAAGGGGGAAGAACAGAAGTGATGCCTCCCAACTCATTCATCATCCAGGGAATGATCAGGTCAAACGGTGAAACATGGCGCCTGACAGGCAGTTCAGCATTCAGCATTACATCACTCCCCCACCAGGCGCTCCACGAGCCCATCCTCCGGGATGAAGGGCATGGTGATGTGACCGCGGCCTTCGTGCGTGGTGTTCCATGCAGCCACGGTCTCGAGGGCGGGCTCGTTGCGGGCCCAGTTGCGGCGTGCGACTCCGCCCATCACATCCCATGAGAGGCCGAGGCGGATGATGCGATCGGTACGCTCGCTGCCGTCGAGAACGATGCCATTGCCGCCGTTGATGGCGCGGCCGATGCCCGTGCCGCCGCCGTTGGAGAGCACCACGAGCGTCATGCCGCGTGCCACGTTGCCGGCGAAGCACTGCACCGCCATGTCGGCCATGGGGTTGGAGCCGTCGTAGATGTTGGAGGTTTCGCGGAACGGGGAGTCCGTGCCGGAGACGTCATGATGGTCGCGCCCCAGAATGACGGGGCCGATCTCGCCGGTGCGGATCATCTCGTTGAACTTCAGGGCGATGCGGATGCGGCCCTCCTCGTCGGCATAGAGGATGCGGGCCTTTGATCCCACCACCAGCCGGTTCTGTTCTGCTGTCGCGATCCAGTGATGGTTGTCACGGTGCAGGGAGCTCGCGGTGGGATCGATCATGGCCATCGCGGCCTGGTCCGTGGCGCGCAGATCCTCGTCCCTGCCGCTCAGGCATACCCAGCGGAACGGGCCGAAGCCGCGGTCGAAACAGATGGGCCCCATGATGTCCTCCACATACGAGGGCCAGATGAACCCCTGCGAGGTGTCACGCCCGTTCTTCGCGATGGAGGTCTCGCCGGCGTCGAAGATGGAGGCCATGAAGCTGTTGCCGTAGTCCCAGAAGCGTGTGCCGCGTTCGGTGAGCGCCTTGAGGACGCGGAAGTGGCGGCGCAGGGACTCATCCACCCGGGCGCGGAACGCCCCGGGGTCGCTGGTCAGCAGCTGTCGTCCCTCCTCAAACGACAGGCCGGCCGGCGTGTAACCTCCCTCGTACGCCACATGGCAGGAGGTCTGGTCCGAGGCGAGTTCCACGTGTATCCCGCGTTCAAGCAGGTATTCGAGCAGATCCACCACGTTGCCATGATACGCGATGGAGAGGGCGAGCCCCGCATCGCGCGCCTCCTGCATCCATGCGGCGATCTGATCCAGGTTGTCCGACACACGTGACACCCAGCCTTGGGAATGGCGCGTCCGGATGCGGCTCTCGTCCACCTCGGCAATGACACCGATGCCACCGGCGATCTCCACGGCCTTGGACTGTGCGCCCGACATGCCACCGAGGCCCGACGACACGAAGTACACTCCCCGGAGGTCCCGATCGTCCGGGATGCCGAGGTAGCGGCGGCCGGCGTTGAGCAGGGTGATGTAGGTGCCATGCACGATGCCCTGCGGCCCGATGTACATCCAACCACCGGCGGTCATCTGCCCATAGTTCGCCACACCCAGCGCCGTCATGCGGCGGAACTCCTCGGGTGTGTCCCAGCGGCCCACCATGAGGCCGTTTGTCGAGATCACGCGTGGGGCGTCGGGGGTGGAGGGGAAGAGGCCCACCGGGTGCCCGGAGCTGACCACGAGAGTCTGCTCTTCGGTCATCTGTTCCAGATACTTCCTGATGAGCAGATACTGCATCCAGTTCTGACACACCTGCCCGGACTCACCGTAGGTCACGAGTTCGTAGGGATAGAGGGCGACGTCGAAGTCGAGGTTGTTGTCGATGTTCACCTGGAGAGCGCGCGCCTGCAGGATGCCGCGATAGGCATCCACGGGTTTCGCACAGATGTTGCCCGCGGGGCGGAAGCGGTAGCCATAGATGCGTCCCATCGTGCGCAGCTCCTCAAGGAACTCCGGAGCGAGCGCCGCGTGGAGCTCCTGCGGCACATAGCGCAGAGCGTTCTTCACGGCGAGCACGACCTCATGCTGCGAGAGCGGCAGCCCGCGATTCGGTGCGCGGCGGATGCCCGGCTGGAAGTCCTTTTTCGGCGGCAGCTCGGCCGGGAGGTGGATGGTCATGGCGCGGGTGATCTGATCGTTGGTCATGTTCTTTGTTGGATGTGGATGTGCGACAACATCCCCAAAAATACCACTCCCCAAGGGAAAGGCAATCCGTGGACAGCGCGCCGAATGATACCCCGGCCCCGTCCCTCCGTCATTCCCGCGCAGGCGGGAATCCATGCCATGGCTCTGAGAGTTCAAGCGTTGGAGGCAGAACGAGCGTGCCTCGGCGTCGTCATTCTTGAGATCATGTCGGCAGGCTCGGGGCAGGCGCAGGAATCCAGCGGACATCCGCAGATGAACGACGCATTCAACACATCGTCACAAAGGAGCCCTGGTGGCTTGGTGCTTCCATCTCCCATGTTCCATTCATCGACCAACGTCTTTTCGCCCTCACCCCTCTGCAACAAAGCGCATCGTGTCCATGTCCTTGCGCACCTGTCCTGCGGGAAAGACACGACCGTTCATGGCGATGTAAACGCCGGGTGGCAGAAGCTGCACGGCACAGCAGGCGAAGCCGGTGTTGAAGCGGGCGTCGGAGTCCATGCAGACCGCAGGCCGCAGGGCGCCTGTCAGAACGATGGTCTTCCCCTGGATACCGCGCAGCGCCTCGGCCGTGCACGCCATCGTGTCCGTCCCGTGCGTGATCACGATCCGCTCCGCGGAATCGGCCGCCACAGCGGCACGCAGGGCGGCGCGGTCGTCATCCGTCAACTCGAGGCTGTCTTTTGCGCACGTGGGCAGGATGCGATACTCCCATGCGGGATCGGCCTCATGGATCAGCGCATCAATGCGCGGTTCGCCCACCACAAAGGTGGAGACATGGGGCGAGTAGAACTTGTCGATGGAACCGCCGGTGGTGTGGATGGAGATCATGGCGCGCTGCCTGCAGTGGACGATGCGGGAAATTACGAGGTCACCCGCCGGGATGCACGGAAAAAGAAGTCAGCTGGGTGGGCATGCAGAAATTTCCTGCATTCGCCTGCCCGGGAACGATGCCAACCTTCTCCTCGTTGTAGGAAGTTGCAGGAAATGCTCATTGGAAGGCAGGCGACCATGCGACCGCTTCCACCACGCCATAGACATGGACACACCAACCATACAGGAGAACTTCATGAGAACTGCTTCCACCCTTTTCGCTCTTGTGCTTGCCGTGTCGCTTCTCCCCGGCTGTTCGGAGAAGTCGGACACGCTCTCCCCCTCGGCTGGCACCGCCGACAACGTCGCCATCGTGCGGACCTCCGCAGAAGGCGACGTGGTTCCCGGCTCCTGGATCATCGTCCTCTCCTCCGACCTCCAGCAGGATGAGGCTGCCTCGTCGGAGAAGCTGGAGCGCATGCTGCGCGATCTTTCCGATGACTACACCTTCAAGATCACCAACCGCTACGCCAGCGCCCTTCTCGGATTCGCCGCCCACATGGACGACAAGACCGCAGCGCGCCTCGCACAGGACCCGCGTATCGAGATGATCGAGCAGGATCGGTATTCACACGCATTCGTGCAGAGCACTCCGACAGGCATCGGCCGTATCGACGCCGACATCTCCTCCACACTCGCGGGCAACGGCTCGGGGAGCGTGAGTGGTGTCGACTGCTACATCATCGACACAGGCATCATGCCGACACACACCGATCTCAACGTGGTGGGTGGCGCCAACTTTGTCACGGGCAGCACATCGTGGGCCGACGGCCACGGTCATGGCACGCACGTGGCCGGCACGGTGGCCGCGAAGGACAACTCAGCCTACGTTGTCGGCGTGGCGCCGGGCGCCGACCTCTACGCTGTGCGGGTGCTCGACAACAACGGCAGCGGCCAGAACTCGTGGATCATCGCGGGCATCAACTGGGTGGCCTCGCAGAAGGCCGCCAACCCCACCCGCCCGATGGTCGCGAACATGAGCCTCGGCGGGTATGCCGGCTCCACGGCCTACAACACCATGGACATCGCCGTGCGCAACACCATCACCGCAGGCGTGCCCTTCGCCATTGCGGCTGGCAACAGCTCGGCCAATGCCTCCCTCTATACCCCCGCCCATGTGACCGAGGCCATCACCGTCGGTGCCTACGATCCGTCGAACAACCGTTTCGCCACCTTCTCGAACTACGGCTCGGTTGTGGACATCAACGCCCCCGGCGTGAACACGGTGTCGACCTACAAGAACGGCGGCACCGCCACCATGAGCGGCACCTCCATGGCGTCCCCGCATGTGGCGGGCACCATCGCCCTGTATCTGTCCACCAACCCGGCCGCCACACCTGCCGCCGTGCGCACGGCGCTCATCAGCGCCGCCAACGCCCCGGTGGGCTCCAACCCCGCCATCACCCGCGTCAAACCGCAGACCACCACCCTGTCGGTCTACGCAGGCAACTTCTGATCCGTGACATCATTGCGTATGCAAAGAAGGCCGCCGACAGGCGGCCTTCTTGTTGTGCGATCGGGGACCGGATACGCAGGCGGACTGGAGCGGGCAGGGCAGAGTGGGGACCTATAGGTCTTCTTAGACTCCTTGGAAGACCCATAGGTCTCCCACCCCTTTCCTCGGTCACCCCGAATTCGTACTTTGCGGCATGACTCACGGTGCCCGCCCATACCGTCTCCGCACACGCATCACGACCCTGTTCGTGCTCGCCTCCCTGTGCACATCCATGATGATCCTCTGCGACTCCATGCTCCCGCATCACGACCACGCCGCGAGCGTCGTCCCCGGTGAATCACACAACCGCTCCGATGATGCCGACCATGGGGCCTGCGGCCACGACGGTGGATGCTCGCTCCCCTGTTGGTACTGCGGCTGCTCCAACACCATCGTCATGACCACCACGGCGGATCCAGACATCACCGCCATCCTTCCCTCCATCGACATTCCCGAACAGATCTCGCCCTCACCCACGGGCCCCTCCTTCCCCCCGCTGCTGCAACCTCCCAAGTGATCGGACACCGACGGGTGTGATCGTCGCCCCGCCGTGCCAGCGCACAATGCGCCGGCACTCGCGGTGTGCATGCATCCCACCCCGCCGCCCCTGCCAGGGCCGGTGCGGTCCGGCGTTCCCATGCCGTGTGCCACACCCCCTGCCTCCCAGGCAACGTCCACCATTCATTTCCCTTGTGCAGCATGAAGACACTTCCCCTCATCCTTCCCCTTCTCTGCCTTCTGACAACCGCCGCACCCGGACAGACGGATTCACTCACGCTGGAGGCGGCCATCCAGGAGGCGCTGTCCAACAACCCGGACATCCGCACCGCGGAGCGGGACATCGACATCGCCCGTGCGCGGGTGCTCCGTGCCGGCGCCCTGCCCGGCACGGAGTTCACCGTCTCCATCGACGACATCCCCTCCACGCTGAACCTGCTCGACGCCGAGAAGAAGGGCGTCAGCATCACGCAGCCGTTCGAGTTCCCCGGCAAGGCGGGTCGGCGCACTGATGCCGCCCGTGTCGATGAACGCATCGCCATCCGCCGCCTCACGCAGATTCGCACGCTCGT
>CAYUYM010000116.1:0-11471 GCA_964449305.1 uncultured Chromatiales bacterium | reverse complement strand
TCCTGGATGTCCACGGTGTTGTCTGCATGCGTGCCGCCGTTGAGGATGTTCATCATCGGCACGGGAAGCACCTTGGCGTTGACACCGCCGATGTAGCGGTAGAGCGGCAGGTTGACCGCCTCGGCCGCCGCGCGGGCAACGGCGAGGGAGACGCCGAGGATGGCGTTGGCGCCAAGCTTGCCCTTGTTCTCCGTGCCGTCGAGCTCGATCATCATGGCATCAATGCCGTTCTGATCGAGCGAGTCCCAGCCGATGAGCTCATCGGCGATGATGTCGTTCACGTTTTCCACTGCCTGGAGGACGCCCCTGCCGAGGTAGCGTCCCTTGTCGCCGTCGCGGAGTTCCACGGCCTCGCGCTCTCCTGTTGAGACGCCGCTCGGCACCGCGGCCCTGCCGGTGATGCCGCTTTCAAGGTCGACGTCGACCTCGATTGTCGGGTTGCCACGCGAATCGAGAATCTCGCGGGCGTGAACATCGATGATGGTTGTCATGATTCACTCGCTGTATTGTTGTCTGAAAGGATCTGGTCTGTGTTGTGCCTGCGGTGGCGATCAGCGGGTGCCGGGGAAGGCCGCCGTCGCCACGCGTTCGGCCAGCGCACCGGCTGCGTCGAACGTGGGCGCTTCGGCAATGAGGCGCACAATGGGTTCCGTGTTGGATCTGCGAAGATGCACCCAGCCGTCGGCGAACTCGATGCGGATGCCGTCCTGGGTGTTGTGCGGCAGGTCCTGGAAGGCCGTGCGGACGTTGGCCAGCGCGTCCCCGGGATCGACATCGCCGAGGGCGTACCGGAACTTGCGGATCACGTACTCCGGCAGCGATGCACGGTAGTCCGATGCCGGCCCGTCGAAGCCCGCGAGGGCATTGAGCACAAGAACGATGCCGACGAGGGAGTCGCGTCCCTCATGCACCTCGGGCAGGATCACCCCGCCGCTTCCCTCGCCGCCGGCGATGGCCCCGGTGCTCCGCATGCGGGAAACGACGTTGATCTCGCCCACGGGGGCGCGCTCCACGGTGGCGCCATGGCGCCGGGCGAGATCCTCGATGGCGCGTGTGGTGGAAAGGTTGACCACGATGCGCTTTCCTGCACCGCTGCGGCCGCGAAACAGGCCGTCGATGGCGGAGGTGATGGTGTACTCCTCACCAAAGGGTCGCCCCTGTTCATCGAAGAGCACGAGCCGGTCGGCATCGGGATCCACGGCCACACCGAGATCCGCGTGATGCTCGCGCACCGCCTCACCGAGCAGGACGAGGTTGTCGGGCAATGGTTCCGGTGTGTGGGGAAACATGCCGTCGCCGGAGCAGTACACGGGGATGACGCGGCAGCCGAGCCGCTCAAGCAGCATGGGAACCACGATGCTCCCTGAGGCATTCACCGCATCGACCACCACGGTGAAGCCACGGCGCTGGACGGCGGCATAGTCGATGCCCGCGATGTCGCACACGGCATCGACGTGCCGGTGGACGAAGGCATGCTCGCGACAGATGCGACCGACGCCGTCCCACGCGGCATGCATGGGGACGGGGTTGCTCCGGATGGCCATCAGGGCCGCATTGCGCTCGTGATCGAGGAAGACGCCCGTCTCGTCGATGAACTTCAGTCCGTTCCATTCCGAGGGGTTGTGCGACGCGGTGATGGCGATGCCGCCCACGGCATCAGACTCCTCCACGGCGAGCTGCACCGTGGGCGTGGGGACCATGCCGAGATCGATCACGGACACACCCGCCAGAGCCAGCGTGGCGACGACGAGGTCGCGAATGGCGGCGCCGGAGGGGCGCCCGTCGTAACCGACGGCGATGCTTCCACCACCACAGAACCGGGCGAAGGCCTGGGCGAAGCCCATGATGACGTCGGGGGTGAGGGAATCGCCCACGATGCCGCGGACTCCGGATATGCTGGTGATGAGTTCTGACATGCTGCCGGGACTGGTGGTCCGAAATGAATGAGAATGCCGCGATACCGTTCAAGGATATCGGACAAAACTAGCGATGAAACATGACAGTTCCAATAACGGGACCGGCTTTGCGGACCGGAATCGCCATGTTCAGCGTGCGAGAATGCCTGCGACGACGTCGGTGAGTTCGAGAAATTCCGTGAGGGTCAGCTCCTCCGGACGGCGCTGCGCCCAGGCGGCGAGCTCCGGATGGGCCGGAAAATCGGGGATCAGCGTGTAGGCCAGGGAGTTGGACAGGATCTTGCGGCGCTTGCCAAAGCTTTCACGCACGATGGAGCGGAACAGCGGATAGCGCGGCATCGCCGCGGCATTCCGGTCATGAAACACGCAGCGCACGACGGCCGACCAGACGCGGGGTTTCGGGATGAACACGTTCGGCGACACGCGCATCAGGTTCTCCACGTCGCAGTGGAACTGCGTGACGACGGACAGGATGCCGTAGTCCTTGGTGCGCGGCCGTGCGACGAGGCGCTCGGCCACCTCCCGTTGCATCATGACCACGGCCTCGGCCACCAGACCATGCCGGTCGAACAGGTGGAAGAGGATCTGCGAGGTGATGTTGTACGGCAGGTTCCCGGTGATGAACAAGCGCCCCCCGTCCGGAGGGAGGAAGGCGGCGGGGTCGGACCTCAGCACATCGGCGTGGCGGCAGGTGACGTTCGGCCAGCCCTCCCGCTCGATGGTGGCCGTGAGCATTGCCACCGATCGCTGGTCGATGTCGATGGCGATGATGGTCGCATCGGAGGATTGAAGCGCACGTGTGAGGGATCCCGTGCCGGCACCGACCTCGAGGATGGTGTCCCCCTTTTCCGCATGGACGAATGAGGCGATGCGGCGGGCGATGTTGTCGTCGGCCAGGAAGTGCTGCCCGAGGGATTTCTTTGCGGTTATGGGGAAATGTGTCATGAAGGAAAATGAGGAAGGCTGGAGGAAGAAGCAAATGCAGCGGCTTCGGGGCGCTTCAGGTTTCTGCGTTCCTTTCGTACATTGCACACCTGAATGGACAGCGTTCATCACAAGACACAAGGCTCGTCATCGAAGCAGACACCACATCCCTCCCCCGCTTCCGCTGCGGTTTCGTGGCCATCGCCGGAGCGCCGAACGCCGGCAAATCCACCCTCCTCAACACGCTGCTCGGGCTCAAGCTCTCGATCGTCTCCTCGCGGCCACAGACCACGCGCCGCCGCGTGCTCGGCTTCCACACATCGGACACGCACCAGATCATCTTCATCGATACACCGGGGCTGATCACGCCGCGCTACGAGCTGCAGAAGTCGATGATGATATCGGCGGGCCGTGCGCTGCATGATGCGGACCTGGTGCTTGTGATGTTCGACGGCACACGGCTGCGCCTCGACCGCCCCGCCCTGCCGCAGCAGACGCTGGATCTGCTGGCCTCGGCACGGAAGCCGGCGATCGCGGTGCTCAACAAGATCGACCTCCTGCGTGAAGAGGAACACCGCAGACGCCTCATCGCCGCGATTGCCGCCACGCATCCATTCTCCTCCATCCACGCCATCTCCGCTCTCGATTCCATCGGCACCGACGAGCTCATCCCCACCATCGTGGCCCATATGCCGGAGCATCCGGCCTACTACCCTGAGGACCAGCTCTCCGACGAGCCCGAGCGGTTCTTCGTGAGCGAGCTCATCCGCGAAAAGATCTTCGAGCTGTTCGAACAGGAGGTTCCGTACTCCACGGAGGTGTACATCCAGGAGTTCACCGTGGAGGCGAAGCTCACACGCATCGCGGCGGAGATCGTCGTGGAGCGCGAGAGCCAGCGCGGCATCCTCATCGGCGCGGGTGGCCGCATGATCCGCGAGATCGGGACACGCGCCCGGAAGGACATCCAGGACTTCCTCCAGCGCAAGGTGTTCCTCGCCCTGCACATCAAGGTGCGCGAGGGCTGGCGCGACAGCAACACGTGGGTCCGACGCTTCGGATACCCCGTCGACTGACCACTTCACAGCAAAGGCGGTGTGACACGGCATGAAACGCAAGGATGACACCATGGGCGCCCTGCCGACGGGCGAGGAACGCGACGTGGACCGCGCGCTGCGGCCTGTCCGCTTCGAGGACTTCGTGGGGCAGCGGAGCATCGTGGACAACCTCAAGGTCTTCATCCAGGCTGCCAGGATGCGCGGCGAGGCTCTGGACCATGTCCTGCTCACCGGCCCGCCAGGGCTGGGCAAGACGACGCTGGCCCACATCATCGCCAACGAAATGGGGGCGGGGCTGAAGATGACCTCCGGCCCCGTGCTCGACAAGCCCGGGGATCTTGCCGGTCTGCTCACCAACCTTGATTCCGGCGACTGCCTCTTCATCGACGAGATCCACCGGCTGTCACCGCTGGTGGAGGAATACCTGTACTCCGCGATGGAGGATTTCTGCCTCGACATCATGATCGACACGGGACCGAACGCCCGGTCGGTGCGCATCGACATCAAACCCTTCACCCTGATCGGAGCAACGACGCGGGCCGGGCTGCTCACCGCGCCCCTGCGCGCACGCTTCGGCATCACGAACCGGCTGGATTACTATGTGGTGGCGGACCTTCAACACATCGTGCTGCGCTCCGCGGAGATCCTTGCCATCGCAATCGACGCCGGCGAGGGCGCCGCGGAGATCGCCCGGAGGTCGCGCGGCACACCCCGCATTGCCAACCGGCTGCTGCGCCGCGCGCGGGACTTTGCGCAGGTGCGTGGGACAGGGGTCATCACCCAGGACATCGCCGACTTCGCCCTCAACGCGCTCGAGGTGGACGAGCACGGGCTCGACGAGATGGACAAGCGCATCCTTCTCTGCATGTTGGAGAAGTACTCCGGCGGCCCGGTGGGGATCAACACGCTGGCCATCGCCGTGGGCGAGGAAGCGGGCACGATCGAGGAGGTGTACGAGCCCTACCTCATCCAGGAGGGCTACATCAAGCGCACTCCGCGCGGCCGTGAGCTCACGGAGATCGCCTACACCCTGCTGGACCGCACCCGACCGGCGCCGCCACAGGCCATCATCGGGTTCTGACACATGCCCGCACACGCGTCGATCACGCCCCTCCTCCATGCCGCCCTGTGCTGCCTGCTGCTCCTGTGGAGTGCGGGCTGCCAGCACGCGGTGAAGCCGCCCGCCGCCGGCGGCGGGACCCTCCAGGAGCAGCCGTCGCAGGAAAGCTGGAACGACCGCGTCCTGTTCACCGACTCCGGCCTCGTGAAGGCGGTGCTCGTCGCCACGCACGTCCGCATGTTCGAGGAGGTGAAGCTGACGCTCCTGGATTCGGGACTGACGGTGGACTTCTACAACACCGACAAGTCGCACAGCTCGCGCCTCTCGGCCGACAGCGGCGTGGTCCATGACGACACAAAGAACATGGAGGCCTTCGGGCATGTCGTCTTCCGCTCCGACAGCGGCACGGTGGTGACGACGGAGTATCTGTTCTGGGACAACGGTACACGGAAGATCCGAAGCGACCGTTTCGTCTCCATCACCTCACCGAAGGACCGCCTGCAGGGATATGGATTCGAGGCGGACCAGGGGTTGAAGAATTACGTCGTGTTCCGCGTCAGCGGGACGGCCTCGGTCGACAGATGACCTCGGTGCTCCGCCTCGGCGGAACTCCATCGGTGCCGCAGGGAGCGCGTGCACCGATGCTGATCGTCTCATTGATTCGGCAGTTCTCATCCATCACACCGTCACATCCCAATGCACCCATTCAAGGAATGCCGGCAACAACCGGTCCCGTGCCCGACCATGGCGCTCTCGACCAGCACAGAGTTGGTGCGCCGCCCGGAGCATGTACTGATCCGCGTGCTGCTGGGTCTTGCGCTCTGCTGCCTCGCCACAGGATGCGACCACGACGTGCAGGAAGGCACCTGTGCACGGCAGGGCGTGCTCGATCTGCGGAACTGGGACTTCGAACGACAGGGACCGGTGTTGTGCGCCGGCGAATGGGAGTGCGCCTGGAACACCTTCCTCGCGCCCGCGGACGCCGACAGCGTCACCACCTGGAAGGTGGTCACAACACCAGAAACCTGGATGGGAAGGGAGTGGCAGGGTGCAACACCTCCGGCCATCGGGCATGATCACGCCACAGCATCGACACACCTCTGACACCCAAGGCGCCTGCCATGGCACTCCACAATCGTCTGCTCCTCCATCTCCCGTCGCTCGCATTGCTGGCGATCATCCTGGCTGGTTGCACCCCGCAGGCGAGCCGACAACCGCTGGCGCATGAAGGAATGCTGGACCTGCGTGGGTGGGACCCTTCACAGGGAGGCTCCATCCGGCTCGACGGCATGTGGCAGTTTGCATGGGGAGAGATTCTCGATGCCGCTGCGATGGACACCGTGCCTGACCGCGGCTTCATGCCCGTGCCCGGCACCTGGTTGTTCAAGGAGTGGCATGGCAGACGGCTTCCGCCCTTCGGCCAGGCCACCTACCGGCTGCGTCTGCTGCCTCCTCGAGAAGTCAGGGCGTTCACTCTGATCTGCCTCAACCAACTCACCGCCTACCGATTATATGTGAACGACACCCTGCTGATGTGCAATGGCGCGGTGTCGGCCACGGCGGAAGCAGCCGTGCCGGAATTCGCCCCCCGGGAGCTGGATTTTGCAGTCACGCACGACACCATAGAAATCGTGGTCCAGGTCTCGAACCATCATTACTGGAAAGGCGGGATGCCCAACTCGCTGTTGCTGGGACTCCCGTCCATCGTGCCTGAACAGCACTCGCGAGAAGTGGTGTTCACCGGCGTGGTGTGCGGTGTCCTGATGATCACCGCATTCATCTTCCTTGCGTTTCATGCCTTTCGGCGTCACGAAAAACCCTCGCTGTACTTCGGCCTCATGATTCTCGCCGGTGCCATCCGCACGGTCAGCACCGACAACCGGCTCATCATGGTCCTTTTTCCCGGCACACCGTGGGACCTGGTGATCCGCATGGAGCTCGGCGCATTGTTCCTCTACCCTGCTGTCATCGCCATGGCATTTCGATCCCTGTTCACGCTGGATTTCTCCCCACGTGCGCTGAGGATTTTCACCTCGATCTCCTGCGTCCTTCTCTGCGCGCTGCTGCTCCCGCCGTGGATGTTCAGCTTCCTTGTGATGCCTGCACAGCTGACACTGGTCGCACTTTCCGTGTATGCGATCGTCGTTTCCATCCATGCGATTCAGCGGCGACGGGAGAATGCCATCCTGTTCCTCATCGGATGCATCGGTGCCATCATCCCCACCTTCAGTGAAATGCTGCATGCCAATGGCATCATGGCGGGATACATCCCATCGTATTTCGGGCATGTGGCCTTCGCCATCATGCAGGTGATCATTCTGGCACGTCTGTTTGCCTCAGCCTTCCGACGTGTGGAGAATTTCGCCGGCGAACTCGAGGAAACCGTGAAGCTCCGGACACATGAGCTGGAACAGGAGAAGGAAACCTCCGACCGCCTGCTGCTCAACGTCCTGCCCGAACCGATCGCCCGGCGGCTGAAGCGCGGCGAAGCGACAATCGCCGATCAGTATGAGGCCGCCTCTGTCGTCTTCATCGACATCGTGGATTTCACGCTGTTGAGCGTGCGAACCTCTCCGCAGCAGGTGGTGCAGATCCTCAACGGCATCTTCACACGCTTCGACCAGATCGCTGCGCGGCACGGACTTGAGAAGATCAAGACCATCGGGGACTGCTACATGGCCGCCGCCGGCATCCCCGTCCCACTCGAGGATCACGCCGTGATCGCCGCGCGCTTCGCCGTGGAGGCGCTCGGCATCCTCCATGCCTTTCCCCTGCCCGACGCCGACGGACGGCCCACCGAACAGCGGCTGGACTGCCGCATCGGTCTGGATTGCGGTCCCATCGTGGCCGGCGTGATCGGCGAGCAGAAGTTCATTTACGACCTGTGGGGCGACATGGTCAACACCGCCTCACGCATGGAATCGCACGGCATCCCCGGGCACATCCAGATCACTGACCGCTTCCGACAGGCGCTTGCTGCCACCGACAGCCCCGGTGAGTTCCACCTCGCCGAACGTGGTCTGGTGCAGGTGAAAGGCAAGGGGGAGGTGAGAACGTGGTTCCTGGGAGGACTGCGAAACAGCGTCAGCCCAACGTGATGCCGTGATACCCTGATGCCTTGAGCACACGCCCTTACTCCGCCTCACCCCCAGGCGCTGGCTTGACCATGACAACCTCTTCGCGATCAAGGCGGACGGTGCCGGGAGGGGCGCCCTTCATCTTGTGGACGTATTTCCGTTCTGTGTAGCAGACGGGCACATTGCCGGCGTTGCGGTACTTGCTATAGTAGGCTGCCAGGGCGGCGGCGAGGCGGATGACGTCCCTGCCCGGCTTCGGGCGCCCGTCGAGGCGGATGACGACGTGCGATCCGGGCACACCCCGGGCGTGCATCCAGATGTCGTTGGGGCGTGCGTGCCGGAAGGTGAGCTCATCATTGTCGTGTGAGGTCTTGCCGACGAGTACGGTGTAGCCCCCCACCTCGAAGGTGCGGTAGGGCAGGGCCGGCCCCTGCTTCGGCCCCCCGACACCGGCCGGGCTTGTCCCCGCCTCCTTGAGGGCGCGGAGTTCCTCACGCAGGTCGTCTGGATCGGTGATGCTGTCGATGCGGTGTTTCATGGCCTCGAGCTCCTCGAGCCGCGCCAGTGCGGCCGCGCGTTTTTCCTCGCTGTGAATGATGCCCGCGCGGATGTTGCGGGCCTTGTCGTAGTAGCGTTCCGCACTGCGGATGTTGGAGTCGCCCTCACGCACGGGGATGCTCACCACAAGACGCGGATCGGTGAAGATGTCGGGCAGCACAACGAGTCCCGGCTGCGCGGGAGCAACCTCGGTGTGGATCATGAGGAGGTGACCCCATTTCTCGTACCGTGCCGCCTCGGCCTCGCGTTCCACTGCAGCCGGCTGCGATGCCAGCGTCCTGGTGCGGCGGTCCATCTCCCTGCTGATGGCGGCGAGCAGCGCGGTCTTGCGCGAACGGAAGTTCTCGAATCGATGCCGCAGCCGCAGGCACAGGCCGTGCAGTGCAAGCACCCCGTCGTCATTGGTGTCCAAAGGCCGCCCGAAGTCGTCGGCCGGGAGCAGGGAGAACACGGGAGGGGAATCGTCTGCAACGAGGATGCGCGGTGCCGCCAGCTCGCACTGCCGGAGCAGGTCGGTGAGCACGGTCACCGGTGCAGCGTCCGGTGCCCCTGCGCAGGCGGCGAGAAAGACGTGCCTCATGGTTCCGGTGAGGTAGCCGCAGGCCGCGGCAAGGTCCTCCGCCGAGGTGCCATCAGACGCTGTCGCGGGAAGATGCGTGGTGAGCGGCAGGGCGGGATCGATCCAGGAGGCGCCGACAACGGCGAGCGGCTCGATGGTGCGCTTGAACGGCGTGAGCACCGTGCCATCGTCGGAGCAGTGGAACATGTTGGCCCGGGCGGAATAGAGCTGCAGCACAAGGGACGAGGCATCGTCGAAACGGATGCGGAGGAGGCGGTCGCCGCGGGCGATGTCGACACCCTCCACACGCCGGCCGATGAGGGCGGGGACGACGTCCACGGAATTCCGCCGTGCACGATGGGGCTGTGCCTGGACCATGATGTGCGGCATGCGGGGATTGCAGGAGCACAGCAGCGTGACCACATCACCATGCTCCGCGGTGAACGCGAGCATGGCGGCATTCCGCTCCTGGGACCACGCCTCCTCCAACAGGCGCCCACGAAGTGTGGTGCCGAGTTCGCGTGCAAGAAGACAGTAGGTGAGCCAGTTCGCGATCATGTGACGGAGTGCAGGTTGAAGTGACTGTGCCAGCGCAGGGCGGGCCGTGAACGGAAAGATACGCATTCCGTGGATCACCGTGGAGCCGCGCGCAGCGTGTTGCCGGCAGGTCGGGCCAGTGCCACCCCCCTGGCGGCATTATTCCCCGGAAGAGTGGAATGCGAGTCCCGGCTGACGTAATATTGCACGTTCACGACTCACCTCCCCACCAGGCACACCGTCTCCGCATTCCCACCCCATCATCATTCAGGATGACCGCCATGAAGACCATTCTGTTGTGCTCACTGCTGTTGCTCCTGCTGTCGTCTCATGCCGTCTGTGCCGCCGAAATCACCGGCGTGGTGAAAGGCACCGATGGGGCACCACTCGCCGGTGCCATCGTGTCCATCGAGGGGACATCCAGGGGAACGGTGACCAACGTCAACGGGGAATACGCACTCTCCGACATCGCCCCGGGGAGGTTCTTCCTCGTCGCCTCGCTGGTCAGTTACTCGCCGGAGAAACGCGCCGTGGTTGTGAAACGGGATGCGAGAGTTGTGGTGAACTTCATGCTGAGTCAGATCGCCATCGGACTGCGTGAGGTGGTGGTCACCGCTGAGAAGCGCCAGGCCAACCTGCAGGATGTGTCTCTCGCAGTCACCGCCCTGCCGGCACAGCGCCTCGAGGACATGAACATCCGGCAGCGCATGGATCTCATCGCCATCGCCCCCAACACGATGGTGGCCGAAAGCGGCTCGCATCTGACAAACCTCATCTCCATCCGTGGCATGTTCCCCTCCACCTTCTTCAGCACAACATCCCTCTTCTACTTTGACGGCATCCCCATTTTCGGCTACGGGCAGAATCCCATGCAGCTCGACGATGTGGAACGTGTGGAGGTGTTGCGTGGTCCGCAGGGAACGCTCTACGGTCGCAACGCCTTTGCCGGCGTGGTGAACGTGGTGTCGCGGCGGCCGGGCCCCAAGCCCACGTTCAACCTCGGGCTCGCGTATGGGGACTACAATGACCGGACCATCAACGGTGGGGCATCGGGCGCACTCGTGGGTGACGTGTTGTTTGCACGCGTCTCCGGCTGGTGGTCGAAGCGTGACGGCTGGTTCACGAACACCTTCCTCAACACGACGGTGGGCGGGATGGAGACCTGGGGGGGGATCGTGCGCCTCGCCTTCCTGCCGACGAGCACCTTCAGCGCCGAGCTGGTCGGAAACCTGGAGGCGATCGACGAGAGCAGCTGGCCGATGGCGAAGGACCCGCAGACAGCGCTGGCACAGCCCTTCGAGCTGCGCCGCAACTTCGACAGCTTCGTGAAGAAGAAGAACTGGATGGGCGCACTCAAGCTCAACTACCAGACATGCTTCTCGAACATCATCTCCACCACCACCATGCAGCGCATCGCCGACTTCGACTGGGAGTATGATGCGGACTTCAGCGAATACGACATTCTTGGGTTCAAGGAGACGGGACCGACCAGGAATTTCAGCCAGGAGCTGCGCTTCGAGAATCTGCGGGACGAATCCCCGCTCGCTTGGACCGCGGGCCTCTTCTACTTCAAGGAGAATGGAGACGATGACTACGCCGCCTTTCTCCCCGCCTACGCCGGGTCCATCAACCAACAGCTCACTCCCTTCGGGCTTACCATGACCAGCCTCGAGCAGCGGACCATGGGCGGAGCCAGCACGGAGAATGCGGCGGTGTTCGGGCAGGCGACGTACACGATCGCGCAGGTGCTGGATCTGACCGTGGGATACCGGTACGAGAAGCAGG
>CAYUYM010000115.1:0-11504 GCA_964449305.1 uncultured Chromatiales bacterium | reverse complement strand
GGTGCGTGCGGCAAGGGCCGAGAGCGCCATGCCGACATGCCCGCCCCCGACAATGATGAGCGGCGGCGCGTTCCACAACGGCTCCACGAACACCTCCTGCACTCCACCGCAGATCATGCTGGTCGGATCGCCCTCGGCGCCCGTCCCGAGGTCGTAGCGCCACAGCGTCGCGCTCCGGGGGCACTGCCCGATGATGCGGGCGATGACCTGGTGTTCGATGTCGCCACCACCGATGGTGCCCGCGATGCGCCCCTCTGTGCCCACGAGCATCTTCATGCCAGGAGCGGCCGGGCCGGAGCCTTCTGAACGGACGATGGTGGCCATCCACAATGCGCGGCCCTGCCGGCCTGCATCGAGGATGAGCTGATAGAACTCTGGTGTCATGGAAACCTCACCGCGTGATCCTGTTGAGTGTTGATGTTGTGATGGATGCCCTCGTCCTGCACCTCGACGCAGCGCTCCGGGAGCGCGATGCGCTGGAGCACCGTGCGCAGTCCGCCGTCGATGTCGCTGTCGGGCAGATGCGTGAGGAGGGATGCGGGCAGTATCAGCGGGTGCCCCGTCCGGCCCGATGCCACGGGCTTGATGACGCACTCCGGCCAGAGGGAATGCGCCTCCGCGAGCGCGGCGTAGGTGGATGCCGCGACATGGGGATGGTCGATGTGCGCCACCATCACGCCGTGCTGCGTGCCCATGACAGCGACGCCCGCGGCGAGCGACGCAAGCATGCCGCGTTCGGGATGCGGGTTCACGACCACCTGCGCCCCGGAGCCGAGGGCCGCGATCTCCACCGCGTCCGACGGCTGCACGACGCAGACCACGTGCTTCAGGCCCGCGGCGTTCAGGCGTGCAACGATGTGTGTCAGAACCGGCCGGCCATCGACGACGAGGCGCACCTTGGGCCCGCCCATGCGGCGCCCCTCGCCGGCGGCGAGGATCACCACCGGCAGCATGGCCGGATCAGGTGCTCGCAACCTCGGCATTGAACTCCTCGATGAGGCGGTCGCAGGCCTCCTCCTCCCCGGCGAACATCGTGCTCCAGAATTCCGGATGCCACTGGGCGTTGAGGTCCTCCACCGACTTGCCCTGTTGCTCCACCCAGGTGTAGTACTTGAGGTTGTGTATGGCCCTGCGCTCGGGGTGGGTCAGCTCCCGGAGATTGTCGACGCCCTGGTGGTGGAACACGGCATCGAGATCGCACGCCGCCTGGGTCGCGGAGTAGGGCCCCTTCTCGTGTTCGAGCTCCACGAGGCGCGACTGGTACATGTCGGCGGAGTCCGTGAACACCGTGAGGATCACATCATCGGCCGAGAGCTCAAAGTACTTCGACGTCTTGATGGCGGCCAGCAGGTTGCAGATGCCCGAGATGCCCAGCAGGGGCAGGCGTGCGACATCATCGGCACACACGCCCGCATCGGCGAGCCGGCGCTGTCCGTCCGGAAGATTGAGGAGGCGGAAGGCGCGCATCGCGTCCTCATCGTCGATGGCGGCGACGACGTCGGTGTTGCGGACGTTGTGCACCCATGGCACATGCTTGTCGCCGATGCCCTCGATGCGATGGGCGCCGAAGCCGTTCCGGGACAGCGTGGGACACTGGAGCGCCTCGGAGGCGACGATGGCCATGGTGGGATGCAGCGTCTTGAGGTGATCCCCCGCGGCGATGGTGCCTGCGGAGCCGGTTGCGGAGACGTAGGCCGCGAGGCGTGCCCTCCCGTTGCCCGCATGCTGGCGGAACACCTCCTCCAGGGCCGGGCCGGTGACGGAGTGATGGAAGAGCGGATTGCCGAACTCATCGAACTGGTTGAGAATGACGTTCTGTGGATCGAGGCGCAGCTCCGCGCATTTGTCGTAGATCTCCTTCACGTTGGATTCGCAGCCGGGCGTGGCGATCACCTCCGCGCCGATGCCGCGCAGCCAGTGGAAGCGCTCCTGCGACATCTCCTCCGGGAGGATGGCCACGGCGGTGCAGTCCAGGATGGCGCAATCGAACGCCCCGCCACGGCAGTAATTGCCGGTGGACGGCCACACCGCCCGGTGATGTTCCGGATCGAAGGCGCCGGTCACAAGGCGCGGCACGAGGCAACCGAAGGCCGCGCCCACCTTGTGCGCACCCGTGGGGAAGAACCTGCCGGTGAGCCCGATGATGCGTGCATCCACGCCGGTGATGGCCCGCGGGATCTCGATGTGGTTCACACCACCGAACAGCCCCGTGGCGACATCGTTCTTCCACGTGATGCGAAACAGATTGCGCGGATGCACATCCCAGAGACCGATGGACAGCAGCTCGCGTGCGATGGACTCCGGAATGAGCGACGGATCGCGCATCTGCCGGAACGTGGGGATGATGATGCCCTTCTCGCGGCATCGGACAACAGTGCGCCTGCGCACTTCAGGGTTGATGGGAGGAATGATTCTGGACATGAATTTCCGTGGACAATGGTCAGTGAATTGTGGTCAGTGGACAAGTGTGGACAGTCCGCCCTGTCTCCTCTTGAACACCAGCAACGTGATGACTTGACAGCTCACATGCTTCCTTCCAGCAGCCGCCGCAACGTCCCGGTGGGATCCGGCATACGGGAGAGGAAGATCATGGCGGCGATGACGAAGGGCTTGAAGCCGGCCTGGCGGTAGGTGGCGAGGCGCTGGCGGTCGAACACCGTCTGTGCCACCTCGCCGCGGGCGCAGCTCACGCCGCTGATGTCGGCGGGGAGGCAGTGCATGTAGAGCGCATTGCCATCGCGTGTGGAGGCCATGCGCCGCTCGTCGCACTCCCAGGTGTGGAAGCGGGCGTTGGTGTCGAGGCAGTGAGCCTCGAGCGCGGCGAGCCCCGCGCGGTCGGCGGTCTTGAGGAGGGCCGTGCGCTGCTGCATCACGGAGAACGGCGCCCAGGATTTCGGGTAGACCACGTCGGCCCCGTCGAACGCCTCGTCCATGGAGTGCGAATGCGTGAAGGAACCGCCCGAGGCCTCCGCCTGCCTGGCAGCCAGCGCGACCACATCCGGAAGCAGATCGTAGCCCTCCGGGTGCGCGAGGCGGATGTTCATCCCAAAGCGCGTCAGCAGGCCGATGATGCCCTGCGGCACCGAGAGCGGCTTGCCATAGCTTGGGGAGTAGGCCCAGGTCATCGCCAGCGTCCGCCCCCGGAGCGCCTCGAGCGAGCCGAAGTGCGCCTGCAACTGGAGAAGATCGGCCATGGACTGCGTGGGGTGGTCGATGTCGCACTGCAGGTTGACGATGGTCGTGCGCTGATGCAGGACGCCCTGATCGTAGCCCTCCTGGATCGCATCGCCAAACTCGCGCATGCCGCTGTTGCCCTCGCCGAGGTACATGTCGTCCCGGATGCCGATCGTCTGTGCGAGAAAGGAGATCATGGTGGCGGTTTCACGCACCGTCTCCCCATGGGCGATCTGGGATTTCACCTCGTCGAGCTCGGAGAGCCCGAGGCCGAGGGCGTTGGCCGCGGACGCGAAGCTGAAGCGCGTGCGCGTGGAGTTGTCGCGAAACAGCGAGATGGCCAGGCCGGTGTCGAAGACGCGGAACGACCGCCCCTCGCGGTGCATCTGGTTGAAACACGCGGCCAGTGCCGCGACCGCCTCGATCTGCGACTGCGTCTTCTCCCACGTGAGCAGGAAGTCGGTTCCGACCATCGGGCGATCGAGGTGCGCGAGAGCCGTCAATGCTTGTTCACAACTGGTGGTGCTCATGAGTCCTATGGATGAAGTTGGAAAATTCGTCGGGATGCTACATCCGGAAACCGCTCCTTGGCGGTGACCGGTCAACTGTCAACTGTCCTCTGATACCACTCCGCCGCCCGTTCGATGGCATCGATGATCTGCTGGTAGCCGGTGCAGCGGCAGAGGTTGGCCTGGATGGCCTTGCGGATCTCGGCGCGTGTGGGTGAGGGGTTTCGGAGCAGAAGGGCGTGCCCGGCCAGCACCATGCCCGGCGTGCAGTAGCCGCACTGGATGGCGCCGGCATCGATGAAGGCCTGCTGGATGGGATGCAGCGTGCCATCGGGTGCGGCGAGGCCCTCGATGGTGAGGATGTCGGCACCATCGTAGTCGCGCACATGCTTCGGACAGATGCGGGCCGCCCTGCCGTTGATGATGATGGTGCACGCACCGCAGGCGCCGATGTCGCAGGCATTCTTCACGCCCGTCAGATCGAGGTCCTCGCGGAGGAAGTCGATCATCCGCCTGTCGAGGACGGCGCCCTCAAGGTCGTGGACGACGCCGTTGACCGTGAGCGTCATGGCCGCCTCCCCCCGCCGATGGCAGCGGGATCCACTGTGATGGGAAGCGTGAGGTGGCGGATGCCGGTGGCATGATACACGGCATTCGCAATGGCGGGCGCCATGATCTCGTTCGCCGGCTCGCCGATCGACTTGGCGCCTGTCGGTGAGACGGGATCGGGGTTCGCGACGATGATGGCTGTCATCTCCGGCATGTCGGTGGATCGCGGGATGCGATACGAATTGAGGTTGAGGTTGACGATCCGGCCGGCATCGAAGCGGACCTCCTCATGGAGCGCGTAGCCCGTGCTCATGGCCATGCCGCCGAAGATCTGACCGCGGACCATGGCAGGGTTCACGGCACGCCCCACATCGTGGGCCGCCACCATGTTCAGCAGCGTGATCCTGCCCGTGTGGCGGTTCACCGTGAGCTCCACCGCCTGGCAGCCGTAGACCCACGTGAAATACGCATCGCCCTGCCCCGTCTCCTCGTCCCAGGAAACACGCGGCGCCTGGAA
This sequence comes from uncultured Chromatiales bacterium, assembly GCA_964449305.1. GTDB lineage: Bacteria > Bacteroidota > Ignavibacteria > SZUA-365 > CAYQST01 > CAYUYM01. The sequence continues at coordinate 6,755 of CAYUYM010000115.1, read as the reverse complement.
CACACCGAAGGCATGGGGGAAGCACTGCGTCCGGAACATCTCGCGTATCACCGCGGTCCACTCCAGGCTGCCCGCCGCCGATGCAAGCATCCCATCGGCGAAACGGATGTCGTCCGGGGCGCACGCGAGCATGGCTCCCGCGGTCGCCGCCATCTTCCGCTTCAGCTCGCGCGCCGCCATGGCCGTGGCACCGCCCGCCATGATGGTGCCGCGCGAGGCGACCGTGGTGCCACTGTCGGGCATCACGGAGCTCGACGCCCGCCGGTAGCGGATGCGGTGGACGGGGACGCCCAGCTCGTCGGCAAGGATGAGCATCGCGGCGGATTCCAGCCCCTGCCCGTTTTCGTGCAGGCCCGTCTCCAGCAGGATGGAGCCGTCGGCCTGGGCGTTGATCATGGCGGCACAGAAGTCCGTCCCCTCCGCCCCGAGGCTCACACCGCGGTAGCTCATCGCCAGGCCGATGCCATGGAGCTCCTCGTCGTCACCGGCCCCGTGCGTGCAGCGCTGGAGCCGCTCCTCGTAGTGTGTGGCGCGGAGCACCTCGTCGAGCACCTGCTGCATGGCCACCGTGTGCGGGCCGAGTGTCTGTCCCGTGATGGTGACGGAGCCCTGCCGCACCATGTTGCGTTCGCGCAGGGCGATGGCCGACATACCGAGCTCCTCCGCGGCGATCTCCACCATCTGCTCGATGACGAAGTTCATCTGCGGCGATCCGAAGCCGCGCATGGCGCCGGTGAACACATTGTTCGTGTAGACCCCGATGGTGTCGCAATGCACATGGTCCACCGTGTAGGGACCGCAGCACTGCACAGTGGAGCGCCAGGTGACCCAGGGCGTGACGGAGCAGTAGGCCCCGCCGTCGGCCACGATGCGCACCCGGACGGCATGGATGCGGCCGTCGCGTTTCAGCCCCATGCGATACCGGACGCGATAGGGATGCCGTTTGTAGCTCTCGCGGATGGACCAGTCGCGGCGGTACATGCACTTCACCGGCCGGCCGAGCAGCATCGCCGCCAGCGCGGTGCGGGCGCAGACGATGGCGGCCGTGTCGTCCTTGCCGCCGAAGCCGCCGCCCATGGGGGTGCCGGTGATCTCCACATCGGCGAGACGCACGCCGAGCAGGCCGGCAACGAAGCGGCGCGTGGAGGTCGGATGCTGCATGCTTCCGAGGATCTCCATCACCCCGTCGGCCCGCGGGATGCAGAGCGCCGCCTCGGGCTCCATGTAGGCATGTTCGATGAACTGCGTGGAGAACTCCCGCTCGATGACGACGTCCGCCTCCGCGAATCCGCGTTCCACATCGCCGCGCCGCACGCGGTGCGTGTTGATGACGTTCGTGCCGTGGTTTTCGTGCACGAGCGGAGCGTCCGGCAACAGGGCCGTCTCCGGATCCAGCACGGCGGGGAGAGGCTCGGCCTCCAGCCTCACGAGCGCCGCTGCCGCGATGGCGGCCTGGCGCGACTCCGCGACGACGAGAGCGATGACATCGCCATTGTAGCGGATGCGATCATCAGCCAGGATGCGCAGATCCTGCGTGATCTGCCCGTGCCGGTTGTGCCCCGGGATGTCGGCCGCCGTGAGGACGCGCACCACACCCGGCGCAGCTGCAGCCACGGCGGTGTCGATCCGGATGATGCGCGCGTGCACATGGTCGGAATACACGGGCACGGCGTGCAGCAGGCCGTGAAATTTCAGGTCGTCGGTGTACTTGGTTTTGCCGGTGACTTTCGCGTGGGCGTCGTTGCGCCAGGCAGGTGGTTCAGGGTGTTCCATGGGATTCCTCCGGTGTCAGGACGTGCGGACCCGCAGACCCGCCGTCATGCAGGGAAATTACGAAATCCTGAAGACACGAATGGCACGAATGGAGGACGCGACGCACACGAAAGGACAGCGGAGGGGATTGTTGTGGTGCGCCATCCAATGGCGACAGGGCCGGCAGGTGTGGCGGGCAGTCGTCTGAAGGCAGCTGCGTGCGGCAAGAGGCCGGTGCGTCAGCGCGGCATGAGGGCGAACACTCCCCAGCCCATGTACTCCCGCGTGTTCGCGGAGTAGCGCTCCGGCTCCGCCGTCAGTTGGGCACGGACGTCGTTCACCATGTCATCGTCGGGATTGGCCTCGAGCCACCGGCGCATGGTCAACCACTTGGCAGCCTCATAGCGGTCCCAGCCATCCTGGTCCGCGAGCACCATCTCCACCACATCGCAGCCGAGCCGGCCAAACGATGCGAGCAGGTCGGGAAGCGCAAGGAAATCGGAGATGGCGTGTGCGTCGCATTGCGTCACCACCTCCTCCGACGGCGGCATGCGCCGCCAGTAGGGCTCGCCGATGAGGATGATGCCTCCGGGACGCATGCTCTGCATCAGGAGCCCGATGGTGCCGGGCACGCCCCCGCCGATCCACGAGGCGCCGACACAGGCGGCCACATCGACCTTCTCGTCGGAGACGTGGCCGGCCGCATCGCCATGGATGAAGCGGACCTTGTCCGCCACACCGAGCTCCCCGGCGCGGAGCCTCGCCTGTTCGGTGAACAGCAGGCTCATGTCGACGCCGGTGCCGGTGATGCCGTGATCGCGCGCCCAGGTGCACAGCATCTCCCCCGACCCGCTGCCGAGGTCGAGCACGCTGGCTCCGGGTTCCAGACGCAGCGCCTCTCCGAGCGTCGCGAGCTTGTCGGGAGTGAAGGGGTTGTGAATGCGGTGATGCGCTTCGGTGATGGTGAAGATGCGTGGGATGTCCATGATGCGGTGCGTCCTTGATGGGGATGAGATGCGAATGATGTGCGCGATGGAACGCCTGATGCGGAGATGCATGGCAATCTACGCAGGATTTTGGTGTCATCAACACGCAGCAGTGGAACCTGCCAATAAAAACGAGACAAAATCATGACGGTTTTAGCTCTCATGATCTGACTCAGAAAGCGGCGGTTTTGGTGGGTTGATATACATGTCGAGGGCCACAAGGATTCCCCACAGAGGGCCAAAAGTATTCCTCACCCAGGGTCATAAGGATTCCCCAGGTCCGGGTCACAAGCATTCCCCACGCCGGGGTCAAAAGCATTCCCCAGACTGGACTAAATGGATTCCCCACCCAGGGTCAAATGCACTCCCCAACTGTTGCCTCACCAACCACAACTGTCATTTTGTCTTCATTGGTGGCTCTTCGCAAAATCGTGTGGGTAGCCGTGGGTTTATAAGTGGCTCTGTGTAGATTCCATGAGTCGCTTTTCAGCTCACTGGAGTCTCACTGCGATGAACCCCACCACCATTGACCTGTTCACCATGGCTCTCGGCCTCCTACGTCCATGGACATGCATGACAATCGATTTCAGTTCCACTATGGGGAAGCTGGACATCCGGGTGGACTTCACGCGCGGCGCCCATTTAACCTGCCCCTCCTGCGCAGCACTGGACTGTCCTGTGCATGATACCGTCGACAAGCAGTGGCGCCATCTCAACTTCTTCCAGCATGAATGTTACCTGCATGCACGGTTTCCCCGTGTTCGGTGCGATGCATGCGGGGTGCATCTGGCGGCGGTTCCGTGGGCCAGTCCCGGCAGCGGATTCACCCTGCTCTTTGAGGCCTTGGTGATGGCGATGACCGAGTCAATGCCTGTCGCGGACGTATCCCGCATGGTGACCGAGTTCGACACGAAACTGTGGCGGATCATCCGTCATCACATCGAGCAGGCGCTGGCGCACAAATCGCATGCCGAAGTGGAGCTGGTCGGGCGATGAGACGGCAGGTGCGCGCGGCCATGCGTATGTGAGTGTTTTTGTCGGTCTCGATACGCGCCGGGTCCTGTATGCGGCACCCGGTCGAGGGCAGGACGCGGTGGCGCACTTTGCCGCCGATCTGACGGCACATGAGGGCGATCCCGCTGCAATCACGGATGTGTACATGGATATGTCGCCCGCGTTCATCGCAGGGGTTGAAACGCATCTGCCGGATGCGGCGATCACGTTCGATCTGTTCCACGATATGCAACTGGCCAGCCATACGGTGGATCTTGTGCGTCTCGAGGAACAGAAGACCGTCAAGGAGCTTAACGGATGCGGTACCTCTGGCTGAAAAACCCGACACCCTCCGGAGTACGGAACGCAACCGTTTTGCCGGCCTTTCGCGGCGCAATCTGAAGACTGTGTGTGCCTGGAACCTGAGCATAGGCCTGCGCGCGTTCTGGAATCCAACCCCGGTGGATGCTGCCGTGGATCTGACGCGCTGGTACCGTTGCGCGATCCGCAGTCGTCTTGCCCCGATGGTGCACCTGGCACGGACCGTTCAACGGCACTGGCATGGCATCCTGCAGATTGTCACATCCGGGGTGAACAACGGCGTTGTAGAAGGAATCAACAGTAAAATTCAATTGGCACGAAGCCGTGCACGGGGGTATCGTTCCGTCCGGAATTACATCACGATGATCTATCTCGTCGCAGGCAAGCTCGAATATGAATTACACACTTGAAACAGCGAAGAACCCCTTTGTCGTTGTTGCCGCTCCGTCCGTGTTTTATATCGCAGACCCCGAGTCCATGGGACCACGGTCATTCAGATGGATGGTGTTGTATGGAGCCATCTCCGCAGCCATGGGATTGCATATCCTGGGTCAGTTGCTGAACCTGGTGGTATTTCTCATTGCTGCGGCATGCAAAGAGCTCAAGGCGGAGTGTGCGCAACGCAGGTCGCAGGGACAACATCCCTTGGGATGCGTGGCCGTGACAGCCTGACGCGCTTCATCTGGCCTGCCCACCTGCTGCGCGCATCACGCCAAATGCCGCCGCACCTGCATGATGTGCGCGGCGAGGCGGCACGGAGAATGGATACCTCCAATCATCGGAATCAACAGCGGCATGTCTGTCACCGTGACCGTTGTCCCTTCTTTGGATCGGCGCCGTATTTGTTCACACCAGCGTCGCCCTCGGTACACGCCAGCACCAACAACCAAATGGCGCCAAGAATCGGGATGAGCACCACCAACAGGTACCAGCCCGTTTTCCCCACATCGTGAAGCCGCCGTACCAATACTGCCAATGATGGGATGAAGGTTGCCACGCCATAGAGAATCTGGAATGGTCCATAATCAAGCAGTGGCATCGTGCTTCCACCTGTTGCAGCGTCCAATACAATGGCGGCAAGTGTAAACAAGCCATTGAATAATGAAAACATCCAATATTCTCGCCGTCTGGCTCTTCCCTCAAAACCGGCGTAGTTCCTCATTACAGCAAGATACCATTCCATACTTCCTCCTTGTTCAGATTAGGTGCGACATATGCAGCTTGTAATCAATCATCGTGGGCGGTTGAACGGGTGCACCTGCCTTCAGACATATCCCTTCATGGCTGCGCAGCCGGTGGCGTACCCACACGTCCTCTGCCAAGCACAAGGGTATAGGGGTAACTCTGGTCTTCTGGTGAAAGCCAACGCGGAACCTGCCAAGAAAAGCGAGATAAAATCATGACGGTTTTAGCTCTCATGATCTGACGCAGAAAGCGGCGGTTTTGGTGGGTTGATATACACGGCATTCTGCATGGGTGGGATGACGGGGCATCCCCTCACGAAGCGCTTGCGACGATGGAAGCAGGTGTGTCCGAGTGCATGATTTCTTTACCTGGATCACCGCATCTGCACAGCCATGATGGGCCATCTCCGGGATGGGCTTGTGTCTGCATGATTGCGGGCGATCCATATAGTACCACGGAGACATGGCCTGGCGCGCTTCCGCAATGGACTGTTGCCGGTCAGGAATGATGGGGTGATGCTTCATGGTGTTTCTGGCGCTTCCTGGAGTGGTTTGTGATGATCAATACCCCGGTCACCTTGACACAGGCCCCCGACCTCTTGGACCTCCCTGGCCTTCAGCGCTCGGGGTGATCGTCGAGGCGCTGTGGCGTTCGTGGGCGTCATGGGCGCGGGATTGCGTGTACGATACAATGACGAGCGTGGCGCCCTCATTGTCGCGCACAATGCGCCGGTCCCAAGCGTATGGCGGTGCGCTGAAATCCCCAGACGTCGGAATCCCCGGCTTGCGAAGGCAGTTCCAAGTCTTGGAGCAATCAGAGTGATTGGGACGTCAACGATCATCTTGGCCCGTTTCAAGCGCTTCTCAAGCTGCTCCTCTTTGCGGTGCAGGCCTTCGGCCATCTCATGAATTCTGTTCTTGACATTGACGGTGTCCAATCGGCGCGTCTTGCGTGGCCCCACCTCCGGGTCAGGGTGCGCGACTCGTCCGGCATCGTTCGTCGGCCTGTGGGATCCGCCGATTGCCGGAGGTGATGGCTGAAGGCTGGGGGAGTTGATCATGTGGATTGCTTCAGGCTTGTACGCAGAGGTGGGGTGAATAGCGCTCGGCGTAATGTCTCAACCAAAAGGTCTGCAATGGTGGAGAACCTACTGCTTGATGAAACGATCAATTGCAGTATGATGATTGTTGAAAATCGAGACCATAAAATACCGCCCGGAAGGCAGATTCGATATATCGATTGCGTGAGTGAATGTACCCGATGTATGGAAAGTCGTGTTTGAAGATGAGTACAACCTGCCAGCCTCATCGTAGATATTGAACGTCATTGATCCCGCCTCCAACAGTGAAAGGTGTAATTGAGCCTGCTGCCTCACAACACTGGGGAAAAGCGTCACCGATGGTGAATGATCGTGATCTGGCGTATATGATTTCTTGGATAATGATTGGCAGATCAGCTGTGACAGAGAGTCACCCTGCATACACATCGAGTGGAGAAATTCACGATATTGCGCCGACT
>CAYUYM010000114.1:0-11765 GCA_964449305.1 uncultured Chromatiales bacterium | reverse complement strand
GACCCCAAGCCTGCTGAAACCACCATCAGCGGCCGGGTGATGGTCACCGTCCCGATGGAATCCTACCTGTATGGCTCGACAGTTGTGCCCGCCATGAATGCCTACGTGAACATCGGTGGTCAGGAGATCATGACCGACGCCGACGGCCGCTTCACCGGAACGCTCCCCGACGGTTCTTCGCCGCAGGTTGTCGCCCGCCTTGCCGGTCCCTACGCCTACATCCTGCGAGCAGACAGCACCATCCAGGTGAAGCCCGGTCGCCAGGTGGTGACAGCCACTCCGGGATCCGAGCTCACGATCACGTGGGACAACACCAACTCCGTCTCCTCGGAACGTTCAGCCTTCTATCACATCACACGGGTTCGCAACTGGATCCGCTCAATCGATCCGAGCGACAAGCTCGCCCGTTTCGATCAGCAGATCACCACCTTCGTCAACATCAACAACGAGTGCAACGCCTTCTGGAGTCCGGGGAACAAGACCCTGAATTTCTACAAGGAATCCGCCACCTGCGGCAACACCGCCGAGATCGCCGATGTGGTGTATCACGAATTCGGTCATGCCATCAACACGTTCGTCTACACCAAGGTCCGCGGATCGGATCTGTCAAATGGCACAATCGGTGAAGCGACAGCGGATGTCAACGCCAATCTTCTGCGCGACAACCCGAAGATCGGCATCGGCTTCCAGAAAGGGCGGCCGAACGAAGGCATCATCCGGAATTCCGACAACACGTATCGCTATCCCGAGGATCTGTTCGGCGAGATTCATGACGATGGGATGATCCTCTCCGGCGCCATGTGGGATCTGCGCAAGGCCATCGGTATCGAAGCCACGGCCCGTCTTGCCCACTTTGCCAAGTATGGCACACCCGATGGCGCCGTCCTGGGTGAGGCCTTTGCGGATTATTTTGTCGAGATCCTTGTGGCCGATGACGATGACGGCAACCTTGCGAACGGCACACCGCATTCGGACGCCATCATTCCCGCCTTCCGTGCCCACGGCATCCCCGGTTCAGCCATCGCGATCTATCATGTCAACATCGCGGATCAGAAAAGCGTCACGGAGCCCTACACCATCCAGGGATCGGCATATGTCGGTGGCATGATCGACCCGAAGCTGATGCAGGTGAGCGACGTGAAAGTGATCTACTCCGTCGACAACTGGCAGTCGACGCGTGAAGCGACAGGCAGCTACGACCTCGCCAACACGCGATACACCGTGCAGATCCCGCCGCAACCGGCAGGGACGGTTGTCCGCTACTACATCCAAGCCTACGACAACTTCGGCTCCTACGCCAAATTCCCGCAGACAGCGCCCAAGTCCTGCTTCGTCTTCCTCGTGGGGTACGATTCCAAGGTTTTGTACGACTGTGAGACGGCCGACAGCTGGCGCCGCACCGGCGAGGCGATGACGGGGGCCTGGGTGCGCGCGAAGCCGGTCGGAACATGGAACACTTCCCTCGGCTCGCCGCCGGATGTGCCCTACGTGCAACCGAACGAGGATCACACACCGGGCACCGGCTCGGGCAAGGATCTCTGCTGGGTCACCGGCAATGCCACCCTCGGTGGTGCCCTCGGCGAAAACGATGTGGACGATGGCGAGACCATCATCCTGACCCGCATGTACGATCTCTCCACCATGAGTGAACCCATCCTCCGTTACTACCGCTGGTACACGAACAACCAGGGGGCCGAGCCCAACACCGACACCTGGCGCGTTCTCGCATCGAATGACGGCGGGGCGACATGGATCACGATCGAGGAGACGAAGGAGTCCGTTCTCGGCTGGGTGCCGATCATCGTCAGGTTGAAGGATCGAATGACGCTGACCAGCCAGGTCCAGTTCCAGTTCATCGCATCGGATGAGGACCCACAATCCCTCGTGGAAGCGGCACTTGATGACTTCGAAATCCTCGACATCGACAAGTCACTGGTTGCAGTCGACAGAATCGCAGCCGCCGCCGGATTCAGTCTCGAACAGAACTATCCGAACCCGTTCAACCCGTCCACCACTCTGCGCTGGTCCATCCCGGAGCGCTCCAGTGTGCGCCTCACCGTATACAACACCTTTGGCCAGGCTGTCGCAACGGTTGTGTCGGCCACGCAGGATCCGGGAACATATCAGGCAACCTTCGATGCTGCCGGCCTCAGCTCCGGGCTCTACACGTATGAGCTTGTCGCCGGCACGCAACGCCTTGTCCGCACCATGACCCTGGTCAAGTGACGTGATGTCTGGAATGCTCAGTGGCAGGAGAACCATCCCGGTTCTCCTGCCTTTTTTCACAGCGCTGCTCATCCTTGCATGCGCGAAACGTGAGGCGACGCCGTTGCCTGCCGCATGGTCCTACACCCCGACGGATGGGGTGCCCGTATTTGACGGTGGACGCGCCTTCTCCCTGCTCGAGGCGCAGACGGCCTTTGGCCCGCGTGTCCCGGAGACATCCGCCCATGCAACCTGCCTCTCCTGGCTGGTGGGCAGTCTCCGTGAGAGCTGCGACACTGTGGAGGCCCTGCCCTTCAGCATGCAGGGCTACGATGGCATCACGCTTCACCTCACGAACGTGCTGGGGCGCATCAATCCCACGAATCCGAAGCGCATCCTCCTTGCAGCACACTGGGATTCGCGCCCCATGGCCGACCATGCCGCCAAAGAATCCGACAGAACAAAGCCTGTCCCGGGCGCGAACGATGGCGCCTCGGGAGTGGCTGTCCTGCTGCATCTCGCTGAGCTGCTGACCACCACCCGACCAGCGATCGGTGTGGACATCCTCCTGCTCGATGGAGAGGATTACGGACGGGACGGAGACGAATCGATGTTCTGCCTCGGAGCAAAGCACCATGCGGCAACAAGACAGACAGCTTCGGCTCCACTGTTCGGCATTCTTCTTGACCTGGTGGGTGACCGCGATGCGCAGTTCGCCATGGAGGAATACTCCCGGCAATACGCGCCGGACATCGTCCAACTCGTGTGGCGCGAAGCGTCCCGCCTCGGCCTGTCGCGTTTTCGGTCGACCACCGGGCCGGGCATCTATGACGACCACGTTCCACTCAACACCACGGGCGGCATCAAGATGATCGACATCATCGACGCCCAGCTCGTGGGACACAACACCACCGATGAGCGACGGAAGTACTGGCACACACCCGACGACGTCCCAGCCAACTGCTCTCCTGAAACCCTCGAACAGGTGGGGCGGCTTCTTCTCCACATCATCCACGGACTCTCCACCCCGGCAGTGTGATCCCTCATGAACGCCAACGACATCTACATCACGCTCTCATTTCAGACACTCGAACATCTCGAGGAAATCCAGGCTCAGCTCTACGCCTACAATCCCGCCGGCATGCTGGACCGTGACGATGGCTGGGAATGCTACTTCCTTCTGGAGGATTGGTCCGGTTCAACGGAGCAGGAGGTGACGCAATTTCTTTCGCTGGAATATCCAACACTCCCCTACACGATATCAGAGATCCCGCAGCAGAACTGGAACGAGGAGTGGGAGGCCACAATCACTCCATTGCGCGTCACCGATCGCATCGTCATCACCCCGTCGTGGCACTCGGTGGAGGCAGGGCCGCACGATCTCGTCCTCATCATCGATCCCAAGATGTCCTTCGGCACGGGCTACCATGCCACAACACGCCTCATGCTTCGGCTGTTGGAGAAGGCCGTCCGCCCCGGTGACAGGGTCTTCGATGTGGGAACAGGGACGGGCGTCCTGGCCATTGCCGCCGTGAAGCTCGGAGCCGCCTCCGCGCTTGGGATCGACATTGATGAATGGTCCATCCCCAACACGGAGGAGAACATCGAGCGCAACGATGTGGCCGGTCGTGTCCGCGTCACAAACGATCCGGCGCAGGACGTGCACGAATCCTTCGACATGGTTCTTTCCAACATCACGAAAAACGACAACATCCAGCTCCTCGATGTCTATGCCCGGGTGGTGCCGTCCGGTGGCTGTGCCATCCTCTCCGGGTTTCACGGCACGGATGTGGACGATGTGCGCGAGGCTGCCGAGCGGCTCGGCTTTGCATTGGAGGACGTGATGCTGGAGGATGAATGGGCCGCCTGCATCCTCCGCCACTGACCGCCACGCGTCGCGCGGCGATCGACATCGGGACGAACACCATTCTCATGGTGATCGCCGATGTGGGTGATGATGGACGCATGACGGTGCTGCACGATGTCCAGCGCATCGTCCGGCTGGGAGGCGGCGTGGACGGCTTCCGCCTCATCCCCCCGGAGGCAGCGGATCGCTGTGCCGCTGTTCTCACAGAGTATGCCGCCATTGCCGGGGATCACGGGGCGACGCACATCACCGCCGTCGCCACATCCGCAGTGCGTGATGCAGAGAACCGCAGCGCGTTTCTCAAGGCGATGCAGCGCAGGACGGGGGTGATCATCCGGCCCATCAGCGGGGTTGAGGAGGCCCGACTCACCCATGCGGGTGTCGTCTCCGGTCTGCCCCATGGCGGCACCCGTCGCGCGGTGATTGATGTCGGCGGAGGGTCGACGGAGATCATGGTGGAAACGATGGACGGGCTTCTCGCCATCGTGAGCCGGGACATCGGCAGTGTGCGCCTCTCGGAACGGCTTGGATTGACACAGCCGCCAAACCCGGACGACGTCGCAGCCCTGAGGCACATCGTGCGCTCCGACCTCACCTTCACGCTTCCGCTCGATCCGGCAGCGACCACCGTGATGGCCGTTGCCGGCACTGCGCTCACGCTGGCGGCACTGGATCTTGGACTTCCCGGCATCGACTCCTCCGTTCTCGCGGGACACCGTCTTCCGCTGCCCCGCATCTCGGACCTGACCGGATTCCTTCTCCGCACACCGGCGGAGGTGCTTGTCTCACGTCATGGCATCGCCCCCGGCCGTGCCGACATCATCGCCACCGGTGCCATCATCCTCGAGGAACTGATGCTGCATTTCCGCATCGGGGAGATCCTGGTCAGCGAGCGGGGCCTGCGCCACGGGCTGCTTCTATCAACGGAGTTCAAGGGTTGATGAGTTTGCTCGAGGAAGGTCTCCACGCTGGTTGAAATCCTTCCCACCTTCTCCTTCCTTTTTCGCCACAGTATCAGGATCCGCCGAGCATCCTGCGGACGACGCGGACAAGCGTTTCCGTTCCGATGACGACATCGGATTCACTCGTAAACCGCCCGAAGGACAGACGGACTGTGGCGCCTGCTGTCTCGGGATCATGCCCACAGGCCAGCATCACGTGCGACGGCTTGGCGCTTCCCGAAGCACAGGCGGAGCCACCGGACACGGCCACGCCCTCGAGGTCCATGTTGACGGTGATCATGCTGCCATCCAGGGGATACCGATCCTGCGGGAATGACACGCTGACCATGTTCTGGAGTGTCGGCGCACCATCGGCATTGACCACCACCTCCGGAAAGGCCTTGCGAATGGCCCCGATCATCTGCGTCTTGAACGCCGACCAGCGCACCTGCGTCGCATCGAGGTTCTGCCGGGCAAGCCGGGCAGCCTCGCCGAAGCCCACGATGAGGGGCACGGCCTCCGTGCCGCCGCGACGGTTCCGCTCCTGCGAGCCGCCGAGCATGAAGGGCTGGATTGGTGCACCGGTGCGGATGCAGAGTGCGCCGATGCCCTTCGGGCCGTGCAGCTTGTGCGCGGAGGCGGTGGCGTAGTCGCAGCCCATGCGGGACACATCGAGATCCGTCTTTCCCAGGGTCTGCGTGGTGTCGGCAAGGAGGCGCGCTCCGACAGAGGCGCATGCCGAGGCGAAGTCCCCGATCGGATGCAGGACGCCGGTCTCGTTGTTCCCATGCAGCAGTGCGACGAGTGCGGGTCCCGCTGCCAGGGCCTCGTTCAGCTCACGGAGGGAGATGGCGCCCGTCGCGTCCACACCGAGCATGGTGACGCGGCGGCCGCGGGCCTGCGCGGCGTGTGTTGCGGCATGCGTTGCATGATGTTCGGCAGTGGATGTGATGACCGGCAGTGCATGCGGTTCGGTGGTGAGTGTGTGAAACACGGTGTTGATCGACTCCGTGCCTCCTGATGTGAACACGATCTGCGACGGCTGCGCACCGAAGAGGGCTGCGACATGCGTGCGCGCCGTCTCCACCGCGGCACGTGCCATGCGCCCCTCGTGATGGATGGATGACGCGTTGCCGTGGAGGCGTGTGAAGAATGGCAGCATGGCATCGAGCACGGCGGGATCAACTGCCGTGGTGGCGGCATTGTCGAGATAGATGCGGTCGGTGGGGGTCATGGATGGTCTCCAGGGGACAGGTGGAGGGAGATGTCACCGGCATAGAAGGCCCGCCGCGTCCCATCGGCATCCTCCACGATCAGGCTGCCATCGGCGGCAAGATCGATGATGCGCACGGGCAGGACCTCGTCGCCATCCCCGGCGACGACCATCCGCCCGAACAGCTTGTTGGACTTCTTCCACCGGTCGATGATGGCGGGATTCCCCGCCCGCTCCCAACGCTCCAGCCACGCATCCAAGTGCCTGCACAACGCATCGAGAAGCAGGGGGCGGGACACGTCCACGCCGGCCTCACGGGCCAGGGATGTCGGTTCGTGATGGCAGCCGACGGGGAACCCGCGTTGATTGACATTGATGCCGATGCCGGCGATCACCCAGCGGTCCTCACCCATCACCCCGGATTCCACGAGGATGCCGCAGAGTTTGCGATCGGCGACGAAGACGTCATTGGGCCATTTCAGCCAGGTTGGAACGGAGGAGACCTCGGCGATGGCCTCCTGCACGGCGATGCCGGCGAGAAGCGGCAGACCGCCCCAATCGTCCATCGCCCGACGGGGATGAAGGATGAAGGAGACAAGGATGTTCGCCCCCGGTTCCGAGTGCCACACCCGGTCAAAGCGTCCCCGGCCGGCAGACTGCACCTCCGCGGTGACCAGCGTACCATGGTGGGCACCGCGGGTGACAAGATCGCGTGCGACGGCGTTTGTGGAATGCGTGGTGGAAAGATGGTGTCGAATCGCTCCGATCATGCGTGAAAGCTCCTGTTCTCGCCTTGTTTTTCGCGTCGCTTCTGGTTAGTTTATTGAACGATACTGCACGGAATATAGTGTTTTTCACGATTCCAACTTTCGCATCCCTCAACGGTATTTCCCTCGACACCACCCACGAAACCTCGTTTTACACCCATACATTTTGAGGAACACATGAAAAGAGCTGTAACGTTGGGTCTCGCCTTGTTCCTGCTCGGACTTGCATTTCCGACAGCGACACAGGCCCAGATGTACTATGGACAGGTGATCTACGTTGGACAGACGACGGCTGATTTGTACACCGGTCCCTTCAATCCTTCCTTCACCAAGGTGGAATTCATGGTGAAAGGCAAGGTGATCGGGACGATCGACAACCTCACGAACCCCAACGGGGTGATCCTGACGGCACGTAACATGACAGTGGGTTCCACCTACCTGTTCGAGTGGAAGGCGTATCTCGCCTCCGGTTCCGCCATTCAGGGCACCTGCATGAACGGCTATGTACGAGCCGGTGAGATCGCGGGCATGCTTTTCCGTCCGGATACGATGAACAAGAAATCCTTCTTCGTGGACAGCACGTGGATCTATCCAGGCGGCCGCATGGTGTTCACCACGGGTGCCGACGTTGGGGACACCCTTGGCCTCGGCTCGGAGGAACCCCGACTCATCGTGTATGCAAGTGATGATCCCAGTGTTGTTCCCCATGGAATCTTGGAAGCGAACGGCGGCATGCTCCGCCACATCCTCGTTGACTGCTCCGGCACAGCCGGCCCGTTCACGAATTTCCGCATCATCGGTGCCGATCTCTACCTCCGTGGTCCCGATCCCGTCATCATGCGCAACTGCTTCGTGGACCGATACGCCTCGGACGATATCGCCTACATCGGTCAGACCGCCAAGAACCTCGAAGCCTATGGCTGTACTTTTCTTGGTGAAACCGAGCTCAATGGTGTGAGCATCATGCGGAAGTGTATCGTGGGCATGGGATCCAACGTCTATGCGAACGATGTGGACAGCACCGAGTTCAGCGAAAGCGCGCAGCTGTCGCTGTCGCCGAAGGATGTCCCGTCGCGCGTGGAGAATTCGACGTTCAAGACCTACGCCAACCTGCGCTTCACCAACGGTTCCACCGTGCAGTACAATGCCTTCGATCCCACAACCCTGCTCTTCATCTCCCCGCTCGCCGACGGCTTCGATCCTGCGAATGTTGGAAACGTGAGGGTTCACTTCAACGATTTCCAACGCGATCCCGGCGGTGCTGCAACAATGTCGAACAATGGCGCTGATTCCATCGACGCAACACGCAACTGGTGGGGCAAATGCTCCGGCCCCGATCCTGCGGACGTGCGCGGCAACATCAAGTACAAACCCTACCTGCGCACCAAACTCCCGGGAGCCTCATACTGGCTGGACGTTGTCGGGGACAAGGACATCATCGTTGCAAATGACGATGACGAAGTCACCTTCACCGGGCACGTGTACAATTCGCTGACGGGGACGGACACGGCAGGCGTCGAAGTGGCATATGCGGTCATTGTCGCTGGTGACTCCATTTACAAGGGCATCCTCGTCACCGATGCAACCGGCGGTTTCACGTTCAAGTTCAAGATGCCGTCGCAATACAGCCTGAATGGCACAGCGCAGGTGTTCTTCACCGCCATGCAGTGCATCTCCGAGGCATTCATCGTCAGCATCAGCGAACAGTCCGGCCCGGATCTCGAGATCGTGGACATGCGCGTGATGCAGGTCCAGGGCAGCGCCACCGACATCGTTGCAGGCAAGTACTTTGCCGTCAAACTGACGATCCAGAACACCGAGCCCATCACCACGCCCTTCGGGCTGCAGGTTCAGGTGAACAATGCCGTGTATGACACCTTCTATGTGGAGAACAAGGCATACCTTGGACTCAACTGGAACTTTGAGACACCCCTGACGCGCTACACCATGCCGAAGCTCGACGCCCCCACTCTCGTGGTGTTCGTCAACGATCCGACCATCATCAAGGGCGATCTCAAGGTGAAGGCCATCGTGGATCCGCCCGATCCCACCCACCCGAAGGGTCTGGTGCAGGAGGCGAGTGAATCCAACAACACCTGGGAGACCACGCTCAAGGCCCGCATCCCGGCCTATGGTCCTGAAGGCACCCCGACGGCGAAGGTGTTCATCCAGCCGGTGGACAATTTCCCGCTCAACCGCATCGACCGCGTCCGCACCTGGTCCGACAGCGCACGTGTCTTCATGGAGAAGGCATGGCCCATGCTGCCGGGTCAGATGAACATGAGCTACAACCAGGACGTGCTCCAGAGCACCTTCATCAACCCGGATTCCCTCCTGAAGGAGACCTGGGAGTGGTTCCTGATGAAGTCCTACAAGCTCATGCGTACTGCCAATCCGGCCTTCGACAGGTATGTGTTCGCCGTGGCCCCGAACTGGTTCCGTTCCCGCCTCAGCTACATCAACTTCGATCACCGCTCCACGGCCATGCTCAACTGGTCGGGCATCCTCGACCTGTCGATCTCGTCCATCGAGCATCACAAGTACCTCGTCCATCTCCTGGGTCACACCTACGGCCTCCGCAGGGGCGACCTCGATACGCTCAACCAGGAGGAATACATCGCCTTCTACAGCCTCGGCAAGGAGGTGAGCGATGGCATCGATGCCGACCTCCGCAGGCTCATGAACTACGGGCAGCACAACAAGGCCTCCCAGGTGCAGAAGGTGCACTGCTTCATGGGCGGCAGCAAGCTTGGCAACACCTTCATGAACTGGATCTGCGACGACGACTACAACCAACTGCTGCAGAGCTTCTCCAGCTTCACGGGTGGGAAGCGTGGGCAGTTCGCCAAGGCCGTGGTCCCGAAAGCCATGCTCGTGGAAGGCAGCGTGGATCGCGCATCCGGCAACTTCTCCTTCGGCCCGTGGGTCCGTCTCAACGATGCGACGCCATCCATCATGTGTCCGGATCAGTTCGCCACGCACACCTTCCGCGTCCTCGATGCCTCGAATGTGGAAATCGCGAAGTACCTCTACAAGCCCACCTTCAAATCACAGGGCTTTGATGAAGACGGCGAGGAAAGCACCCCCATCATGGACACCGAGTATTTCGCATTCGTCGTGCCCTGGCCCGACAACGCGAAGAAGCTCGTCGTGGAAAAGGATGGAAATGTGCTTCTCGAACGCACACCCACCAGCGGCGCACCAGTCGTATCCATCATCTCCCCGGCCGAGGGTGGCGTGGTCAACCCCGCCGATGGTGTGACGGCGCAGTGGTCGGCCTCGGATGCCGATGGCGAGACGGAGTTCTTCTACACGGTGTACTTCTCCAGCGATGGCGGTGCCACCTGGAAGCTGATCCAGTATGAAAAGACCTCCACCGAGTTCCTCATTCCGCGGGCCTGGCTTGCCGCCGGCATGGGGCTCAACAAGATCAAGGTGATCGCCAGCGATGGCACCAACGTGTCGGAACGCATCCACAGCTTCTCGATCACCGGCGCGGAGAATGTGCCGCATCCCGCCGCTCTCACGCTGCTTCAGAACTATCCCAACCCGTTCAACCCGTCAACCACCATCGCCTTCGAACTCCCCACCGCCGGCCACGCCACCATCGAAATCTTCGATGCCTTCGGCCGCCATGTGGAAACCCTCGTCGATGGCACACTTCCGGGTGGCTATCACACTGTGGAATTCCAGGCCACCAACCAACCGAGCGGCACCTACATCGCCGTGCTGCGTTCCGGCGACGCCCGCAGAACGATACGCATGACGCTCACGAAGTAACACGATCCCATTCTCATCACAACGGCCGCACACGCGGCCGTTTTTTTTGCCCGACAGTCTGCACGTGATCGCCGATGCAGGCGACCACGCTTCATCGCCCCACATACGAGCGGTCCTCCCTGCTGGCGCACCGGGCGTGATTCCATTCTCCGCCATTGCATCGGACGTGCGTGAGGCCCGGCTGCACGTGCTTCCGTGAACAAGCCGTGGTGCGCCGTCCCATGGGGTGCCGGGTTCCCGATCAGGGCCTTCCACCCACCCTGGCTCCGAAACTGTCTCCCCGCCCCGAAAAGCAAACGACCGCGGGAGCGGTCGCTTGTCGGGTCGTGCAAATCACACCAGTGCGGGAGGGCCCGCGTTCATCCCACCGTACGTGTCCGGCAGTGGGTGGCACGTGTCATTTCACGGTAATGTCGAGTGTCTGACCGAAATGCCGGTGAAGGATGGGGGTGATCGTCTCCGCATTTCCGTAGGCCGAGATCGTCGCCTTCAAGGGATCGAGGTATTTCGCGGCCCAGGACGACACCGCGGATTTGGATGTGGCAAGGACATCGGTATAAAGCGTCTGGAAATGCTCCAGCGGCAGGCCGTAGGCCACGATGTCGCGGAGCTTGCCGAGCATGCGCGATGTGGAGGAGAACTCGTTGATGTTGTTGCCGAGAAGCTGCCGCCGCGCGGTTTCAAGCATCTCGTTGTCGATGTTCCCATCCTGAATCCTGAGCAGACTGGAGTGGATGAGGGTCAGGGTCGAGTCCAGCAGGGTGATGGGGACCGAACCCGCGATGACGCTGTAGCCATTGTCCTGGAACACGCTCAGTGAGGAGTAGAAATTCGGAGCCACCACGTGATCCTTCCACAGGGCGCGGCTCAGCAGGGATTCGGAGGAGCCACCGAGCACCTGGTTCGCAAGCATCGCGGTGGCGAGGGACAGGGATGCGCGGCTGCCGGTGGGGAAAGCCATGCGCAGTTGGACGAACGCCGCGGCGGTGTCG
>CAYUYM010000113.1:0-11910 GCA_964449305.1 uncultured Chromatiales bacterium | reverse complement strand
CGCCCCCTTTGTGGAGGAGGTGGCCGGCGAGTATGAGGGACGCGCCGTGATCGGCAAACTGGATGTGGACAACAACCAGGATTCCGCACTGAAATACGGCGTGCGCAGCATCCCCACCCTGCTGCTGTTCAACAAGGGCGAGGTGGTGGATCGCATCGTCGGCGCCGTGGCCAAGGGCAAGATCACGGAAAAACTCGATCAGGTCCTGTGACCTCACTCTTGCAGGAATTCACCCGGGGGCGGCGCATGCGTCGCCCCCTGTCATTTTCCGGATGATCATCGTTTCTCCGTGCCGGGATGTTGACGAAGCGGGATGGGGGGCCGTAATTTTGCAGTGAAATTATTTCGTGGACCAGAGGAGATTCATCCATGTCAGACTCACACAACGACACATCAACGCAGGAATTTGAATACCGCGCGGAGATGAGGCAGCTTCTGCATCTCATCATCCATTCCCTCTACACCCATCCGGAGATCTTCCTCCGCGAGCTCATCTCCAACGCCTCCGATGCGCTCAACAAGGTGCGCTTCATGCAGCTCACACAGGCCGACGCCGTGGACGCCGATGTAAGCCCCGCCATCCGCATCACCATCGACGAGAAGGAACGCACCTTCAGCATCGAGGACACCGGCATCGGCATGACGCGCGACGACCTCATCGAGCGCATCGGCACCGTGGCCAGCTCCGGCACGCTGGAGTTCCTCGAGCGCATGAAGAAGGACAATGCCGCCATCGATGGCAACCTCATCGGCCAGTTCGGTGTGGGCTTCTACTCCGTGTTCATGGTCACCGACGAGGTCACCATCGAGACGCGGCACGCCGCCCCCGGTGCGCAGGCCTGGCTCTGGCGGTCGGCCGGTGAGGGCACCTTCCGCATCGAGGATGGCACGCGCGAAACCCGCGGCACCCGCATCTCCTTCACCCTCAAGGAGGACGCGGCGGAGTTCGCCACCACATGGCGCCTCACCTCCATCATCAAGAAGTACTCCAACTTCGTGGACTTCCCCATCTTCGTCGGCGACGAGCAGGTCAACTCCGTCAGCGCCCTGTGGCACCGATCCAAGGACGACCTCAAGGAGGAGGAGCTCACCGAATTCTACAAGTTCATCTCCAACGACTTCGAGCCGCCCCTGGGGCACCTCCATGTGGCCATCGAGGGGCGTGTCAATTTCAAGGCCCTCGTCTTCGTCCCCGCAACGGCACCACTGCGCCTCTGGGATTTCCGTGAGGAGAAGGGCCTGCATCTCTACACCAACAAGGTCTTCATCCAGGACGATTGCAGGGACATCCTCCCCGATTACCTGCGCTTCCTCAAGGGCGTGGTGGACACGGAGGATCTTCCGCTCAACGTGTCGCGCGAGGTGACGCAGTCCAGCCCTGTCACGGCCAAGATCCGCGAGGTGCTCACCGGCCGCATCCTCACCCTGTTCGAGGAGTGGGCGAAGAGCGACACGGAGAAGTATGACACCTTCTGGAAACACTTCGGGTCGATGTTCCGGATCGGGTTGAACTCCGACTTCGCCAATCGGGAACGCATCACCGAGCTCGTGCGCTTCGAGACGACCACCACGGACGGAGGTGCGACGACATCCTTCAACGGCTACGTGTCACGCATGAAACCCGACCAGAACGACATCTACTACCTCGTGGGTGAGCATCGCGACGTGCTGCTTCGCAATCCCAAGCTCGAGTATTTCACCTCGAACCACATCGAGGTCATCCTCATGACCGACCCGGTGGATCCGTTCACCCTCGCCTCCATGCATGAATACGACGGGAAGAAGCTCGTCTCCATCGAGCAGAGCGACATCGATGTCCGCAGCGCGGAGACGGAGGGCGAAAAGGTGGAGGGCGGTGAGGCGGAGAAGCTGATCGCGGTGATCAGGGAGGTGCTGGGTGACCGCGTGGAGGATGTGGTGGAATCGAAGCGTCTCGTCACATCGGCGGTCACGCTGGTGCTGGGCCGTGAGGGGGGAAGCGTGCAGATGGAACGCATGATGAAGATGATGGATGCGAACTACAAGGGCGCGAAGAAGATCCTGGAGGTGAACATGGGTCATCCGTTGATCCGCAACCTTGCGCGCATCAACGCCGATCACAGCGATGACGCGCTGGTGGCTTCGAGCATCACGCAGTTGTATGACGGCGCGCTTCTGATCGACGGCAACCTCGACGCCACGGCGGACTTCGTGGCGCGCATGACCGAATTCATGGAGCGGGCCACGGCACGTTCCTGAACAATGGTGCGGAGCGCTGTGCCGACCGATGCGGGCGCATGCTCCACGAACCTTTTCAAAATTCACTACCTTGCATCGATCCATGTTTCATCATGCCAGCGGGACTCCCATGCGCCTCCTTTCGAAATCCACCCTCCTGCTCATCGTGCTGTCCCTGCTGACGGCATGCATCACCCCCGCCCATGCGGACGATCGTGACAAGGGCCGCCGGAAGTCGTCGTCCGGAAGCGGCGCCGTGCAGATCGCCGACCACATGGTGATCATCAAGCTGAAGCCGCTCACGGGGTTCACCACCACGGGCACCCTGCTGGGCGTGGCTGGCGTGGATCCCATTCTGAAACGCATCGGTGTCCGCAGTCTGCGGCCGCTGAAGCCCGTGCCGGCGGGCGGGCACAGCACCATGCAGGATGCCTCGGGTGTGACGCGCATCGTGACTGTGGTGTACACGGCCGATGAGGATCCCACGGCCCTCGCCCGCGAGCTCGCCGCGGATCCCGCGGTGGAGTATGCGGAACCCGTGTTCATATTCCCGCTGTCCCACACACCGAACGATCCGATGCTCGCGCAGCAGTGGGCGCTGACGATGATGAAGATGGCGCAGGCATGGGATGTGACCACCGGCAGCGCCACCGTGTGGATCGGTGACATCGACACGGGCACGGACTGGACGCATCCGGATCTGAAGGACAACATCGCCATCAACCCCGGCGAGTGGGGCACGAGCGGCGAGCTCTCCACCAACGGCATCGACGACGACGGCAACGGCAAGGTGGACGACTATCACGGATGGGACTTCATCGGCACGGGAACGGTGCAGGCGCCGGAGCCGGACAACAATCCCATGGACGGGGCGCTGGGGCATGGCACGAACACGGCGGGATGCGCGGCCGCGAGCACGAACAACGCGGTGGGCATCGCCGGCACGGGCTATCGCTGCAAGGTGCTGCCGATCAAGGCATCGGGCGACGCCTCCTCGGGTGTCTCGGGCTACGAAGGCATCATGTACGCCGCCGACATGGGCTGCAAGGTGATCAACTGCAGCTGGGGCGGAACGGGCGGCTTTTCGCAGGCCCTCCAGGATGTGATCAACCACGCATGGCAGAAGGGCGCCCTCGTGGTGGCCTCGGCCGGCAACGACAACATCGACAACGACCTCGTGGCGCATTACCCGAGCTCCTTCCAGCATGTGCTCAACGTGAGCTCGGTGGAATCCAACGGCACGGCCTCGGGCTGGGCCACCTTCGGCGGCACGGTGCACGTCTACGCCCCCGGATCCTCGGTGCTCACCACAAAGAAGGGCGGCGGCTACGAGTCGCCCACGGGCACCTCGTTCTCATCGCCGCTCACCGCGGGTGTGGCCGCGCTGATCTTCGCCCAGCATCCCACGTGGACGCCCGATCAGGTGCTCAAACAGATCCGCGTCACCTCCGACGCCTTCTCGGGCACGCGCGCACCGAAGTACTACGGCCGCGTCAACGCGCAGGCGGCGGTGACCCAGAACCAGACGCTGACCGACATCCCCGGCATCAACATCCGCAGCGCCCTCGTTGCGACGCCGTCCGGCGCCATCTTCCGCGAGGCCGGGCAGAGCGGCACCATCCGTGTGAAGATCGAGAACCTGCTGGCCCCCACGTCCTCCGCCGCGGTGGTGGACGTCACCAGCCTCGACACGACGCTCAAGCTGGACATGTCCTCCATTGCGCTCGGTGTCATGGCCACGAAGGATTCGATGACGGTGACGATCGGCGCCACGCTCTCGTCCGCCCCGCTGCTGTCGGAGGGCGACATCCTTGTGCAACTCAAGGTGACCGACGGCGCGTATGTGGACTACCTCTACATCCGCGTGCCGGTGTGGCTCGATGCCGGATGGCACACGGCCCTGCAGGCGGAGATCCCCCTGTTCAGCTCCGTGTCGATCGTGGATCACATGTCGGCATGGTTCACGGCATCGGTGGCGTCGACCACCACGGTGGACTACTGCCTGCGCACGGTCACTGCCGGCAGCCCGTGGTACAACGCCATGGGCAGCGGCTGGCCGACGGGAGCAGGTGTATACACCATCGAGGCGCTCTCCTCCACGGTGGCACTCGTGGGCACGGGCCCTTCGAGCGGCGCGGCCGGTGTGTACCGCACCACGAACGGTGGGCAGACCTGGTCGGGCACCTCGGTGAGTGCCTACACCCCCTTCGTCAACTGGATCCACATGTTCGATGTGAACAACGGCGTGCTCCAGGGCGATCCGAAGAACAACCGCTGGGGCATCTGCACCACCACCGACGGTGGACGCACCTGGTCACCCATCACCACGCCCGTGACCTCCGTCGGCACCGAGGCGGGCTGGAACAACAGTTGTGACTTCGTGGGGCAGACCGGGTGGTTCGGGACCAATGCGAGCAAGATCTACAAGACCACCGACGGCGGGCAGACCTGGAGGAGCTTTGCGACACCAAGCAACAACTCCATGGACATCTCCTTCCGTGACGAGCAGGTGGGCGTGGCTCGCTTCGGCGTGGTCAACAGCGTGGGCGCGAACATGCTGGCCATCACCACCAACGGTGGCGAAACCTGGACACGGCTCACATCCATCACGGTGACCGGCGGCAGGGTGATGATGGAGCGCGGGGGCAGGCGGATGTGGCTTCTGGACAACGGCAACTCGACCATCTCCACCAACCTCGGCGCATCCTGGCGCATCCAGGCCCGACCCAACGGCTTCACCAACATCTCCGCGGGTGACATCCACTCCACGGCCACATCCACCACGCTCTATGCCGCCGGGATGGACATCTTCCGCTTCGCCTCACCCTTCGAACCGCTCGTCGGTGTCGGGACCACGGCCGTGCTTCCAGATGCCCCGGTGATCGACGATGTGTGGCCGCATCCCACGGGGCAGGCCGGAACCACGGTGCGCTTCTCCCTGCCGAAGGCAACACAGGCGCGCCTGGTGCTGCACGACATGACCGGCCGTGAGGTGGAAACGCTCGTCGACGCCACCCTCGAGGGCGGATCGCACTCCGTCCACCTTGATGCGCACGGGGTGACCCCGGGCGCGTACTTCCTGCGTCTCACCGCAGGAGCCGCATCCGTGACGCGCTCCGTCATCATCACCCGCTGACAGGGAGATCCGCCCATGGTCATGGCCGAACTCACCATCTTTCCGACGGACAAGGGCACAAGCGTCTCCCCCTACGTCGCACGCATCCTCGACATCATCGACACCTCGGGGCTTGCCTACCAGCTCACACCGATGAGCACCATCATCGAGGGATCGTGGCATGACGTCATGTCCCTCGTCACCGCCTGCTTCACGGCACTCGAGGCGGACTGCGACCGCATCAACGTCACCCTGAAGGTGGACTACCGCCGCGGTGACACATCGCGCCTCCACAGCAAGGTGGACGCAGTGCAGGCGATCCTGGGACGGGAGCTGCGGAAGGGGACGACGCAATGACGTGTTGATGATACAGCGAGCGCATAGCCAGGGTGGGGGCAGGGCCCGGGACACACCGGAACATTGCGAGGTTCTCAAGGTTGTGACACCCTCCCCCTCCCCTTCCCTGGCGTTTTGATTGCTCCAACGAGCCGCTTCGAACGATCACCCACGGAGGCACACACATGGCACCACAATCCCGGGCTGATCACCGGTGGGTGGCACTGCGCGAACCGCGCACCGTGTTCATCCTGGCCGGCGCGGCGTGCATGCTGGTCTTTCTCCTCCTCATCCCCGTACCCCGGCAGGATAATCATCTGATCTCCGGCGACGGCGCCTATTACTACGCGTATCTCCGCTCCGCAATCATGGACGGGGACCTGGACATCGCGAACGATCTCGACATCTACAACGCGCGCATGGAGCCCGGGAATCCTGGGCGGGCGGGCATGCACATGGCCTACGCCTTCGCCATCGGCACGCCCATCCTGTGGGCACCGGCATGGATCCCGGCCCATCTCATCGCTGGCGCCCTCGGTTCGGCGGGCCTGCCCGTTTCGCCCGATGGCCATTCCCGCATCGAGGAGAGCGCCGCCTGCCTTGCCAACATTGCCTGGCTCGTGTTCGGACTCTTTCTTGTGTTCCGAACCATCGAACATGTCGTTTCACCCCGCACAGCACTGCTTTCCGTGCTCCTGCCAGCCGCAGGCTCCCCCATCATCAGTCAGGCCCTGCTCGAAACGTGGATGAGTCACGCGGGCGAGGTGTTCACCGTGGGGCTGTTCCTGTGGTTCCTTCTCACACGTTTCAAACCCACTCCCACACACTGGGCGCTCACGGGGTTGCTTCTGGGCGCCGTGTTTCTCGTCCGCTGGCAGAACGTCGTCTTTCTTCCCTTCCTTCTCACCGCCGTGCGGGCGGAATGGAACACCCACACGCATCGCATCGCTGCATGGTGCATCGTCCGCGGTCTCCTTCTTGCCGCATCCGCATTCACGCTTGCCGCGCTGCCGCAGGCGCTTTTCTGGCATGCCACACTCGGCGGATGGCTGCTTGTGCCGCAGGGTGCGGGCTTCATGGACGACGCCGGCCGTCACGTGCTCCAGGTGCTCGCCTCACCCCGCCACGGCCTGTTCCTCTGGGCGCCCGTGCTGGCCCTTGCCGCCATCGGTGTCGTCCGCCTGCGCCACCGTCTTCTGCGCATCATCACTCTGATGGTGATGGCGGGCGCCATCCTTGTCTGCGGATCCACGTGGCAATGGTGGGCCGGGGAGTCCTTCGGGATGCGTCGCCTTGTGGGCATCGTCCCGCTGTTCATGCTCGGCCATGCGGAGCTGCTCGATGCTGCCGCGCCGCGCGCACGCCGGTGGCTCACGATCGCATCCCTCGCCGCCGTGGGGTGGACGCTCGTGCTGTTCGCCGCCTATGCCGTGAAATGGATTCCCCGCGACGCGTCCTTCCTACCGTA
Source organism: uncultured Chromatiales bacterium (assembly GCA_964449305.1). Classification (GTDB taxonomy): domain Bacteria; phylum Bacteroidota; class Ignavibacteria; order SZUA-365; family CAYQST01; genus CAYUYM01. The sequence goes on along the minus strand of CAYUYM010000113.1, from coordinate 4,774 downwards.
GGACGGAGATCTTCCCGGTGAAGGATTCCGTGTGGCCGTCCACACTGTAGGTGGTTTTCACGAAGTAGACCCCGTTGCCCAGCGGATCGCGGTCCTCGTCGAGGCCGTCCCAGCGGATCGCGTTGAAGCCGATGCGGAGCATGGACTGCGGCACGGCGATGTCGCGCACGAGGCGACCGGCGACGGTGTGGATCTTGATGTGCATGTCGTCGGGCGGCATGGAACCGGTGAGGGTGAAGGTGAAGTCCGTGAAGACAGCGAACGGGTTCGGATAGTTGAAGAAGTTGACGAGCTTCGATTCGCCATCCACGAACACCCGCAGAATGCGCATGGATGAATCTGCGAGGTTGCCGATGCCGTCGCGCACATTGAAGCGGAAGATGTGCTCGCCGCTGGTGAGTGCGGGCGACCAGATGAGTGTGGCCTTCTCCTCACCTGTTCCCTGTTGGAAGATGATGTCGGGATGCTTCGCCCTGGTGATGAGCGTGTCGTCGAGATAGACGATGAAGTTGTCGGGATTGGTGACGGGAATGGAGCTGGCGTCGAAGAGCCGGATGCGGATCTCCGGTGTCGGGCGTACATAGTCGTCATACACGGGAAGCGCGCCGTCGAACGTCACCTCGAAGGAGGGCTTCGTGGTGTCGCCCTTCACCTGGTAGGGCATGATGAAGACGTTGTTGTTGCGGAACTGCTCGAGCACGGCATGCTCCGGATCAATGGTCACGACGATCTGGTTCGCGCCGGGGGTCTGCGCCGTGGGCACGTCGAGCTGTGTGGTGAACCATGCATCGGGCGCCAGGCCGGCCGCGTTGAGCCGGCGGAAGAGGGTGCGCTGGTTGTTGCGGTCCACCGTCTCCACATCCACGCTGAACGGCCCCGAGGCTGCGGGCCCGGGATTCACGATGCCGATGCTGACGGGCACTGGGCTGCCCTGGGACACCGTGTCCTGCAGCACCTTCACGGACTGGTAGTTCATCGCGAGTTCGGGCAGATCCACATAATCCACGCTCCACTGCCTGAGGATGGGCGAGGCCTGGTTGGTGCCGACGCGCAGATCGGCACGCAGGAGAATCCATGGATGGCGGGTGGCATCCACGGAGGCGAGGGAGAGGGAGTCGCCCGTCACCTGCACCTCGAAGAGTGAATCCACGGCGCCCGTGGCGCTGCGTCCATACACGGTCACAAGGATTCTGGAACCGGGAGGTGTGTCGCGTGTGACGAACAGCGAGTTCCATCGTGACGCCGGACCGATGGCCTCGGTCTGCACCAGACCGCGTGTGGCATTGACCGTGAAGGTGGAATCCACGATGGCCTTCCCGGTCATCTTCCGTGTGAGCAGCTCCTTCGCCGAACCGATGGGCATGCTTCTGCGCGTGATCATGGACCAGGAATCGTTGGTCTGGATGCTGTCGATGTAGGTGCTGCCGAGCAGGTGCATGCCCGGGATGATGAGATCGATGTTCTTGAACGGCTCGTCCGACGTGGCCACCACCACGATCTCTCCGAAGGAGATGCGCGTCATCTCCACGGCGAGGGAATCGGCATCGGAGCGCCGCCCCCAGGTCCAGAACTGCCGCCGACGCTTGAGGTCGAGGGACACGCTGTCGAACACAGCCAGGGAGTACATCCAGCCGAAGCTGTTCGGAAGCACGTTGATGCCGTCCTTCTCGATGACGGAGAAGTTGCCGTCGTACCACCCCGCGGAGATCGCGCGGAGGTTGACCTTCCGGTTTGCGAGGCGCAATCCCGAGGGGGTGATGGTGGCGTTGGTGAACTGGTTGCGGGAGAAGGAGAGGGAGTCGGCCTGCACCCAGCCGCGCCGTGTGCCGGTGACGAACGCCCGGAAGGGACCGGCGGGATTGCGCGTGTCGCCATCGAGCAGGGCCCGCCAGTGCGCGGCAGGGCCCGCAGGCGGCGCCGGGGGCTTCATGCGCGTGAAGACGGTGCCATACGGTGCATCGATGCGGGAGGGCTGTGTGAACAGCGGGTTCACATCGGCCTCCACCGACACGAGGGATGGCGCTGTGGCGATGAAGACGGGGTTGAGAATGGTGACGCTGTCGGGCCAGGAGGAGGCGTAGTCGCTGTGTGCGTTCAACGCCTGGAGCGAGCCAGCCGCCACGGTGTAGGTCACCGTCGCCGTGTTGTCATTCTCGTAGATCTCATCGATGCGGTTGTCGGGGTCGAGCGTGATGCGCAGCGTGCGCGCGCCGGAGATGCCACGGATCGGCACGGCGATCCAGAGCGTGTCGAGCCACGCCGGCAGCAGGCGCGCAAGCATCGAGCTGCTGATGATGGAATCCGCATTGCGATCCTCGATGCGGATGAAGAGCGAATCGCCTGTGGCGCGCCCATGGTTCGCGAAGGGCAGAAGCACGCGGAGGGAGTCGTTGCGTTCGGTGACGACGGGCGTCAGGATGCGTGGCCAGGTGGGATCCAGTACGAGGTTGGGCTTGGGCGGAATGGGAAGCCGGATGATGGGATCGCAGAACAGTGTGTTGGTCTGCGCGCAGATGCGGTTGATCTGGGACTCCCCGTACTCATCCAGCAGCTTCTGCTTCGCCCGCTGGTGCGCGGCGCCGATCTCGATGATGCTGTCTCGCACAATGGCCTCAAGGAACATGTAGGGCAGCGCATAGGTGAGGTTGGTGAAGCCGAGTGACGAATTGCCCACGTAGCCGATGGCCTGGCTGTTCCTGTCACGTACAAAGAGCTCCGCGAAGCACTCGATGTCGGGCTCTGCGAACTTGCCGGTGGAGCAGCCGAAATCCGTCACCAATGGCGAGCGGCCGACCGTGTTGTTGAGCTGGGCAGGATCGCCGATGCTGTTGTCCCAGGTCTGCGTTCCGCTGTGCCCGAGGTAGGTGATGATCATCGCCCCCTTTGCAATGATGTCACGGAACTGGTCCACGCCGAGTGGACCGAAGTCGGTGTTCGGACCGACGGTCTTGTAGAACTGCGATGCGACGCCGGCGAGTGGCGCCGGGCCGATGAGCTCACGGATGATGCGGCTGTTGGTTTCGCGGAGATCGGCGATCTCGCCGGCCACATTGGGCTTGCCGCCGCTGAAGAACATGTAGCGCTTGTTCCAGTCGGTGTAGGGTTTGGAAACGTAGTCCTTGTGGCGGGTGAGGTAGAGCTGCAGATCCTGCTCAGTGCGCACCGGGAGGCGGCCGATGCGCAGTGTCAGATCCGCGGTCAGGGGGTTGAGCTGGGCCAGCCAGCCATCGCCCACGGGGAAGCCGTAGGCGGGAACGAAGTTCTGCGGATAGGGGATGCCCGTCGCGCGTGTGTTGTAGTTGGCATCTCCTGCGAGCAGCACATACGTGAGCCGGGGTGCGGTCCATGCTGTGTACGCATACTCCAGGAAGCGCTTGATCGCCTCGGGGGTGAAGAACCCGTCGCTGAACTCCTCGTAAATGTCCTCCACATACACGGCCATGGCGTTCACCCCATAGTGCGAGGAGACGAACTCCACGTACTGCTGCGCGGTTGTGGCGAAGGCCCGTGTGGTGATGAGGACGTAGTGCGCGGAATTCTGCGGGCGTCGCAGGCCTGCGACGGTGACCATCGTTCCCTTTGCCGGCACGGGCATCGCGGCGGGTGTCGACAGCACATAGCGGTCGCCCATCGCCAGGGTGTCGGTGACGAGGCAGGTCCAGGTGGCGCCCTGTTGCACCCACTGCCGCGGCAGGATTGCGGCGGTCGCGCCCCGGAGCCGCACCACCATCGCCGTGGTGTCGGTGAAGCCGCGGACCGGCATCACGCGGAAGCCGGTCATGCGCGCATCGCGCACGGGGATGGAGAGGGCATTGGCCGTGGCCGTGAGTGTGCGCGGATAGTCGATCTCCGCCCAGAGGGGATTGACCTGATTGGTGTAGCCCGTCCTGAGGCTCGTGACCTTGAGCACATTGGCCCCCTCCGTGAGGAATTCCGGTGCCACATCATGGTGGATGAGCGCCTGCTGATCACGATGGAACTGTGCGGAGTCGAGCAATGGGCTGGCATTGACACTGATGGCGATGTTGTGACCGGGCACGGGGGCGGTGTTCTGCACCACCCAGCTCGATGTCTTGAACCAGGCATGCCCGGCGACTCCGGGGTGGACGTTGGTCAGCGTGAGCGGCGCATTCCACGAGGATTCCTGGGAGATCCAGCCCATGTGCCAGGTGTCTTCCGACGTCCAGTCCGGGATCTGCTGACGCGTGGTGTTGGTGCCGGTGAACTGCATGAGTGATGGCAGCTCGTAGCGGGCGAGGTCGAGGAACCAGAGGAGCGAATCGACAGCGGGGGCGGGGGGCGCGTCCGCCATTGTGAGGCGCATGCCTGGTGCGCCACCCCAGGCCAGCATGAAGGCGGAGGAGTCGCAGTACTTGTCGATGAAGAACGGCATGGGCTCATCGCCCGTGGTGATGCGGCGATACTCGGGATCGCCGTAGTGGCGTGTGCCGGAGAAGCAGAAGAAGTCGCCATCGTCAAAGCTGCCGTCGTCCATGCCCACAGAGCCCATGGGGATTTCAACGCCCTTGGTGAAGAGCCTCACCGACGCGGGGTCGAGCCCGGCGACGGGGACGCCGTTCGCGGCGAACCACGCCTTGTCGAGGCGGAAGAGGGCGTCGGTGTTCACGTGGAAGGTGACGTGGGTTTCCGGAACGGCCGCAGGGAGGAGGTGGGAGGCATCGGTGGGCGCAGCATCGCCCAGGCGGGCGAGGGCCTCACGCAGGGCGTCCGGCTGGCGGCTTCCGATGATGCGGGGGGTGGCACCGGAGATGCG
>CAYUYM010000112.1:0-11955 GCA_964449305.1 uncultured Chromatiales bacterium | reverse complement strand
CACACGGCGATGCCCACCGCTCCCATCGACGCCCATCCATACACCATGGTGTTGAGATGCAGCGGACGCAGTCGGCCAAAGGTCATGGCACCGGATTCACCCGCCCATTCCGGGAAGTTGAATTTGAAGGCCGTCATGAGCGCGTAGACGGTGCCGATGAAGAGCCAGAACACGGCCGAGGAGAAAAACACAAGCGCCGGCCCGCGTGTGGAGAGGTCAATCTCCCCGCGGTCGACCGGCGCCAATGAGGTGTGAGGTGTGTCGGACATGGCGTTTCCTGTATTGTCAAGAAGTGCGTTGCTCGTGTGTCACTGCCGGCGGTCTGCGCTGCCGCGCTTCGCTGTGTCGATGGCAGCCGCGCTGGGCTCCGTGCCGGATGTGGGCCGCCACATCATGTCGCGCTCCGTGCCGATGGGCTCGTCGTCGTCGAAGATGGTGTAGGCGCCGGCGGCGATGTTGGTGAACTGGGCGTGGCGTTCGGCCCAGACCAGCGCAAGGATGGCCACCGCCCCCCCGAGGAGGATGGTGGTGATGAGCACGAAGAGTGCGGGGCCCGTCATGGCGCCACCGTGGCAATGGCCATGAGATAGCCATGGAGCTGCGCCCACTGCGTGCCCGTGTACGCGCCAAAGACGGGCACATGCCGGCCACCGGACAGGCGCGTGGCAAGGGCGTCCATGCTGCTGATGCGCGCCTGCGTCATCGCCCGCGTCGCGACAAAGGTCCGGAACACCTCGCTCATCGGGCGCACCACGATGCCGCCCTGCGCGGAGGCGCCGTGGCAGGATGCGCAGTCACGTGCGTAGAGCGCCGCTCCCGTGGGGTATGCGGCCCGGGCGCCGCCCTCTGCCTCCGGCCCACGGGGCTGAGCCTGCGCCTCCGGTGCCGCGTCACGCAGCACGAGCTTCATCGCCTCCTCAATCGGAATGGCCACCGGCTTCGCGGTGTCCACACGCCCGTCCCCCGTGTATGACACACTGTACTGCGAGAGCGCTTCGAGCTGCGATGCGCGCTTCCTGGTGATCTCCGCCTTCGCGGCGGTGCGCTTCTCCACCCACCCGCCGGTCTCCTTCGACATCTGCACCCAGGCGTAGACGATGAAGATCGCCATGCCGAGAAAAATGCTGATGATCAGTCCGCGTGTGAGCGTGTCGTTGATCGTTGTGGGGGTGTCGTTCATGTCTGCCTCGTCAATTGTGCACGTCGAGCGCTTCGTCGAAGTGGGGATCGTGGACCACGACCGGCGATTTGGCGGTGAGCTGGCGCAACACCACCATGCCGAACAGACCGAGGAACAGCACGAGCACTGCGGGCTCCATCCATCCGAGCGGCACGAACTCCCTGCTGTAGGAGGGCATGGTCAGGTAAAACATGTCAAAGTAATGCGCCAGAAAGAGCCAGCCGGCCCCAAGCATCACTCGCGCGGGCTGCCGCTTGGACTGCCGCGTCAGCAGCAGGAAGAAGGGGATGATGAAGTGAAAGAAGATGATGCCGATCGACATCACCTCCCAGCCGCCGTTCCAGCGGTTCAGGTACCAGATTGTCTCCTCCGGAATGTTCGCGTACCAGTACAGGAAGTACTGCGAGAAGGCGATGTAGGCCCAGAACACGTTGAAGGCGAACAGCAGCTTCGCCAGATCGTGGAGGTTGTCCGGACGGATGATGCGCTCGAATCCCGCATGCCGCATCAGCAGCGCGGCAATGAGGGCCACAAGCGCCAGCGTGGCCACGAGCGATCCGCTGAAGTAGTACACGCCGTAAATCGTACTGTACCAGTGCGGATCAAGCGACATCAGGAAATCGATCGCGAAGAAGGTCATCGTGATCGCATAGAAGATCATCGTCGGCGCGGCGATGGTGCGGTTGCGCGAAAACACCCGCAGATCACCCGTCACATCCGTCCTGTAGGAATCGAGCACGAAGAACTTGAACATCACCAACCAGACGAGGAGATAGCCTCCCAGGCGCGCCAGGAAGAAGCCCGTGTTGAGATACCCGGTCTTGCCCATGAGGATGTGGTCGGCGGGATCCGGGTGCATCCAGTGATACAACGTCGACATCGAAAGCAGGATGGGCAGGACAAGGAGGATCATCAGGGGGACGAAGGCACCGAAGTTCTCCGGAATGCGGCGCAGTGTCGCGCTCCACCCTGAGCGGGTCAGGTGCTGCAGGGCGGCAAAGAAGATTCCCGTCACCGCCACGCCGCCGAAGAGCATGAAGTTCAGCAGCCAGTTGTGGATGAAGCGGGACCAGTCGGTGAGCGCTCCGGCGACGGATCCGATGAGACCGAGGCCGATGAGGGCGAGGCAGACCTTCATGAACGTGGAGGCGAAGGCCGTGCCCTTCAGTATGGGGATGGCGGGGCGGGGCGTGCTCATTTCGCACCCTCCTGTGCCGCCTGCTGCGGCGCCCGGCGCATCTCCGCCGGCAGGTCCTCGACAGCGGCCCTGCGGCTGCGCAGCAGCGCGCGGAGGTACATGATCGTCGCCCAGCGGTCGTCCGCTGAGATCTGGCGGGCATAGGACGGCATCGCGTTCTGCCCGTCGCTGATGATGTGGAATAGCATGGCATCCGGATAATCGTGGATCTTCTTGGAATGCAGTGTCGGCGGCAGTGGGAAGCCGTGGTCCACCACCGTGCCGTTGCCCGTCGCATCAATGCCGTGGCACACGGCACAGAAGGTCTGGAACTTCTCGCGGCCGCGCAGCAGCACAGCCTCGGACATCGTGAGCGGGTTCTTCAGGTTCGCCATGGCCAGATCGGGCCGCCCATGGTACCGGTAGCCGCCGCCGTTCTGCGACACGGTGCCCGGCACGGGGAGCCGGCTCCCGACGCCGTCCTGAAAGAAGTCGCTCTCGGCCTGGGCCTTCACCTTCTTCTGGTTGTCCATGTCCGGGATCACTTGGATGGGTGGTGTCTCGAAGCTGCGGTTGCATGCCTGCAGGCCGAGCAACGCGGCGAAGGCCAGCGCCAACATCGGCACGCGGGTGGGAAATCGACGGTGTGTCATCAGGCATCCTCCTCGTCATGGAGATCGCGGACATCGCTGGCCTCAAGGCTCCGGAGAAGATCCGCCGTCTCCTCGTGACGGAACTTCGGATCGGCAGCCTCCAGCATCACCACGAATGTGTCGTTCGTGATGGCCGGCGCCCAGGCGTCGTGGTCGATCGGGTGATGGTATTGAGGAATGCGGTTGACGAGGAACAGTGCCACCACCGTCGCGATGCAGCCGAACAACACGGTCACTTCAAACATGACCGGAATGAAGGCCTGCCACGAAAAGAAGGGCTTGCCCCCGATGATGAGCCTGTAGTCGACGGCCGAGGTCCAGTACATGAAGTACATCGCCGTGATCGCACCGATGACGGCGAAGGTGAGCGTGACGCGGGGGATCCATGACCGCTTGTCGCCCATGGCCACGTCGAGGCCGTGCAGGGGATACGGGGTGAAGATGTCCCAGCGGGTGAACCCGGCATCGCGGATCGCTTCCGCGGCGTGGATGAGTTTGTCCGGATCGGTGAAATTGCCGACCACGGCATGAAGACGTTTCTCACTCATGGCCGTGCCCTCCATCCTTGTGTGTGGGCTGGGCTCCCGGCATGATTCCCTTGACCTCCGCCATCGCAATCACCGGCATCCACCGGCAGAACAGCAGGAAGAGCGTGAAGAAGATGCCGATGCTTCCAAGAAACACACCGGCATCCACAAGCGTCGGCTTGTAGTAGCCCCAGCTCGAGGGCAGGAAGTCCCGGTGCAGTGAGGTGACGGTGATCACGAAGCGCTCGAACCACATGCCGATGTTCACGAAGATGGACACGGCGAACATGATGGGGATGCTCGTCCGCGCCTTCTTCCACCAGAAGACCTGTGGGATGAGCGCGTTGCAGGTGATCATGATCCAATAGGCCCAGGCATAGGGGCCGAAGGCCCGGTTGACAAAGGCGAACGTTTCATACTGGTTGCCACTATACCACGCGGTGAAGAACTCCATGCCATAGGCGTATCCCACCATGAGTCCTGTAGCCATGATCACCTTGTTCATGTTCTCGAGATGGTGCATCGTGACGATGTTCTTCAGGCCGAAGAACTGCCGGGCGATGATCATGAGGGTGACCACAAGGGCGAAGCCGGAGAAGATGGCGCCCGCCACAAAGTAGGGCGGGAAGATGGTGGTGTGCCAGCCGGGAATCACCGAGGTCGCGAAATCGAAGCTCACCACCGTGTGCACTGAAAGCACGAGCGGCGTGGCGAAGCCCGCCAGCATCATGTAGGTGGACTCGTAGTGGTTCCACTGGCGGTGCGATCCGCGCCAGCCGAGGGCGAAGATCCCATAGAGCAGCTTCCTGATCCTGTTCTTCGCACGGTCGCGATACGAGGCGAGATCGGGGATGAGTCCGACGTACCAGAACATGAGCGACACGGTGAAGTAGGTGGACACGGCGAACACATCCCACAACAGCGGCGAACGGAAATTCACCCACATGTTCATCTGGTTGGGATACGGCGTGAGCCAGTAGGCAAGGTACTGACGGCCCGTGTGGAGCAGCGGGAAAAGACCGGCGCACATCACCGCGAAGATCGTCATCGCCTCCGCGAAGCGGTTCACCGCCATCCGCCACTTCTGCTTCAGCAGGAAGAGGATGGCGGAAATGAGCGTACCCGCATGGCCGATTCCCACCCAGAATACGAAGTTCACGATGTCCCAGCCCCAACCCACGGGCTGGTTGACACCCCACACACCGACCCCGAAGAACACCGTCATCGAGATCATGCCCACGCCGAACAGCATGAGGATGACGGCGATGGTGAAGCTGATCTTCCAGAGGCGCGAGGTCGGTCGTTCCGATGGCGCGGCGACGATGTCGTTGATGTCGGAGACGCGCGTCCCACCCAGGATCAGGGCCGGGCGCTCGAAGGTGGCGTCACTCATATGGCACCTCCATCCGACACGTCACGAAGCTTCACGAGATAGTTGATCGAGGGCTTCACATTCAGTTCCTCCAGCAGTCTGTAACGGCGGGGTGAAACGATGCCGGCGCGGACCTGGGATGCCGCGTCGTTCATGTCGCCGAACACGATCGCCTTTGATGGACACACCTGCATGCATGCGGTGACGACCTCGCCGTCGAGTACGCGGTCGCGCCCGTCCTGCCTGGCGCGGTTCTTCCCCTCGGTGATGCGCTGCACGCAGAATGTGCACTTCTCCATCACGCCGCGGGCGCGCACCGTGACGTCGGGGTTCTTGCCCAGTGCCTGAGATTGGTTGACGTGTTCGTTGTAGTTCAGGAAGTTGAACCGGCGCACCTTGTACGGACAGTTGTTCGAGCAGTAGCGGGTGCCCACGCACCGGTTGTAGGTCATCTCGTTGAGTCCCTCGGGGCTGTGCGTGGTTGCAGCCACCGGGCACACGTTCTCGCAGGGGGCGTTCTTGCAGTGCTGGCACAGGACTGGCTGGAAGGTGACCTCGGGATCCTCGATGTCGCCCTGATAGTAGCGGTCGAGCCGGATCCAGTGCATCTCGCGGCCGGCCAGCACCTGCTCTTTCCCCACCGTGGCGATGTTGTTCTCGGCCTGGCAGGCGATGGTGCAGGCATTGCAGCCGACGCACTTGTTGAGGTCGATGCTCATGCCCCAGTGGTGCCCGGTGTAATCGTGCTCGGTGAAGATGGATTCGAGCTCAGGCACGTGCACCTTGTGGCGGATGAACGCCGGATCGTGGTTGAACTCCTTGAGCGTGCCCTCCATGGCGAGCGGGCGGTTCTCCATGCTCCAGTGATCCTGCGTTATGGCCAGCCGCACGCGTCCGCCCGCCTTCATGGCGTCGCAGCGTGTCACATACGATGCCCCCGCCGGGGAGCACAGCGGCCAGGCGTTGGCGCCCACGCCCGTGCCGACGGCACCGCACTGCGTGCGCCCGTAACCGAGCGTGGTCACGATCACCCCCTCGGCCAGCCCGGGCTGGATGAGCGCGGGGATGCGCACGGTGGCGCCATTGGCGCGGATGTCGACAAGATCCCCCGTCTCGACGCCGAGCGAGGCCGCGGTTCTGACGCTCACAAGCGCGGCATTGTCCCACACGAGTTTCGTGATGGGATCAGGAAGCTCCTGCAGCCAGCCCTGGTTGGCGAAACGCCCGTCATACACCTGCGGCGAGGGCAGAAGGACCAGGTCGAATGCACCGCCGTCAGGCTTGGGCATGGAACGGACCAGGTCCGCGACCGCGGCGGCGTTGACCGGTGCGGTGACGGGTGCGGCGTGACCGGTCTCGAGGCATCCCTGCACCAGCACGCCCTCCCAGAAGGCGTCGAAGTCCAGCGGCGATCCCGACGACGCATGCAGCGACTTCCAGGTGTTCCGGACATGGTCATACCATGAAGGCGCCGGGGCGCCATCCATCTGCGACATCCAGGTGAAGAGCAGATCACCGAACGAGCGGCCGCCGTAGAGCGGCTGGATGAGCGGCTGGATCACGCCATACATCCCGTCTGCCGGCTCCACATCACCCCAACTCTCGAGGTACGAGGCCTCGTTGCCGACAACGTGGCACCCTGCGGCGGTCTCGTTGAACGCATCCACCAGGGCGAAACTCCGCGTCGCGGCCGAGATCGCCTTCCCCATGTCGATGCCCGCGGGGGCCGCATACACGGGGTTGGAACCGACGATGATGAGCGTGTGTACGCGTCCCGCATTCAGCTCGTCGTGCAGGGCCACCAGCTCTGCCGTGTCGCCCGAAACAGGATGGTGCGGCTGATGGTACGTGAGGGCCCCCGAGTCCTCTGCGGCGAGGATGGAGTTGAGCATTGCGACAAGCGCATGGATGCCCTCGGGAAGGTGGTTGCCGGCGGTGACCACGGCCTTCCGCTTCCAGAGATCCTCAAGGAGCGCACGGCCGGTGGCTGTCGCAGGCAGGTCGGCGGAGGGCAGCCCCGCCACGGCGCCTGCGTCACGCCCACGCGATGCGGCCACGCCCCGGATCAGACCCACGAGGTACTTCGCCAGTTCGGAGGGCGCCACGCGAATCCGCACATCGCTGTTCGCACCCGTCAGCGTCATCGTGCTCTCGATGGCGTAAGTCCTCAGCATCCGGTCTCCGGGCTTTTCCACATGGCGTGCCGCGGTGAAATTCCGGATCATGGTCGCCGCATGGGGCACGATGGACAGAAAGTCGTCCTCGATCGCGACAAGCACCTCGGCCTTGTCGAAATGCACTGTGGGGAGCACCGGAGCGCCCTGCGTTCTGCGCGCGGCCGAGGCCTTGAGCGCGGGGCCGAACGCCTGATAGGTGACGACGCGCGCATCACCGAAGCTCCCGGTGAAGGCCGTGAGCACGGAGGCGAGCGACGGGGAGCAATGTGACTCCATCAGGATGCGGACTGCCCTGCCGGTGAGCTTCGCCTCCCTGAGCGAGGCCACCATCAGTTCATCGACCCGCTTCCAGTCGGCCGCTGCGCCGTCGATCATCGGGCTCTGCAGGCGGTCGGGGTCGTAGAGCGCATAGACGGAGGCCTGTGCCCACTTGTCGGTGGCGCCGCCGCTGAGCGGGTGCTTCGGATTGCCTTCGAGCTTGACGGGCCGCCCCTCATGGCTGCGGACAAGCACGCCCTGGGCGAGTCCGCCCATGGGGAGGGAGGTGGCGTAGTATTCCGCGACACCATCCACGTGGTTCTCCGGCGCGATGGAGAGCGGCACGATGCGCTTCTCCGGGCGCGAGCATCCGGCGAGGGCGACCGCCCCGGCCACCGCGGCGGACAGCGTCAGGAAGGTGCGCCGGGTGATCCCCCCCTCGTCACCGATGGGTGTTGCGAATTCGTTGTCGACCCGGGTCAGAAAGCCGGGGCGCTGCTCCAGCTCGTCGATGCTGCGCCAAAGGCGGCCCGCGTCATCCGTGGTGTGTGGATCCTTGTGTGTCATATGCTACCTGTGGCAGGTTGAGCAGTTGTCGGGGGCAATGCGCGCGCCGGAGGCGAACGCCTTCTGGAGGTCGGAGACTTTGACCGCGATCTCCGGAGCGGGGTTGCGGTGGCAGTCCAGGCACCAGCCCATCGATAGTGGTTTCGACTGCCGGATCACCGCCATCGATGCCACATCGCCATGGCAGGTGACGCAGTCCACTCCGACGGTGATGTGCCGGGAGTGGTTGAAGTACACGTAGTCGGGCAGCTTGTGCACACGCATCCAGCGGATGGGTTGCTTCGCGTCCCATGCCGCCACGATTTTCGCGATCTCCGGGCTGGGGGTGGTGGATCCCTTGGCGCTGCGTACCACCGAATGGCAGTTCATGCACACCGCCGTGGTGGGCACATTCGAGTGTGCCGCGATCCCCACGTTGCTGTGGCAGTACTGGCACGGGATCTCCATGTCGCCGGCATGAAGCTTGTGCGAGAAGGCGATGGGTTGACGCGGGGCATACCCGACATCCGTCTGGTTGGGATGCATCAGGAAGATCGTCACCGCGACAAAGCCGCCCACAGCCAGCAGGAGGATCGGAACGACGATCTTGAAGCGCCGGTCGAATGTCCGTGTGAAGACGTTGTTGGATGGTTCCATGGGGGTGATTGGAGGGTGGAACAAGAATCGTTTCCGTCACAGCGTGCCGTCACCTCACACGCAGCGACGCGCGGGATGTTCTGATGTGCGGCACGAAATCACTTTGGGATGTTGTATGTCCTATTTCCGGGCAATCAATGTGAGACTGGTGAAAACGAAAATGGCCTGCAACGCAGACCGGTGAACGTGGATGGCATGAATATAGCAGATCAAGCCAATATTGGCAACAGGAGCCATGACCTCGAGACACAACGAATGTCTCTTCACGCCGTCATGTCCACCTCCCCGGCGGCCCATGTTCCGCCTGCCACCTCCGCTTTCCCCTCACCCCACATACCGCAACTCAATCACCACCTCGCCCGATTTCCCCTTCGGTTCCAGCCTGATGGTGAGGCGATACATGAATCGCGGGATCCAATCCCAGTTCATGGTGTTGGTGTCCACCTTCCTCCCCTTTCCCACCTGGTCCACCATGCGCTTCTCCACCGCCGACCAGAGCGCCGTCACCACCTTGCGTGCGTCTGTCGCGGGTGTCTGCCGCATGCGCACCGCCGTCAGTCGGCAGTCGTTCCATCGGTCGGCATCGAAGTCCATCCATACACGCCACCCGTTTCGGCGGCCCTCCACATCGATGGTGGTGAATCCCTTCACGATGCCGTCCACACGGATCGTGTCCACAAACATCCGGCGCATGCCGACCGGCAGAGGATTGTTCTCCATGGAAAAGATCTTGTTGATGTACAGCTTCTGCAGATAGGAGATCGGATCCACTCGTGGTGCCGACGACGGCGCCTGTGCCGCGACAGTGCAGAGGGAGACAAGCAGGGCAAGGAATGGAATGAAGGTGCGCATGACAGAAAGGAGGATGGTGAGGAGGAACGGCATCGACGATGCACCCGGCGGATGACTCCGAAAGATCGCGAAAATCAGGATGTCACCAGCACCGACACTGGCAGCGTCGTCGGGCTGTGGACGAGTCCGGGGTTCTTGCCTCATGGCGACAATCGACGCTGCACACCGCCGCGCACGTCATACAAGCACCTGCGCGGCAAGGCCGCCCACAAGGAAGGCGAGGAGCAGACTCCCGATCCAGATGATCATCCCCTGCCGCATCCCGCGCTCCTTGAACATGATCATGAGCGAGGCGACACAGGGCACGAAAAGCGTCATGGTCACGAGCGCAGCCACGGTCTGGAATGGGGTGAGCGTAAGTGCGTAGAGCCCCGCGGCACCGAAATCGCGACGCACGAGACCCATGACGAAGGCGGTCGCCGCCTCGGGCGGCAGCTTCAGCCACGACACCACGAGCGGCTGCAGCGTCTCCTGTATCCCCTCCAGCCATCCGGACACCTGAAGCACACTGATCACCGCCGCACCGATGAAGAACCATGGTGTGGCCTCCTTGAGGAAGAACCAGGAACGGTAGCCGGTCTTGATCAGCACGTTCGTCAGCCGTGGAAGACGCATGGGCGGCAGATTCAGCAGCAGGGATGATGTTTCGCCGGGAAGCGATTTGTTGAGGATGGTGCCGACGGCGACCAGGAAAACGAGGATGATGGCGGTGTAGGCGAGCACCGCCTCCATGCCGGCCCCGGCGAGCAGTGCACCGATCACGCCCAACTGGGCGGAACACGGGATCGCGAGCTGGAGGATGGCGGTCGCGATCGTCTTCTCCCGCTGCGTGCCCAGAAGCCGCGTGGTGATGGTCGCCATGGTGACGCAGCCAAAGCCGAGGATGAGGGGGATCACGGCGCGCCCGTTCAGCCCCACCGTGCGCAGCGCCCGGTCCACCAGCGCAGCAAGACGCGGCAGATAGCCGCTGTCCTCGAGGATCGAGAGGGCGAAGTAGAAGCCGAGCACCAGAGGCAGCAGAAGGAATACGAGGTAGATGAGCGTCATGGACACCGCACCGAACTCCCCGAAAAGCATAGTGATCCATGGGCTCGTGTAGGTGAAACGCACATCCGCATCATTCAACGATGCCTGGGTCAGGGCATGGGACCATTCCTCATGCCTCGCCGCGGTGCCGTCAGGAAAACGATGCGTTTCGAACACAACCTCCCGCCCCTCTCCGTCCTCCTTGACGAGATCGATGCGCGTGGCGGCAGAGCGCGCGATGAGGGCCTTCATCTGATGCTCCACGATGGCATGCCCGATGGCATTCTCCGTGATGTCCACCACATCCTGCGCCACGAACACGCCAACAAACTGGTAGACAAGGTAGAGGATGACCACGAAGAGCGGGAAGCCGAGGATGGGACTGACCGCCGCCCGCCCGAGGGCCTGGGCAAACCGCGTCCGGACCTGGGCATCACTCTGCACCCGTTCAAGAATGCTGTTCACGGTGTTCCGGCGGGCGATGTAGATCGCATCCCGGTCGGAGGGGACGCTCTCTGGCACGCCATGCCGCGTGCGCAGCACGCCATCCCCCTCGAGGGCGAGGAGCGCCTCGGCCTGCGACCCCGTGAAGCCGAGCATCGCATGCAGGCGCTCATGGAGCCCGTCGTCCATCACGCCTTCGCGCGCCTGGTCGATGAGCTCATGGATCGCGTCGAGGCTGTGCCTGCGGACGGCTGTGACACCGATCACCGGCACGCCGAGCATGGACGAGAGCTTCGGAATGTCGATCGCGATGGCACGGCGCTTCGCCTCATCCATCATGTTCACCACCACACACAGGCGCTTCCCCATGTCAATGAGCTGTCGTGTGAGAAACAGATCGCGTTCCAGGTGGACGGCATCCACCACGTTGAGCACCACGTCGGCATCGAGCAGGATGTCCCGCGCCGTGGTCTCCTCGTCATTGAAGCTGGAGACGCCATAGATGCCTGGTGTGTCGCAGAGCTCGTAGTCACGGTACGTGGCCTTGGAGATCTCGATGGTGGTGCCGGGAAAGTTCGAGACCTCCACATACATGCCGGAGAGGTAGTTGAAGATGACGGATTTGCCGACGTTGGGATTGCCGGCCAGTGCCAGCACCGGGACGTCGGACGCGTTTCCGAGGACATGTTTATGGGGATGATGATCGGTCATGGAATGTCTTTGAAAAGCCCCGCGTTGAGGGCATGAAGTGAATCACGGAACGCTGTCAGAGTGTCGCAGACAGCAGGTGCGACGGCAGAGATGGGAACCGCTGCCACGCTCACCAGCCCCAGCGGTTCCGCCGATGGCCATGGCCATTCCCATTGCCGCCAGACTGGTTGCGGTCGCAGGTGCCACCACCGCCGCACGCCTCCACCACGATCGATGCCGCGAGGTCGGCCGAGAGGGCCACCTCCTGGCGCAAATGCTGGACGATGATGGTGCCTCCGGGCAGGCGTTCGAGGCAGGCGAGGATGG
This sequence comes from uncultured Chromatiales bacterium, assembly GCA_964449305.1. Classification (GTDB taxonomy): domain Bacteria; phylum Bacteroidota; class Ignavibacteria; order SZUA-365; family CAYQST01; genus CAYUYM01. The sequence goes on along the minus strand of CAYUYM010000112.1, from coordinate 69 downwards.
CTCCCTCCATGAGGCCGATCCTGATGCACTGGGAGCGGATGTCGCCCTCAGGCAGTCGGCAGATGCGGA
>CAYUYM010000111.1:6273-12126 GCA_964449305.1 uncultured Chromatiales bacterium | reverse complement strand
GAGGAGACCGGATGCGAGCGTGCTCCGGCGGGCATGACGATGCCGCGCAAGGAGCATGACGGTGCTGATCACTGCGCTTCCGCCCACGACAACGGCGAGCACAAGGCCGGGGATGAGGTAGTCCGGGAATGGCGAGCCATCGAGAAGTGAGGCCGGCGGTGCCTGGAAGCCGACGATCAGGGCAATGCCGCCCGGGATGGCCGTGACCGCGAGGAAGACGGACAGGATGATGAGCGCGATGCGGTGGATGCGGGTCATGGTGTGCGTCGGTGTGAATGGATCGATCAGCGAAGACGCTCGATGTCGTCGAACAGGGCCTTCAACCCGGCGGGCATCTCCTTCCGCACCACCCAGGCGAGAAACTCGAGCGAGTGATCGTGGTCCGGGAAGGTGGCCACATGGATGTTCGTCCTGTGCGCGGCGGATGCCTGTCCGGCAAAGGCCGTCACATCCTCCACCGGGCAGCTCGCATCGACGGTGCCGTGGTAGAGATGCACGGGGATCGTGAGGCGGAGCAGGCGCGGAGCGGTGGCCTCGATCTCCCTGTGCCCGTGGATCCATGCCGCACCGATGCGGAAGAAGGAGGTCCACAGCCAGTCGTTGTCGTTCTCCTCCACGGCCTTGGCGAGGCGCTCGCGCTGCGGCTGCAGGGTGATGCGGAAATCCTCCGCGGTCAGCACGCTGTCGGCGTTCCGGTCGAGCTCGTCGAAGGATCTGCCCCCGAGGCGGGCCACGGCGCGGGCATCGGCCTGGACGTACTCGGCACGCTGGATGATGCCGTCACCGTTGGCATCGACGAAGCGGCGGAAGGTGACCATCGACGAGCCGCCCCCGAGCTGCCAATCGATCGTGGCCTCGAGATCCTTCATCGGAGTTCCGGCCAGGAACAGCGCATCAATGCGGACGCGTGCGCGCTCCGCAGCCAGCGAGGCGATGATGCCGCCCTCGCTGAAGCCGAGCAGGGCGACCCTGCATGCGGAGAGGCGGGGATCGTGCGTCAGGTGGGCGACGACGGTCTCCAGATCCTCCACCTTCATCATCGGGGTGCAGGTGACGAAGCGCTCCCGGTCCACACGGTCGAAATCCGGCGGGGCGGTGGAGTCCGGCCGGGTGTACCGCGTGCTGTAACTGAAGTAGGCGATGCCCCGGCGCGCGAATTCGTTCATGAAGAAGTCATGGTACGTGAAGCGCGTGCTGCGGCCGACGCGGCGCATGTCCAGATACGTGTGCGGTCCGCTGGACGGGACGTCGATGACGAGCGTTTCCACCGTGCCAGACGCGGGCAGGGAGAGCCGACCGTGAAGCGAATCACCGTCGCAGCAGGGGATGTGGATGAGCTCCTGTGCATGCAGCGGCAGGGCAAGGAGTGCGAAGAGGAGGATGCGGTGTGTCATGTGCGGGGAGGTTGGAGGATGGCGATGCGGTCTGTGGATGACGTTCCGGTGGCATGCGATCCGGAGCTGCGTGGCGGTGGTCGCTGAGCCGACATCAGGACTGCAGTCAACATACGAAGAACGTGCGAATGTCGGTCGGGGTGCCCTGCGGTGCGCCGCCGCACGAGTGCGATTTCGGATTGTGCATCGGACCGGCTACATTTCCTGCCTCTGATCCACCATCACGCAGGACTGACAGCCATGCCACCATCGCTCCCCCGCTGCCTCCGCCTCGCCACGCTTCTCCTTCTCCCCACGCTTCTCGCGGCCCAGCCCGCCATGCAGCTCGGGGTGAACCTCGACAACATGGGCGCCTTCGTGAACATCGTGAAGCATACAAACCGGTACAGCGGGGCGACGTCGTATGATGCGCAGGGCTGGCCCGCATCGGATTTCGAGCTCGTGCTCATGGATGGGCGTCCGGTGGCCGAGTGGGCCGGCGTGATCGATGACCCCGATGCGTATCGCATCGACTACAGCGGTCGCTACGCATGCTCCTTCAGCGGATCTGCATCGATGCGCGCCACCGGCACCATGGCGACCATCGAAAACATCGCCCACGACGCCTCCACGAACACCACCACCTTCGACCTCGTGGTCGGAGGCTGGCCGGGGCCGAATCACGGGCTCGTGTTTCTCCAGTTCACCAACACCCGCCGCACACCTGCGAGCCCGCTGAACAGCGGCATCACACAGCTCCGCGTCAACAGGCCGGGATACCCGCTCGCCACCACGGACACTTTCACACGCGAGTATCTCGCGCTCTGCCGCGCCGCCGATTTTGCCTGCTTCCGTTTCTACAACGTGCAGAACATCTGGGATGGCGAGCCCGTGTGGCCGGCACGGACCACCTGGTCCATGCGCAAGATGCCCGACGATGCCGCCCAGGTGTCCATGGAATCCACCAACGGGAAGCGTGATGGCTGGTGCTGGGAGCACATCGTGGAGCTGGCGAACATCCTGAAAAAAGACATCTGGATCTGCATCCACCAATCGTGCGACTCGATGTATGTGGCACAGCTCGCAGCGATGCTGCGCGACGGGCTCGACCCCGCCATTGTGTTGTATGTGGAGAGCAGCAACGAGGTGTGGAGCCCCACCCAGGCCACGCACGGGCCCTGGAACCAGGCCGACGCGCAGGACCGCGGCATCACCTTCGATCAGAACCATGCGCGTCGCACGGTGGAGCTGTCCCGCTGGTTCGGCGCCGTGTTCGGACCCGGCGCAATCAACGGCCGCGTCCGCATCATCCTGGCGGGGCAGCATGCGTATGCCGGGCGCAGCGACAATCACCTGGACTACATTGCCACGCACGTCGGTCCGCCACGGGAGCAGATCTACGCCACGAGCACCGCGCTGTATTTCGGGTCCACGAATGCCTCGAGCCCCGACACGGCACGCATTCTGGCCGGCATGATGGACGACATCACGGCCCAGATCGCCGACCCCGAGGCGGCAACGTATCGCCTTCGCCACATTCGACGCGCACGCGACTGGCGGCTTCTGGGTGGCTGCACCTCCTACGAGGGTGGCCCCTCTCTTCCCGAGGGCGGATCCACGGTGAATCTTTCCGCCCAGATTCTGGCCCATCGCACAGCCGGCATGGGGGATGTGGTGCGGTGCAACTACGGGCAGGGATGGCGCGATCTGGGAGGCGGACTGGCCCTGTACTTCACGCTCGCCTCCGCCTACACGCGCCACGGGTGCTGGGGCATCACCGACGATCCATCGAAGCCCGATCGCACCGCGAAGATGCAGGCCATTCGCGACATCATCGCAGGCACGGCGACAGATGTGGAATCGGTGCCGCCATCCGATGCGGCAATCCTCCAAGCCTGGCCCAATCCCATGGGATCGGCCCTGTTCGTGTCCTGTGCCGTCGCAACCGTGGTGGAGGTGTCCGACGTGCTTGGCAGGCGGATGTGGAGCGGGACGGTGTCGACGCCACTCCGGATCGATGCGTCTGCGTGGAGGCCGGGAGTGTACATGCTGCGCCATGCAGGCGGAGCACTGCTGCGCGTGAAGCGGGGCGGGTGAGGGGGTGATCGGCGCTACGCGCGCCGGCCCAGCATCTCCGCCTTCTCCAGCCACTGCCGCCGCCGGGCATCGTCGCTTCCGCGCACCGGTCCGAAGCGGGTGATCCGCGTCACGCGTATGCCGCAGAAGTCGAGAATGGCCTTCTTCAACTGACGGATTCCAGGGCGGCCGACAATCCACCGGTAATACCAGCCCGGCGAGTCCATCGTCACGATGATCTCCGCGGTCCGCCCCGCCAGCAGCCTGTCCCAGAGCGGTGAGCCGCTGCGGTAGCGGAAGGCGAAGCCGGGGATGAACACGCGATCAATGAAGCCCTTGAGCAGGGCGGGCATGCCCCCCCACCAGTTGGGATGAATGAACACGAGGTGGTCGGTCCGGCGGATCGCCTCCTGGGCGTCGAGCAGGTCGGGCTCGAGCGGCTGCTCCGCGGCGTAGCCCCGGCGCAGGATGGGATCAAAGGAGAGTGAGCCGAGATGGAGTTCGCGGACCTCCGCGCCCCGTGTGGCAGCCCCGCGGGCATACGCCGCAGCGAGCGCGCCACACAGGCTGTCGGTGTTGGCATGGCCGAGAATGACAAGCATGGAGTTCATGGGCAGGTTCTGGTTGATGAGGAATGTCGGGACGTGACGGCACCGGTGCGGGCGTGGCCGGGATGCGACCACGCTCCGCCCGGATGCTGTGTCATGGACGTTTCAGGGGGATGCAGATGTCGAGCGTCCACTTGCCCTCGGGATGCTGGTCGGGAGTGGCGTGGTAGAGCTCGAACGTGGGGCGGTCGTCACATTCATGGCCGTTGTCCACAAGCCAGTGGAAGGCCTCGTCCCATGCCTGGGCAATGTCGGCCGCGGCGACGACGAAGGAGCAGACCGCATGCGGGCCGCCGCCGACGGACTGGATGGCCACCTGCCCGGCGGTGTCGGTGTCGGCCGACACGACGAGGCAGGCGTCGGTGCGGCATTTGTCCGGCGGTGTCACTTCGGGGTTGTCCCAGTAGACGGCGAGCATGGCCCCCTTCCCGAGCAGCCCGCGCGGCCCCGCCCAGTGCATCAGCTCTCCGAAGGCCTGCTCGCAGGTGGCTTGGCCATAGGGGCCGAGCTTTCGGACATAGGCGACGGTCATGCGGGGCAGATCCTTCACGGTGGCGTTCATCATGATTCTCCTTGTGGTTGGCGTGTGATGCGGAATGAGTTCATCGGCAACATACACCGTGTGCAACGAGGAAACGGTTTCGATGTTGCTCACTGCGTTTCCACACTTGCGATTCCGATACGCGGAGGGCGTGGTGCCAAAGCGGCGGCGGAACATGCGCGCGAAATTCTGCGGGCTGGAAAACCCGCAGTCCAGCGCGATGGCGGTGATGCCCTCGTGACGCTTCGTCATGAGGCGGTTGGCGGCCGTCTCAAGACGGAGGCGCCAGGTGAACTCCGCAACCGTTTCGCCCACCACCGTCCGGAAGATGCGGTGGAAGTGGAACATGGAGAAGGATGCATGGGAGGCGATCTCCTCCAGCGACAGCTCGCGGTGGAGATTCGCGCTGATGAAGTTCATCGCATCGCAGACGCGTCGACGATACTCCTGTGCGGTGATGGACATGGGGGAGGCGGATGCTGGTGGAGAAGAGGATGGCTGCGGTTCATGCTGCGTTCCGGCGGCATGCGGACGACGCGCGGCATTGATGCCTGAGCGGCGCGGAAGGCGCCGGAACAGAACAACAAAGTACGCGGATCATGACACGCGTGTCAAACCCGTTCCACGTGGTTCGTGTCCCATACCCTGTGTGACAGGACGCATCAGGATGCGACTGCATGGCATTGCGACTGCCACCATCGGTCGGTATCTTTCCCACGATCACCAGCCACCTCGTCATCCACCCAACACCACCATTCAACGGAGCCTCCATGACACTCGGAGCATTTTCCATCAGTCTTGCCGTCAGGGACATCAACGCATCGCGTGCCTTCTACCACTCACTCGGATTCATGGATTTCGCCGGTGATGTGGCGCAGAACTGGTGCATCCTGAAGAACGGGGATGCGGTGATCGGCCTGTTCCAGGGCATGTTCGAAAGGAACATCCTCACCTTCAACCCCGGCTGGGATCAGAACGCCGCACCGGTGGCGGACTTCACAGACGTGCGGGAGATCCAGCGTCATCTCCGCGCGCAGGGCGTGGCATTCTTGAGCGAGGCCGACGAGGCCACCATCGGCCCCGCCAGCCTCATGCTGTCCGATCCCGACGGCAACATGATCCTTCTGGACCAGCATGTGTGACCGGGCGATGGTGCAGATCGATCGTGCGCTGCACGCAGGCGTCCGAGAAGCGCTGCATGCAGGCATCCGTGCGCTGCACGCAGGCATCCGTGCGCTGCACGCAGGCATCCGAG
>CAYUYM010000111.1:0-6173 GCA_964449305.1 uncultured Chromatiales bacterium | reverse complement strand
GCAGGCATCCGTGCGCTGCACGCAGGCATCCGTGCGCTGCACGCAGGCATCCGAGAAGCGCTGCATGCAGCGCTTCTACTGGTGTGGGTGCTCATCGCCCCGGCATCTGCGCAGGTGCTTGATCCCGGACTGCAGACACGGCTGCAGCGCGTCGTGGACAGCATGCGGGCCGATCAGAAGATCCCCGGCATCAGCGCGGCTGTGCTGGTGCCGGGACGGACGCTGTGGCAGGGCACTGCCGGTGGCTCACATCCGGGGACGCCGGTGGCGCCGGACATGGTGTTCGGCATCGGCAGCAACAGCAAGCTCTTCACCGCCGCGGCCTTCATGAAGTGTGTGGAAGGCGGCCGGGTCCGCATCGATGATCCGCTCCGCATCCTGCTCCCACCGCATCGCAACATCGATCCCGACATCACCGTCCGCCAGCTTCTCAACCACACGAGCGGCCTGGCCGATGTCAATGCCATCCAGGGGTATGCGGACACGATCCTCGCGAATCCCGACAGGGTCTTCACACATGATGAGGTGCTTGCCTGGGTGGGGCCGCCACATTTCCCTGCCGGGACATCGTGGGAGTACTCCAACACGAACTACATCCTGGTGGGGATGATCGTGGAGCAGGTGACGGGCCGTCCCTTCGCCGGCTTTCTGCGGGACAGCATCCTCGTGCCGCTCGGTCTCGACAGCACCGTGATGGATGTGGATGAGGCGGTTGTGGGCACAGTCGCCCATCCATGGACCGGAGGGGCCGACATCTCCGGCACGGCGCGGACATCGCTCAACAGTGCCGCCTGGTGTGCCGGGGCCATGGTCTCCACATCGGGGGAGATGGCGCAGTGGTACGCCGCGCTCTTCGGTGGTCGTGTGCTCCGCGACGAATCACTGCGGGAGATGACCACCTTTGTCGGTTCGGGGCGGTATGGATTCGGCATCAGCGAGAAGCAGCTTGCAGGCCGCACGGTGTGGCTGCACGGCGGGAGCATCCGTGGGTACAACTCCCAGATGATGTATCTGCCGGCGCAGAAGGTGGTGATCGCCGTGCTCACCAATGAAACGCCCGGCTCGGCGGCACTCGTCGCCCAGCAGCTCCTGGAAGCCCTGCCCGGCGATCCGCTGTGCGTGGAGCCGCCCGACGGTGCGGACATGCTGCGCGTGTATCCGAATCCGGTGACAACACTGCTGACAATCGAGCCTGCGGCCGATCAGGCGGCATGGGGGCTTCGCGTGTCCGATGCGCTGGGGCGCTCCGTCTGGACCGGGAGTGCGCTGACGACGCACCGCATCGATGCAACAGGCTGGGTGCCCGGCGTGTACGTGATCCACGCCGGCAACGAGCGACGGATGCTGATCAAACGATAGGTTCACGGCGGATGGAGCGATGACGCGCGGGTGATCGGTGGCCGGTGCGTTCACGTGTCGGAAGGGAAGCGTGCCGTGAATGCGGCGTGCAGGAGTTTGTCGTGGTACGGATCGTCCCCGGGGGAGCTGCGCTCAGCCGCGGAGTATCCCGAGTGAATGGTGAGAATGGTGACGATCATCGCATCGCGGTCCACATGATACACGATGCGCCAGGTGCGCCAGGCGATGACGAAGCCCCCGCTGTCGGAGCCGGGGGATGGTGCCTTGGTGATGCGCTTGCGCGAGCCATCGGTGGGCGTGTCGCGGAGCTGCGCGCTGATGAACGGGCGCAGATGCACATGGTGGAGTTCGAGCCACTGGAGGCGGGCGAGAGCCTCGCTGGTGTGGCGGATCTCATGCGTGGGGAGGTGGCGCTCGTCCACCCAGCCGGCGCGTGCATCGGGGAAGGCATCGGCGTAGGGGATGTAGGGTTTGATGTCGAGGATGGGTGTGCCGTCGAGCAGGTCGTGCTCCGCCACGGTGATGCGGAGACCGTCGATGGCGACGAGGCGCACGCAGGAGAGGCCGATGGGGTTGGGGCGGTACGGCGCGCGCGAGGCGAAGACGCCGACGCGGTGCGGCCAGCCTGGCGGCTGCGTGGTCGGCCGCCAGTGCTGGTTGTGGTGGAAGAGGAAGACGAGCCAGAGGCGATCGAAGCCCGCAAGGTCGCGGAGGGCCTGTTCAAAGTTCCGGCCAGGCAGCAGCTCCACCGTGCCGATGCTGTCGCGCGCCAGCACCGCCTGCCGTGGGGCATCCTGCGGGTGGATGGAGGCCGTGGTGAAGGTGCCGATGGGCGTCATGGGAAACGGGGGAGTGTGGAAGGTCATGGAGAAAGATACGAAGATGGCACGGGATGGCGGTGGGGACGTCGCCTTGCTTCTCCGCGCGTTTTTCCTCATGTTCCACCGGGGACCTTCCATCAACCACTCCACAACGTTCATGAAACACCATCTTCTCCTGATGCTCACGGCACTGACGTTCGCCGTGGCGGGATGCGGTTCGGATGACGCGGGAATCACCCGCCTCGCGCAACTCGAGGGCGGCCGGACCTTCGCCGTCCCCACCGGCACGGTCGCCGATCAGAGCGTGCTCAAGCGCTTTCCCGACGCGAGGATCGAGTACTACAACACCGTGCTCGACTGCGCCCTGGCAGTGCAGCACGGCAAGGCCGACGCCGCGGTCTACGACCTGCCCGTGCTCAAAAACATCGCGGGCAAGAACGACGGCCTCGTCGTGCTCCCGGAACTGCTCGCCGACGATCAGTACGGCTTCGCCGTCCAGCTTTCCAACACCGCGCTGAAGCAGGCCATCGATGCCACGCTGGCGGAGCTCAAGGCCGATGGCACCTACGACGACATGATGAAGCGCTGGTTCCCGGCCAAAGGTGCTCCCACTCCCATGCCCGACATTCCGCTCGACGGCGCCAACGGCACGCTGCGTTTCGGCACGGCGGCGGTGACCGAGCCCATGTCCTTCATGGATGCCGATCGGAAGGTGGTCGGCTTCGATGTGGAATTCGCGACACGCGTCGCCAGGAAGCTCGGCATGTCGATTGAGATCGTGGACATGGAATTCGGCGCCATGCTGCCGGCCCTCATCGCCGGCAAGGTGGACGTGATCGGCGCCGGGCTCTCCATCACGGAGGAGCGCGCGAAGAAGGTCCTCTTCTCCGAATCCTACTATCCGAGCGGCATCGCCGCGATTGTTGCAGGTGCCACGCCGGCGGCCCCCGAGGCCGGTGGCCTGATGATGACTGTCGACGACATCCGCACCAGGAAGATCGGCGTCCTCCTCGGGTCCATCCATGACGCGTATGCCACAAAGACCTGGCCCGATGCGGAGATCCTCGAGTTCCAGACCAACACGGATCTCCTGATCGCTCTCACCTCGGGCAAGGTGGACTGCGGGTTCTTCGACCACATGGCGACACCCGAGATCCTCGACTCCTACCCGGATCTGGCCATCCTCGCGAAGGATGTGTTCGTGGTGGACATCGCCGCCGGTTTCAACAGGGAGAGCACCGCGCTGCGCGAGCAGTTCAACGCCTGGCTGCGCGAGATCAGGGCCAACGGCGTGTACGACGACATCGTGGACCGGTGGATCACGAGGCGGCAGGATGTGCTGCCCGATATCCCCGACAGCGGCGCCAATGGCGTGCTCCACGCGGGCGTCGTCAGCGACCTGGGCATGCCCTGCTCCTTCATCAAGAACGGCGCGCTTATGGGCTTCGACATCGAGATCTGCATGCGCTTCGCCGCCTCCATCGGCCGGACGTTTGTGCCGGTGAACCTGCAGTTCGGTGCGCTCATCGCCTCCATCTCCACCAACAAGATCGACATCATCACGGCCTCGATGATGATCACGGAGGAACGCCGGAAGCAGATCGATTTCTCCGATCCATACTACGCCTCCGGTGTGAGCATCCTGGCGCGGCGCGATAACATCGACCCATCGGTGACTGGTGGGGCCGCTCCCGTGGCACCGCGGGAGAGGAAGTCCTTCGTGGAGACGTTCATGGACAGCTTCCACAGCAACATCATCAAGGAGGACCGCTGGATGCTGATCCTCGACGGCCTCCTTGTCACCATCATCATCTCGCTTCTTTCCGCGCTGCTCGGCACCATCCTTGGCGGCGGCATCTGTGCGATGCGCATGTCGAAGCGGCGGTGGATGGCGCTCACCGCGGCGGGCTACATCTCCCTGCTGCGCGGCATCCCCGTGCTGGTGCTGCTGATGATCATCTACTACGTGGTGTTTGCCTCGGTGAACATCGACCCGGTGCTTGTGTCCATCATCGCCTTCGGCTTGAACTTCGCCGCCTATGTGTCGGAAATGTTCCGCACCTCCATCGAGAGTGTGGACCGGGGGCAGACGGAGGCGGGCATCGCCGGCGGGTTCACCAGGGTGCAGACCTTCATCCACATCATCCTGCCCCAGGCCATGCGGCATCTGCTGCCCGTGTACAAGGGCGAGTTCATTTCGCTGGTGAAGATGACGTCCATCGTCGGCTACATCGCCGTGCACGACCTGACCAAGGCGGGCGACATCATCCGCAGCCGGACCTTCGATGCCTTCTTCCCGCTCATCATGGCCGCCGTCATCTACTTCATCCTCGCCTGGCTGCTCACCTGGGCGCTCGGGCGTATCGAGATCTCCGTCGATCCCCGGAGGAAACGCCCGTCCCACGATCCCCTGGCACGCTCATGATCCAGATCCGCAATCTTTCCAAGCGCTTCGGCAACCTCACGGTGCTGAAGGACATCACAGCCGACATCCGCAGGGGTGAGGTGATCTCCATCATCGGTCCATCGGGCACGGGCAAGAGCACGCTGCTGCGCTGCCTCAACCTGCTCGAAACGCCCACCGGCGGGAGCATCACGATCGACGGCATCGAGCTTCTCGATCGGAGGACCGACGTGCCCAGGCTGCGTCAACGCATGGGCATGGTGTTTCAATCGTTCAACCTCTACGCCCATCTCACCGTGCTCCGCAACCTCACCATCGGGCCCATCACGCTGCGCGGCCTCACGCGCGCGGCGGCAGACGCACGGGCGGTGGAGCTGCTCAAGCTCGTCGGTCTCGTGGAAAAGGTGGACGCCTTTCCCGACGAGCTCTCGGGCGGGCAGAAGCAGCGCGTCGCCATTGCGCGGTGCATGGCGATGGAGCCGGAGATCCTGCTCTTCGACGAGCCCACCTCGGCGCTCGATCCCACCATGGTGAGCGAGGTGCTCGCCGTCATCCGCCGCCTCGCCCGCGAAGGCATGACGATGATGATCGTCACGCACGAGATGGAGTTCGCCCGCAGCATCTCCTCGCGCGTCTTCTACATGGACGAGGGCGTGATCTACGAGGAGGGGACACCGGCGCAGATCTTCGACCATCCCGTGCGCGAGAAATCACGCGCCTTCATCAACCGCATCCGAAGCTACAGCCATGCGATCACCTCACGCAATCACGATCTCTATGCCATGCAGGCCGGGATGGAGCGCTTCTGCGAAAAGCACATGATCGGTCGGGAGCTCAGGAGTCACGTGGTCCACATCGCGGAGGAGCTCCTGTCCCTGCAGAAGGATTTCACGGACATCCACGTGGGGCTTTCCTACTCGGAGAAGGATGGAAGCGTGGAGCTCACGTGCCGCAGCGCGGGCGCTTCCCACAATCCCTTCGATGAACCCGACGAGGACACGGAGATCGCAATCCGCCTCATCCGGGGCCGCTGCAGCAGTGTGAACCACACCCACGTCAATGGAGAGAACGTCATCACGCTTGTCATGCGGCAGTGAGGTCATCACGTCGGGCTGGCGCGGGGGACTGAGCGTTCATGACAACGTTGGCAGCTCCATGGTGAATGAGATCGATATCTGGCCAGAGTCGCCTCACGAAAAATCAATGACTCACGGGGACCACATACCATTTTGTCCGCAAGAACTTTCTGGCGAAATGGCGTTTTGGGCGTTTTTTGACGGTGGCTTTCCAAAACATGGTTCCACCGTTTTGTCCGGTGATGGTGGCGCGGGTGGTGGTTTTTTGAGGGCGCCACCTGGTGGACATTCGCCGACGGTCGTCATCGCTTGATCGAGTTCCGGCTGCAATCTCTCGCGCTCTGCAAGGGGAATGCGGAAGTCCGATTCCAGCAGTACTCAACTGGCATTTCCATCCGGCGTTCAAGAATCGGTCAGAAATGGTGGTTTTTGGCAGGAAACTTTCCTAGATTCAGACCATCCAGGCGCTTTCTCTCGCACCAGTGCCACCTTCTAAACCGATCCCATGAACAC
>CAYUYM010000110.1:0-12132 GCA_964449305.1 uncultured Chromatiales bacterium | reverse complement strand
GGTGACGAGGGGACCCGGTGCCGCGGGGTTGGTTTTTACTTTTCTTGGGTGGGGGTTGGGTGGGAATAGTGAAAGGGTAGTGCGAAACCTGATAGGGAATCATCAGGAAGCGTTGAGCTTTGTCTCCATACGTTTGATGAGGCCATGGAGAAGACGGCCCACCAGGTCGAGTTTCCCAGTGATGACTTCCGATTCCTTCATGAATCCGTGATTGATCGATATGGCACGCTGAGTTTCAATTTCGCTCAACGAGGCACGCGCCATGATCAGATACCGCAGGTACTCTTTTGTTGTGCCCATTGCGGCTCCTTCAGCGATATTACTTGGGATGGATACCGCAGCACGCCGAAGTTGTGAGATCAGTCCAAACTGCTCATGTTTCGGGAAGGAATCGGTCAGTTGATTGATGTGGGTCACGAAGCTGAATGACTCTTTCCAAACGTGCAGGATTTATGTCTGCGTTGATACTCGATCATAGTTGTAGTCTCCAAATTGTCGAAATATGGATCCATGAAATGAATGACCGAGCACCATTCACAATTCTCTATTCCCCCTTCCATCCCTTCGTGTCTTCGTGTCAAAAAAATGAAGCTATCGTCTCCACCACAAACACCAGTTGCTCATCCGACAATTCCGGATAGATCGGCAGTGCCAGGATTGTCCGTGCCGCCTCGTCGGAAACGGGGAAGGCATCCTTCGATGAGGGCAGATCGGAGAAGCAGCCCTGCTTGTGGAAAGGCACGGGATAGTAGATCTCACAGCCGATGGAGTTGTCGCGCAGGTGCTGGACCAGCCCGTCGCGGTCCTCCACGCGGATGCAGAACTGGTTGTAGATGTGCAGGAAGGGATGCGTGGCGCCTGCGTCCTCGTAGGTGGAGGCCGGCAACAGGACGCGGTTGCGTTCGTCGAAGCGGGTCACCCCGGCACGCTCGGCGAGCCCTGCGGCGATGAACAACCCGGTGTAGCGCGCGGCGTTGTGGCGGCGCCCGCTGTGCCAGCCGTCGAGATGCGGCAGCTTCACATTGAGCACGGCCGCCTGGATGGCGTCGAGGCGGAAATTGCCGCCGAGGATGCCGTGGTAGTACTTCGGCTCGCCGCCGTGGACGCGCATGATCTCGATGCGATGCGCCAGCGCATCGTCGTTGACGGTGATGATGCCGCCGTCGCCGAAGCAGCCGAGATTCTTGCTCGGGAAGAAGGAGAAACACCCCACGGTGCCGATGGCACCCACGCGACGGCCGTCCTTGTATTGCACACCGATGGCCTGGGCACAGTCCTCCACCACGAACAGCCCGTGCTCATGGGCGATCTCCATGATGCGATCCATCTCCGCCGCCTGCCCGAAGAGGTGCACAGGACAGATCGCCTTGATGGGGGTGCTTTCACGATACTGTGCAATGGCGGCCAGGATGGCATCCGGATCGATGTTGTACGTGACGGGATCGGCATCCACAAAGATGGGTGTGGCACCCAGACGCGCCACCACGCCGGCGGTGGCGAAGAAGGAGAAGGTGGGGACGATGACGCCATCGCCCTGGCCGATGCCGAGCGCCATCATGGCAAGAAGGAGGGCATCCGTGCCGGAGGAACAGCCGATGGCATGCTTCGTGCCGATGTAGGAAGCCACAGACTGTTCCAGCTGTTTGACTTCCGGCCCGAGGATGAAGTACTGCGATTCCGCCACGCGGATGAGTGCGGCGTCCAGTTCGTCTTTGAGTTGACGGTACTGCGGTTTGAGATCAAGGAGAGGTACGTTCATGGGGAAAGTGGGGTCTGATGAAGTGAAGTTGATCTCCGTCGGGGCGAAGCGTGCTTCACCCTGCGGAGGTGATTCAGAGTCGGGGTGAGGCGTGCTTCACCCTGCGGAGGCCTAACCCGCCATGTCGGCTTCCACCATGATCTCCACGAGCTTGTGGAAACCGGTGCGAGCCTGCCAGCCCAGCTCGGTGCGGGCCAGTGCGGGATTGCCGAGGAGGATGTCCACCTCGGCAGGGCGGAAGAGCATGGGATCGATGACGACGTGGTCGCGCCAGTCGAGGCCGACATGCTCGAAGGCCACCTCGATGAACTCCTGCACGCTGTGCGTCTCCCCGGTGGCGATCACGTAGTCCTTCGGCGTCTCCTGCTGGAGGATCATCCACATGGCCTCGACATACTCCTTCGCGTACCCCCAGTCGCGCTTCGCGTCCAGATTGCCGAGCCGCATCTCCCTGGCCCTGCCCTTCTTGATGCGGGCCACGGTGGCGGTGATCTTGCGTGTGACGAACTCGAAGCCGCGGCGCGGCGATTCGTGGTTGTAGAGGATGCCCGATGCCGCCTTCATGCCATAGGCTTCGCGGTAGTTGCGTGTGAGCTCGTAGCCGGCCACCTTCGTGATGCCATAGGCGGACCGTGGGTGGAAACGTGTGCGTTCCGACTGCGGCACCTCCTCCACCTTGCCGAACATCTCGCTCGATCCGGCGAAATAGAACCGGCACTCCGGCACCACCTGCTTGATGGACGAGAGCATGTAGTGCGTCCCGTTGATGTTTGTGTTGAAGGTGGAGAACTCATCCTCGAAGGAGTAGCTCACGAAGCTCTGTGCCGCAAGGTGGTAGCATTCGTCGGGCTGGACGTCGCGGATCGCATTGAAGATGCTCGGATAGCTCTCCAACGATGCAGGATGCAGCCGGATCTCCTTCTGGAGATGCTTGATCCGGCCGAGGCGATGCTCGGGATCCTCGATCGCCACGCGGCGCACAAGGCCATGCACTTCGTATCCCTTCTCCAGAAGAAACTCGGCGAGGTAGGATCCATCCTGTCCGGTGACACCGGTGATGAGGGCTTTCTTCATGATGATGCTGCTCGATGAAATGATTGGTGATACACTGAAACCCTGATGCTGGATCGACGGTCATCCGTCCGATTCATCCTCCACCACACGGATGTCGGCGATGGACACCTCCACGGAGACGGCCTTGGCAATGGCCTCCACCGTGATCATGATGCGGGTGCGACCTCGCCGCTCAATGAGCACACCACGCATGCCGGCAAACGGTCCCTGGATCAGGAGCACCCTCGTGCCAGGCCGGAGCCAGTCCTCCTCGATCTCCAGGGATTCGGACCGTCGAAGGGCGATCTTCAGGCTCTCGATCGTGTCATCGCGGACCACCGACAGCCTCCCGCCGAACCCCACGTACTTCAGGGCGCCGTCGGATTCCAGCGCTGCAACGCGGTGCCGTTCATCCACATGGACAAAGACGTAGCCCGTGAACACCGGCACCTCGACAAGCTTCTTCCGGTCGGACCATTGCCGGAGCTCCGTGCGAAGCGGCAGGAAGGACTCGATGCCCGCCTGCGTGATATGCGACACCACCTTCGTTTCGTACCGGGGTCGCACGTACAGGACAAGCCATCGCAGGTGGGGCTGGGAGGTGGGGCCAAGCTCTGCCAATTCAGTCACATGGAGGTGATGAAGAAAAACGGGATGATGAAGCGTGTTCTGCTTCCCTCCCTTGGACCCACGCGTCACCGGGTATCTGCTGGTTGGACGCGTGAGAGATGTACCCCCCTAAAAACCTGTTGTGAACTTCCCCTGTCGACCCATGATGGTCGATACGCTTCGTGGCTGGCGAGAATGGCCGTCGATGTACGTGAAACGCTTTCTTGGCTGGAACTTCATCGATTTCGAAAATAGGGCTTTTCGGTGCAGGAATCAATCCTTGCCGAGTCGGCCGATTTCGTCACGGATCCTGGCGGCCTCCTCGTAGTCCTCCTGGTCGATCGCCTTCTGAAGCGCCTGGTGGAGCTGCGCGAGGCGGTCGGCGCTGTCGGGTGCGGGTGCCGGCGTCAGTGTTTCCTGGATCTCGCTGAACGACTCCTCGTCCTCCGGGATGTAGCCCGCCTCTTCGAGCACCTCCTCGGCCACGTAGATCGGTGCACCGAAACGCACGGACAGGGCTATGGCATCGCTCGGTCGGGAGTCGATTTCTGTGGTCACCGGCATGTCGAGGGAGATGCGGGCATAGAAGGTTCCATTGGAGAGGGCGTTGATGAGCACCTCCGACACACTGGTGCCCAGTGTTTCAATGATGTTCTTCATGAGATCGTGCGTCATGGGCCGTGGAGGGGTGATGCCCTCCAGCTCCAGGGCGATGGCCTGGGCCTCGAAGGCTCCGATGATGATCGGAAGCCTTCGGGAACCCAGTGACTCCTTGAGGATCAGCGCGTACGCTCCACCACTGGCAGGACTCGTGGTGAGTCCGATGATATCCATTTGCACCTGGTCCACGCGCGGGCCCCTGTCCGGAGACGAAAGTCAGTTGCCGGTGAAACGTTTGATCTCGGCGGTGAGAGCCGGAAGGACTTCGAACACGTCCCCGACCAGGCCATAGTCCGCGGCCTGGAAGATGGGGGCGTCCTTGTCCTTGTTGATCGCGACGATCACCTTGGAGGATGACATGCCGGCAAGATGCTGCACGGCGCCGGAGATGGCACAGGCGACGTAGAGTGTGGGTGCAACCGTCTTGCCCGTCTGCCCCACCTGTTCGGCGTGGGGGCGCCAGCCTGCGTCTACCACGGCGCGGGAGGCTCCCGTTGCGGCGCCCAGCACTCCCGCCAGATCCTCGATCAGACCCCAGTGCTCCGGCCCCTGCATGCCGCGCCCACCGGAGACGATGATGTCGGCTTCAGCGACATCGATCTTCCCCGACGACACGGAGGTGCCCGTCACCTTCGCGGTGAGGTCCGCATCGGTCACGGTGGTGGCACAGGCCTCCACGGGGCACGCCCCGGCATCGCCGGGGGTGGCGGTGAACACATTCGGCCGGAGGGAGAACACCTGGTGCGCGGTGCGGATCCGTGCACGTTCGAGCGCCTTGCCGGCGAACACGGGGCGCGTGGCCACGATGGCACCGTCCTCGATGCCGACTGCGGTGATGTCGGCCAGCAGACCGCCGTCGAGCTTGACGGCGAGACGGGGGGCGAGATCGCGGCCCATGGCGGTGGCGGAAAGGAAGACGACGTCGCAGCCGGCGGTTGTGGCCGCATCGGCCACCGCGCGTGCATAGGCCGATGTGGCGTATTGTGCAAGGCGTGCATCATCGACGTGGAGCACCTTTGCAGCACCGTACCTGCCCGCCTGGTCAAGGTTCGACGGGGCCGGGCCGATGATCACGCCGATGGCATGACCACCCGCCTCCGCTGAGAGAGCCGATGCCGCGGAAAGCGCCTCGAAGGCGGCCTTCTTGATCACGGCATCACGTTGTTCGAGAAATACAAGAATATTCATGGATGTGGATGTCGTTGTGATGGATGGCGGTGAGAGAATCAGATGATCCTGGCTTCGTCGTGCAGGAGCCGGACAAGCTCGGGGACGGCGTCGACGCCTGTGCCGACGATGCGGCCGGCTGCCTTGATCGGCGGCTTGACCATGCCGAGCGTCTCCACACGGTTCTCCCATGCCGGAGCAGCCACCTCCTCGATCGGCTTCTTCTTGGCGGCCATGATGGCCTGGACTTTCGGATACCGGGGATTGTTCAGCCCCTTCTGCGTGGAGATCACGGCAGGGAGCCTGGTCGCCACCGTCTCGCGCCCACCCTCGATGTCCCGTTCAGCCACCACGTCGCCTGAAGCGCTGATGTCGAGTTTGGACACCACCGTCACCGACGGCATGTTCAGCAGTTCCCCCAACAGGCCGGCCATCTGCCAGCCGTCGAAGTCGATTGACTGCCTTCCGCAGAAGATCACATCCGGAGTCCGGTCCTTCATCACCGAGGCGATGGCGTTGGCCACACCGAGGGAATCCAGCGCTTCATCGGTCCTGATGTGGATGCCCTTGTCCGGCCCCATGCCGAAGGCCTTGCGGATGGTCTCCTTGACGGCATCCGAACCGACACATACCACGGTAACCTCACCACCATGGGCCTCCTTCAACTGGAGCCCCGCCTCCACACCAAACTCATCATAGGGATTGAGGATGTAGGTGACGCCGGACGGGTCGATGGATTTGCCATCGCTCCCGACCTGGACCTTCGTGGTCGTGTCGGGGACATGGCTGATGCACACGAAAATATTCATCGGCACTGCTTCCTTGTATGTGAGAAATTCCTTGATGCAATAGATCGATACATAGCACATCAATATAGATAACGGCCCTGCAAAATCCAATGTACGGGGGCCGCCCCCACCGGCCCAGACGCCCGCATCCCCGCGCCGGGCCGTGGACGGCGCCATACCTTGCGTGACGTCGGGCGACGGGGTATATTGGTTTTCTGGATCAATCTGTCACCGTTCAACCATCGGGTTCATGCATTTCAATCGCAACTTCTGTATCATCGCCCACATCGACCATGGCAAATCCACGCTGGCCGACCGCCTGCTCGAAACCACGGGCACGCTGTCGCAGCGGGATTTCACGACAAACCAGGTCCTCGATGATATGGATCTCGAGCAGGAGCGCGGCATCACCATCAAGCTCCACGCGATCCAGATGAAGTACCACCACTCCGATGGGCAGGAGTACACGCTGAACCTCATCGACACCCCGGGGCATGTGGATTTCGCCTACGAGGTGTCCCGCTCGCTCAATGCCTGCGAGGGCGCCATCCTGGTGGTGGATGCGACACAGGGCATCGAGGCTCAGACCATCAGCAACCTGTACTTCGCCATCGAGGCGGGACTCGAGATCATCCCCGTCATCAACAAGGTGGACCTCGCCTCGGCCATGGTCGACACCGTGCGGCAGACCATCGTCGAGCTCATCGGCTGCAAACCGGACGATGTCATCCCCATCAGCGCCAAGGCAGGCATCGGCATCGACGACGTCCTGACCGCCATCGTGGACCGCATCCCGGCCCCCAAGGGCGATCCCTACGCCCCCCTCCAGGCCCTCATCTTCGATTCCGTGTTCGACTCCTATCGCGGCGCCGTCGTCTACCTCCGCGTGATGCAGGGCACCCTCCGCGAGGGTGATCAGATCCACTTCTTCTCCAATGGCAAGGACTTCGAGGCCGAGGAGGTCGGCATCCTGCTCATGAAGAAGCGGCGGAGTGGCATGCTCCAGGCCGGTGACGTGGGCTACCTCATCGCCGGCGTCAAGGACGTGGCCGACACCAATGTGGGTGACACGGTGACGCACCTCCGGAGGCCCGCACCGGAACCGCTTCCCGGCTACAAAAAGGTGAAGCCCATGGTGTTCAGCGGGCTCTACCCCTCCATCTCCGAGGAGTTCGAGGAGCTCCGGGACGCCCTGTCCAAGCTCAAGCTCAACGATTCCAGCATCATGTACGAACCGGAATCCTCCGCCGCCCTCGGGTTCGGCTTCCGCTGCGGCTTTCTCGGCCTGCTCCACATGGAGATCGTCCAGGAACGCCTCGAGCGCGAGTTCAACCAGTCCCTCATCACCACCGTCCCCAATGTGGAGTACATCGTGGTGATCCGCGAGACCGGCGAGGAGATGGTCATCGACAACCCGTCCCTGCTCCCTGATCTCGGAAAGGTGGATCACATCAAGGAACCCTTCATCAAGGCCCAGATCATCACCCCCACCGAGTACATGGGCAACATCATGAAGCTGTGCATGGATCGACGCGGCGTGTATCTCAATACCACCTATCTCGATCCCACTCGCGTCGACATCACCTTCGAGCTCCCCCTCGCAGAGATCATCTTCGACTTCTATGACAAGCTGAAGTCCGTGTCGCGTGGGTATGCGTCCTTCGACTACGAATTCCACGAGTACCGCGAATCGGAGCTCGTCAAGCTCGACATCCTCATCAACGGGGAGCCGCTCGATGCCCTGTCGAGCATCGTCCATCGCACCAAGTCCTACGACTGGGGGCGCCGCCTCTGCAGCAAGCTCAAACACCTGATCCCGAAGCAGATGTTCGAAGTGGTCATTCAGGCGTCCATCGGCAACAAAGTGATCGCGCGCGACGTAGTGAAGGCACTTCGCAAGAATGTGACCGCGAAGTGCTACGGCGGTGACATCAGCCGCAAGCGCAAGCTCCTGGAGAAACAGAAGGAAGGCAAGAAACGCATGAAACAGGTCGGCGTGGTGGAGATCCCCCAGGAGGCCTTCCTCGCCGTGCTCTCCATGGACCAGTAGACGCGCGACAATCCGACAGCACTCCCACCAGAATCAATCCCCATGGCACCTCAAGAAGACAAGAAAAAGATCCTGACCAAGGCGGAAAAAGAGACCGCGAAACCTGTGCTGACGCCCAAGCAGAAATTCCAGGAGTTCATGCGGTCGATCGGCTGGGCCCTGCTCGCCGTCATCATCCTCAACAGCTTCCTGATCGCCTCCTTCCAGGTCCCCACGGGATCCATGGAGAACACGGTGATGGCCGGGGATCTCCTGTTTGTCAACAAGTTCCTCTACGGCGGCACCACACCGCCCACCATCCCCATCCTCGGGCTCATCACCGGGAGGGAGATCGAAATCCCCTACTTCCGCATCCCCGGGTTCCGCGATCCACGGCCGGGTGATGTGATCGTGTTCATCTTCCCCGGCAACCGTGACGAGGTGAAGTCCCCCATCTTCCAGTTCTATCTGAAACGCTGCGTGGGCGTGTCGCACGACACCATCCAGGTTGTCAACAAGCTGCTCCTGCGCAATGGCAGGCCCGAGTTCAATCCGACGGACATCGGCGGCATCCATTACATGGATCCCACCGTGCGCACCCCAGGCATCGCCGAGGACGGCATCTGGCCGCCGGGAAAACCCTGGAACCGCGACAACTGGGGGCCCTTCGTCATCCCCGGCAAGGGCGACGTGATCCAGCTCACCACGGAGACCATTCCCGAGTGGTACACCTTCATCGCGCGTGAAGGGCACACGGTCTCCATGTCCGGCACCTCGCTCATGATCGATGGCGCGCCGGCGACATCCTACACCGTGGAGCGGGACTATGTGTTCGGCATGGGTGACAACCGCGACAACTCCCTCGACGGACGATACTGGGGCTGCATTCCGGAACACGATGTGATCGGCACTCCCATAGTCGTGTACTGGTCCTGGGACCCCGATGTGCCCATCTACAACCTCTTCAAGAAACTCGGCTCGATCCGCTTCGGGCGGATCGGCAGCATCATCCGCTGACCGCGGGTGACGCTGGTGGAGGCCCCCCCGGCGGGCGCACTCCTCCCTGCGGTGATCTCCATGACCACGGACGACGACACCCCCGACACATCTGCTCCTGCGCCACTGCCCCCCACCGGGGAGGATGCGCCCGACCGTCCATTCCCCACATCGGGCGATGAAGCCATCATGCCGGAAGCGCCCATCGGCGACACGCCGGACGCAGCGATCGTCGATGCCGGGACACACGCCATCCAAGCCCCCCCCCCCGGGCAAACCTGGTGGCGCGCCCACCTGCGGATCATCATCCTGGCCTGCGCCGCCGGCTTCCTCGTCAAGCTTCTCCTTGTCGAAGCCTTCGGCATCCCCTCCGAATCCATGCAGAACACCCTCATGGTGGGGGACTTCCTCCTGGTGAACAAGGCGGTCTTCGGCATCGAATCCCCGAGGACGCTTCCTCTGACCACCATCCCCATCCCGCATGTCACCCTCCTGCCCGGCTATGATGCACCAGACCGTGGCGATGTGATCGTGTTCGAAATGCCCCACATGCCACGCGACGGCGGGCACGCAGAGTACCGCTGTTATGTGAAACGGCTTGTCGGCCTGCCGGGCGACACCGTGGAGATCGCCGGCAAGAGGCTGCTGGTCAACGGCATGCTTCAAACCACCCCGCCGAATGCACTCCACGAATCCTACACCCAGCGCCCGGGCGAGGTGGAACCCGACATCTTCCCGAAGGGCCTGCCCTACAACAAGGACTGGTGGGGCCCGGCCACTGTGCCCTACAAAGGCATGCGCATCGATCTGACCGTCGCCTCCCTCGACCAATGGCGGCAGTTCATCGAGGGTGAGGATCACACGATCCGCTTCGCCACCGATGGCCGCATCGAGATCGACGGCCGCGCCGTGGAACAGTACACCGTGGAACGGAACTACTTCTTCTTCATGGGCGACAACCGCGACAACAGCATCGACAGCCGCTATTGGGGCTACGTGCCGGAGGAGCACATCATCGGACGGCCCATCCTCATCTACTGGTCGTGGGATTCCTCCATCCCCCTCACCTCCCCCATCGCGCTCATCGGGTCAATCCGCTGGGACAGGATCTTCAGCCTGGTGCACTGATGCCGACGGCGTATCTGCACATTCCCTTCTGCGAATCCAGGTGCGTCTACTGTGACTTCTACTCCGTCACCGACACACAGCTTCGGGGGCGCTTTGTCGACGCCCTCCTGCGGGAGATCGACCTGCGCGTGCCCGTGCCGCCGCTCCAGGAGTTCACCAGTGTGTACTTCGGCGGGGGCACTCCCAGCCTCCTGATGCCGGCCGAGGTGGACCGCATCCTGTGCCATCTGCGCTCACGCATCACCCTCACCCCCGATGCGGAGATCTCGATGGAGAGCAATCCCGGAACGATCGACGATACGACACTCGCCGGCTATCACGCCGCCGGCGTCACGCGCCTCTCCATCGGCGTCCAATCCTTCGACGATGCCGACCTCCGCTTCCTCAGCCGCATCCACGACTCCCGCGGGGCGCGCGGGGCCGTGCAGGCGGCCCTGCGGACGGGCTTCGCCAGCGTCGGCATCGATCTGATGTCCGCCCTGCCGGGGCAGACCATCGACGCGTGGCGTCGCAACCTCCACACGGCCATCGATCTCGGTGTGCCCCACATCAGCTGTTACGCGCTGACGCTGGAAGAGGCCACCCCCCTCGCGCGCATGGCGCACATCGACCCGACGCTTCTTCCCGATCGCGAGCTGGATGCGGCGCTGGTGGAGACGACAATGGAGACGCTCGGCGCCGCGGGGTTCCGGCAATACGAGGTGTCCAACCACGCACGGCCGGGGCATGAATGCCGGCACAACCTGTCCACATGGGCGCTCGATGACTACCTGGGATTCGGGCCGTCGGCCCACGGCACCTGGGCATCACGACGCACGTGGAATGTGCCGGATCTTGGGCGGTGGATGCGGATGGTGGAGGATGGCGTCCCACCTTCGATCGACGGGGAGACGATCACCCCAGGCATGCGGCAACGGGAACACCTCTTCCTATCACTGCGCAGCGGGGGGCTGTCCCTGACACGCCATCGCGACGAATTCGGGTGCGACCTGATGCGCGAGCGGCATGCCGTGATCACCGCCCTGTGCAATGCCGGGTTGGCTGTGGTGGAGGACGAAACGCTGCGGCTCACGCGCGCAGGGTTTCTCCTGTGTGACGAGATCTGTGAACGGCTGATGTGACGCACGGATCGGCACCTGCGGTGTCACAGGATCAGGTGTCGAGCTCCGTGGTCAGGTGATGAAGAATCGGCGTGGATGCGCCGCCGGCATCACAGGGACATGAGGAAATCCGCGAGGGCGCTGAGTTTTTCGGGGCCGAGGTTCGCGTAGCCCGGCATTGCACCGGCATACTTGGGTGCCTGCTCCTGGAGCCGCTGATCCGTCTTTGTGTACTCCATCGGATCCTCGAGGTACTTGATCAGCGTCTCCCTGGTGTAATGTTGGGAAAGATTGCGCAGCGCGGGAGCCATGTTCTTTCCGCCGGCATCCTCGCCATGGCAGAGTGTGCAGCCCTGCTGGGAGAAGTATTTCCTCCCCATCTCCACATTTCCGGATGGCTTGTCGGATTTCGAGCCGCAGGCGGCGACAAGAACGCAGACGGCTGCGATCATGGCCAGTGTGATTCCGGTTCTCATATGGTCTCCTTCGTCAATGGTCGTTGTGGTTCGTGAACTGGCGTGGGATCAGGCGGAGCGGCCGTCGAGGATGGAGAGGACTGTGATGGACTTCTCCTTCGCGCGTGCGAGCATGGCCTCAGCCTCCACCGTGATGCGTGCCTTGAAGGCCTCATCGGTGATGGTGCGCATGTTGATCATCACGTTCTTGTAGGCGCCCCAGATGCCGGTCTCGAGTGACCGGGCACCGACCTCGAGGTCCGACTTGGAGGCGGGGTTGCCGTGATGGGCCATTTCCTCCATGGCATCCCAGCACGAATCCGCGACGCGCATGGTGGTGAGCGGCACCTCGATGGCCTTCTTCAAACCGGCCTGCATGGCGGCCTGG
>CAYUYM010000109.1:10828-12150 GCA_964449305.1 uncultured Chromatiales bacterium | reverse complement strand
CCCCGCCAACCTCACGGGCAAACTCCTGTCGCCGAAGAAGATCATCACCGACACGCGCCACCGCTTCCAGGAGAAGGCACCCCTGCTGGCCGACGGCGTCGAGAACGCGGAGCTCATGGAGAAGACGCTTCTCAACACCTACATCACTCCACAGGAGCTCTGGGCCTGCACCACCTGCCGCGCCTGCGTCCAGGAATGCCCGGTCATGATCGAGCATGTGGACGAGATCGTGGACCTGCGCCGCGCGCTTGTGCTGACACAGGGCGAATTCCCAGAGCTGTTGCAGGGTATGTACCGCAACATGGAAAACAACTACGCCGCCTGGCAGTTCAGTCCGGAGGAACGCGCCGACTGGGCGAAGGGGCTCGATGTGCCCCAGCTTTCCGAGCTCGGATCGGCCGACTCGGTGGACGTGCTGTTCTGGGTGGGCTGCGCCGGGTCGTTCGACGCACGCTACCAGAAGGTGAGCCAGGCGTTTGCGCGCATCATGCAGAAGGCGGGGCTCCGCTTCGCCATCCTGGGCACGGAAGAGAAATGCACGGGCGATTCCGCCCGCCGCTCGGGCAATGAATACCTTGCCCAGATGCTCATGCGTGAGAATGTGGAGACACTCAATGGGTATGGTGTGAAACGCATCGTCACCGCATGCCCGCACTGCTACCACACAATCCGCAACGAGTTCCCGCAGTTCGGCGGCCGCTACGAGGTGATGCACCACAGCGAGCTCATCACCACGCTCCTGGAGTCCGGCGCGTTGCAGCCGCGGACGGCCGTGCCGGGAACCGTCACCTACCACGACAGCTGCTACCTGGGTCGCTACAACGACGTCTACACCGCACCGCGCGCGGCGCTCACGGCCGTGGAGGGTGTGGAACTCGTGGAGATGCCGCGCAACCGCGACCGCGGCTTCTGCTGCGGCGCGGGCGGCGGCCAGATGTTCATGGAGGAGACGGAGGGGACGCGCGTCAACCTCGCCCGCACCGATGAGGCCCTCGCCACCGGAGCCTGCACCATCGGCACCGCCTGCCCCTTCTGCATGACGATGATGACCGATGGTGTCAAGGCCCGTGACAAGGCCGACAGCGTGCAGGTGAGGGACATTGCCGAGATCGTGTGGGAGAGTGTGGGCAGGTAAACGGCACTTTCGGGGGGCACATTCGGGGGGCACAGGGGCCCCCCGGGACAAATGCACAGGGGCCCCCCGGGACAAATGCACGGGGGCCCCCCGGGACAAATGCACGGGGGCACCCCGAGACGGAAGACGGGGTGCACGGGGGCACCCCGAGACGGAAGACGGGCGGCAATTTTGTATCTTGGAGCAT
>CAYUYM010000109.1:0-10728 GCA_964449305.1 uncultured Chromatiales bacterium | reverse complement strand
TGCACGGGGGCACCCCGAGACGGAAGACGGGCGGCAATTTTGTATCTTGGAGCATCACACTTCGGAACATGACCATGGACAAGGAACTCGATCAATACTTGGACGACAACGATCCTCTGACGACGATGGATGAGGAGAAATACCGGATGAATGCCGGCAGGGTGCATGCGCAGTTCGAGGAGAAGATGCGGAGGGAGGGGTCGAAGCTGCGATTTGCGCAGGATCTGATCGCGCTGTTCCGGTATTTCATGGATCCGGATGTGTCGTGGCAGAAGAAGACCTTCGTGGTTGCGGCGCTGGTGTACTTCATCCTGCCGCTCGACACCATCCCCGATGTTGCTCCGATTGTGGGGTACCTCGACGACTTTGGGGTGATCCTGGCGGTCACGTCCTTCATGTCGGCCGAACTTGAGCCGTACTATTCGGCGCAGGCGCCTGCACCTGCTGCCACGGAGGACGACGACGACATCGATTTTTCGTAGGCGTTGCGCCGTTGCGGCGCTCTGCATGTCACATCACATACACGGGAGGTTTCACTCATGACAGCGCCGACACTCGCTGAAGCGCGCGAACTGCTGACCTCGTGTTTCGGATACCCGGATTTCCGGCCCGGCCAGCAGGACATCATTCAGGCGGTGTTGGAGGGGCGCAATGTGCTGGCGATCCTGCCGACGGGCGGCGGCAAATCCATCTGCTACCAGCTCCCCGCGCTGCTGAAGAACGGGCTCACCATCGTCATTTCACCGCTCATCGCTCTGATGCAGGACCAGGTGGACGGGCTCGCCCGGGCCGGCATCCGCGCGTCCTTCATCAATTCCATGCTCGATTACCGCGAGGTGATGGAGCGCCTGGAGAAGGCGTATCACGGGTGGTACAAGCTGCTCTATGTGGCCCCCGAGCGCTTCGAATCCATGGTCTTTCTCGACCGCATCAGGCAGATGCACACCGCCATGTTCGTGGTGGATGAGGCGCACTGCATCAGCGAATGGGGGCACGACTTCCGTCCGAGCTACACGAAGCTCCGTACGGCCATCGACCAGCTCGGTGTGCCGCAGGTGCTGGCCTTCACCGCCACGGCCACGCCCGATGTGCGGCAGGACATCCGCCAGCAGCTCGGTCTGGTGGATCCCGTCGTCATCGTGCGCGGTTTCGACAGGCCCAATCTGTCCTTCCGCGTGCTGAAGACAGCGAACAAGCGCGAATTCATTCTCACCACCTGTTCATCGGGCGAATCGGGCGTGGTCTACGCAGGCACGCGCAACACGGTGGAGGAGATCGCGGGCTTCCTTGCACAGTATGGCATCTCCGCGGAGCCCTACCACGCCGGCCTGCCCGACGACCAACGCAGGGAGACGCAGGCGCGCTTCATCGACGGACGCTGCCGCGTCATCGTGGCCACCTCAGCCTTCGGCATGGGCATCGACAAGCCCGATGTCCGCTTCGTGCTCCACCACGACATGCCCATGACCATCGAGCAATACTACCAGGAGGCCGGGCGGGCGGGCCGCGATGGCGGCGATGCCCGTTGCATCATGCTCCATCAGCCGTCGGACAAGTCGCTGCCGGAGTTCTTCATCCGCTCCGGGTATCCCGACAGGGCCCTCCTGCAATCCGTCTACACCACGCTTCACAACTTCGCGGGCACGGAGCTGGGCGCATCAACGAACGACCTGCTCAGCATCACGCCGCAGATGCTTGCCGCGAAGATCGGCAACACGTCGGAGAGCGCTGTCAGATCCGCATTGGATCTGCTTGAGCGGCACGGCCACGTGCGGCGCGTCACCTCCTCCTTCGTGGGCAGCCGCGTACGTTTCCTTCTGTCCACCGGCGACATCCGCCAGTGGCTCATCGAGTCCGCCCCCCCGCATCTGTCCCTCATCACGGTGTCGCTGCTGCGCATGGTGGGAGGTGAGGCATTCTACGATTCGGTGATCGTCGATCTCGACGATTTCTCCCGCAAGAGCTTCCTCGCCATGGACGACGTCGTCTCGGGGTTGAAGGAGCTCGCCTCCATCGGCCTCATCGCCTTCAGTACGGGCAAACGCGGTTCGGGCATCGCGCTCATCGGTCCGCGCATGAAGGCGGCGGATCTCGACATCAACCATCGTGACATCGAGCTGCGGATGCGGCGGCAGCGGGCGAAGCTGCTGGCGCTCGAGCGCTACATCGACGGGCACGCGTGCCGGCGCAACATGATCCTGGAGTACTTCGAGGAACGTGATGTGCGCGGCACCTGCGGCCGCTGCGACAACTGCGAAGGCGGCACGGTGGCGACCCCCGTGGAGGCCGGCGCCTCGATGTTCGATCTCCATGCTGGCGACATCCTCGCCTGCGTGGCCGAACTCGACGGCCGC
Source organism: uncultured Chromatiales bacterium (assembly GCA_964449305.1). GTDB lineage: Bacteria > Bacteroidota > Ignavibacteria > SZUA-365 > CAYQST01 > CAYUYM01. Next base: position 8,374 of record CAYUYM010000109.1, on the reverse strand, counting down.
TTCGGCCGCACCATCATCGTGGATGTGCTGCGTGGCGCGAAGACGCAGCGCATCGACCAGTACCAGCTTGCACGGGCGCTCTCCTACGGCCGGGCACGCAAGACGGACAAGGGGGCCATGCTGGAGACGGTGGACATGATGATCGGCATGGGGTTGCTCGCCAAGTCCGACGCCATGCATTCCACGGTGTCGATCACCGAGCTCGGGAGGGAGCGGCTCGGGCGCATCGTGCGTCCCCTCACGCTGCCACCAGCAGGCGCGGCGGGCGGTGTCACGGTGAAGGACCCCACGCTGTACGAGGCCCTGCGTGCGGTGCGGCGACGCATCGCCGGGCGCCTCGCCATCGCCTCACATGCGCTGCTGCCGGATCCGCTTCTGGCAGCCATCGCCAATGCCGCGCCGGAGGACAAGGCATCCTTCCTCGCCATCGACGGCGTCGGGCCGGCCGGCTTCCAGAAATACGGACGCGAGATGCTGAAGACGCTGCGCGAGCATGCGCATCAGCACACCGTGGCCGGCACCCTCGCGACGCAGACGCAGGCGCTCGCAACGCTCACCACGTCGGTGCGTGCCACGCTCGACCACGCACTCCGCAGTCTGAGCCTGGAGGACATCGCCTTTGCACGTGGCCTCAGCGAGGGCACCATATCCCAACACATCTGCGAAATCATCGCATCGGGACTCACACTCGACATCGACCGCATCGTGCCACCACCCCACCAGCAGCAGATCCGCAAGGCCGTCGAGCGCCTCCATCTCCGCGACATGAAGAAGATCAAGGCCGTGGTGGACGCCGATGTGACCTACGCCTCCATCCGCATCATGCTGGCTGTGATGAAGGAGTGACACGTGTGCCGGGAGGTGGAAGGAAGATGGGAAAGGTGTGCTGGCGACGGGAACCACCAAGGCACGAGGGTCCGAAGACACAAGGGCTGGTCTTGGTTGCCATGTGGTGAAATGCCTCCTTCCTCCAAGGGAACGACGAAGGAACACGGGGCAAAAAAATGCTTTGAAAATTCCAGGGAATCTTGCCATATTTGCGGTTCCGCATTCTTTGTGCCATGGTCTGCCCATGCCACGGGAGTGCGGCGCGGCGAAGCACGCACCGCATCTGTGGAGAGCACATGAACTTTTCGCGGACTTCCATGGTTCTTCCTCTTGCGGTTGTGTGTGCATGATGACACCTGAATGCGCCGCGTACCAGAGACAGATTGGAGAAGGTCGGAAATGCGTGCAGATGAAACATCCGCCATTGCGGAAACGTCCTGCTGAGGCAGTGACACACGAACCATTCCCCGGCACCACGGCAGCGTCCTTCCCCATATGAGTACCAACCGCCACGACTCACACATTGTGGAGAACGAGTGAGAATTTCAAAGCAGTACACCAACCGCGAGAGCCAGTCTCTCGACAAGTACCTGCAGGAGATCGGACGCGTGGACCTGCTCACTCCCGACGAGGAGATCGAGCTCGCCAAGCGCATCAAGAAAAGCACGCCCGATTCCCAGCAGGCCCTCGAGAAGCTGACCAAGGCCAACCTCCGTTTCGTGGTGTCCGTCGCCAAGCAGTACCAGAACCAGGGACTGTCGCTCGGAGACCTCATCAATGAAGGCAATCTGGGGCTGATCAAGGCCGCGAAGCGTTTCGACGAGACACGCGGCTTCAAGTTCATCTCCTACGCTGTCTGGTGGATCCGCCAGTCCATCCTGCAGGCACTGGCAGAGCAGTCGCGCATCGTCCGCCTCCCCCTCAACCGGGTGGGCGCATTGAACAAGATCGGCAAGAAATTCAGCGAACTCGAGCAGTCCTACGAGCGCGAGCCCTCGGCATCCGAGCTGGCATCGGAGCTCGACATGACGCTCTTTGAGGTCGCAGATACGTTGAAAATCTCCGGCCGCCACATCTCGGTCGACGCCCCGTTTGCCCAGGGCGAGGACAACCGACTTCTGGACGTCATTCAGGACGACCGCCAGCCCACGCCCGACAACGGTCTCATGACCGAGTCCCTCAAGGTGGAGGTGCGCCGCGCACTCGCCACATTGAGCGAGCGCGAGGCGGAGGTGATCCGTCTGTACTTCGGCCTGGACCGCGAGCATTCCCTGACACTGGAGGAAATCGGCGAGAAGTTCAACCTGACCCGCGAGCGCGTCAGGCAGATCAAGGAAAAAGCCATCCGACGCCTCCGCCATGCCTCGCGCAGCAAGCAATTGCGGGCGTATCTCGGTTGACATTCCCATCCCCCTTTTCATGCCGGCTCCCAGGCCGGCATTTTTTTGGTTCCCGTTCCCGTGCATGCAACGAAACACTTCCCCCGCTGTCTAACAGGTTGCCTTGTGCACGTTCACCATGTTGACCCATCCATGAAACACATCTCCATCTTCTTCCTCGCACTTCTCCTGACCACCGCCGCCACAGCCCAGACCGTCTCGGTCACGGGTGTGGTGGCGGACAAGAACTCGGGAACGACGCTGGCCAACGCCAGCGCCATGCTCATCCATCTGCCCGACTCCTCCATCTCGGGCACTGTCAGCAACAAGACCGGCGCGTTCAGCATCGACAATGTGCAGAAGGGCCGGTACCTCTTTGTCGTCAAATTCCTCGGCTACAAGAGCGACACGACTCGCCTCACCATCGCGGCGAAGGATGTCAACGTTGGGAGGATCCTCCTGGAGGAGGAGGACATCGATCTGAAAGCCGTGGAAGTGACGGGCATCATCGCCCCCGCCACAGTGAAGGGCGACACCACGGAATACAATGCCTCGGCCTACAAGGTCAACAAGGACGCCACGGCCGAGGATCTCGTCACCAAGGTCCCCGGTGTCACGGTGGAAGCCGGCAAGGTGAAGGCCCAGGGCGAGGAGGTCAAGCAGACACTCGTTGACGGCCGGCCCTTCTTCGGCTCAGACCCGACGGCCGCCCTGCGCGCCATCCCAGCAGAACTGGTGGACCGCGTGCAGATCTTTGACCAGATGTCGGAGCAGTCCCGCTTCACCGGATTCGACGATGGCAACACATCCAAGACCATCAACCTCGTCACCCGTTCCAACATGCGGAACGGCATCTTCGGCAAGTTCTTTGGCGGCTATGGCGCCGACAAGGAATACAAGATCGGAACCACCACCAACATCCTGAACGACGACACGCGCCTCACCGTGCTCGCCCAGTCCAACAATGTCAACGAGCAGAACTTCGCAATCGAGGACATCGTGGGAGCATCGGGCGGCGGTGGTGGTGGTGGCGGGATGTTCTCCACCGTTGCCGGCGCCATGGGAGGCGGCGCGGCACGCCAGCTCTTCCAGATTGGGCGCGGCGGTGGTGGACCCGGCGGTGGCGACATGGGCTCTTTTCTGGTGACGCCCTCCGGCGGCATCTCCACCACACATGCCGTGGGCCTCAACTATTCCGACCGCTGGGCGGACAACATGGAGGTGTCCGGGAGCTACTTCTTCAACCGTGGAAAGAACGAGTCCGTCTCCGACCTCGTACGACAGTATGAGCTGTCGAACCTGTCGGGTCTGCCCGCCGGACTGGATCTCACCGGCATCAATCAGCTTTACAACGAAAGCGCCACGACATCGACCACGAACACGAACCATCGCTTCAACATGCGCTTCGAGTGGAACCTGGACACCATGAACTCCATCATCCTGCGACCGCGCTTCAGCGCACAGCAGAGCGATGGCAGCAGCCTCACACTGGGCCGCACCTCGATCGGGAGCACGGAGATCAACAGCAGCTCGGTGAAGCGCGCCACCGACCTGCTCGGGACGAACTTCAACACCGAGTTCATGTACCGCCATCGTTTCGAGGCGCGCGGCCGCACCTTCATCGTCGGTGGCAACGCGGGGTACACCAGCAACACCGGCTCGGCCGACAACCACGCCTTCACCAGCAACATGGGCGACATGGGCACCGTGTTCGATTCTCTTGACCAGGTGGCGGATCTCGACAAGAAGGGCTGGTCCATCAACGGCAATGTGTCCTACACGGAACCGATCTCCGAGAAGAGCATCATCCAGCTCACCTACAATGCATCGAAGTCGAACGATGAGTCCGACAAGACCACGAACAATTTCGATCCGCTCACCGGGCGCTACACGGCCCTGGACACCGCGCTCACAAACACGTTCTCGAATTCCTACGTCACGCAGTCGGTGGAAGGCTCCTACCGGTTGCAGGAGGAGGGGTTCAATGCGTCCGTCGGTGTGGCGTATCAGATGGCGGACCTGACGGGCGACCAGAAATTCCCGTACGTGGCGGATCTCAGCAGGTCGTATCGCGACATCCTCCCAAACGCGCAGTTCCGCTACCGCATCACGCGTGACAAGAACCTGTTCCTCAACTACCGCACGCGCACCTCGGCGCCGAGCGTCGACAACCTGCAGAACGTGCTGGACAACACGAACCCGCTCCTGCTGCGCATCGGCAACCCCGACCTGCAGCAGAACTACTCGCACAACCTGAACCTGCGCTTCATGTCCACGAACTTTGGTGCGGGGACGTACTTCTTCGGCATGCTCGGTGGATCGTACACGCTGAACTCCGTGGTGAACAGCACCTTCATCGCTGCGACGGACACAACGGTGAACAACATCCGCCTGCTCCGCGGCGTGCAGCTCACGCGTCCCATCAACATGGACGGGGCCTGGTCGGTGAGGGCGATGGCGACCTACGGCTTCCCCATGCGGCTGATCGGATCGAACATCAACCTGTCCGGCTTCTTCAACCTATCGCGTACGCCGGGCATGGTGAACGACGTGGAGAACTTCTCCACCACCCCGTCGGTGGGTGGTATCGTGACCATCGCATCCAACATCAGCCAGGATCTGGATTTCACCATCTCCAGCTTCTCGACACAGTCGTGGGTGCGCAACTCGATGCGGTCCAATCTCAACACGGACTACTTCATGCAGAACACGCGTCTGCGCCTGAACTGGATCTTCTGGGAGGGCTTCCTGCTCTCGTCGGATCTGACGCACACCTACAACTCGGGGCTCTCTTCGGGCTACAACACGAACACGGTGATGTGGAATGTGGGCATCGGCAAGAAGTTCCTCGCCAACAATGCCGCGGAGCTGCGCCTCACGGTGTTCGACATCCTGAACCAGAACCAGAATGTGTCGCGCTCCACCACGGAGGCCTACATCGAGGATCTGCGGACGAACATCCTCCAGCGCTACGCACTGCTCACCTTCACCTACACGCTGCGCAGCTTCGGCGGCGAACGCAAGGTGTCCGAACCGGAACGTGAACGAGGCTTCGAACACGGTCCGCCCCCACCAGGACGGTAGGCAGGCATCACAACGGGCGATCGACGATCGCCCGTTTCTTTGCCGAAGGACAGCCGCCGGGATGTCCAGCGTGACGCATCCGGGATCGAGTCTGGCAGCCGGTTGGTCTTCATGCAGGATGGGGGAGAATGATTCCATGGTTTCTTGTGCGATGAACCGCTATTATTGCGCCCATTGAACCTGTCTTCGGCATTGCTTCAAGAAACGCCCCGCGTCCAACGCCATTCATCTCATGCATCACCATACGATCGTTTCAGGGAACATTCGAGGTTTCATCACACCATGGCTCACATGACGTTCTTCCACCCACTCCGGCGGCACAGCCTGAGGCCAGGAGCGAGTCTCTTCATGCTCATCATCGTCGCATCCATCGCGGCATCCGGATGCTCCACGTCGCAGCCGGCAGTCTCAATCGACCCCGGACTCCGCGCCATCACACCGGAGTACATGCAGTCCCAGGTGGACATCCTCGCCTCGGACGCCATGATGGGGCGCAACACTCCGAGCCCCGGACTGGATTCGGCGGCGCAGCACATCGCCCGCGAGCTGGATCGTCTCGGCATCGGGGGCTGCAAGGGCACACGCTTTCAATCCCTCAACATGGCCACCGTACGTCTGACCGACGACAACCATCTGCGGTTGCTGCGCGGCGGTGAAACGAATGAGCTCGCGATCAAATCCGGCTACATCCCCTACGAGATCACTGCCAATGGCAGGGCCACCGGGCAGGCGGTGTTCGTGGGCTACGGCATCACCGCACCCGAATACGGGTACGACGACTACGCGGGCATTGATGTCCGCGGGAAGGTGGTGCTGGCGCTGCGGCACGAGCCTGGCGAGAACGACACGGCATCGGTCTTCAACGGCAGGCGGATGACGACGCACTCCTCCGTCGAGACCAAGGTGGCCAACGCCCGTGCGCATGGCGCCGTCGGCGTCATCCTCCTCTCCGACCCGCTCAACCACATCAACCTTCGGCCATCGGGGTATCCCTGGCCATCGCTGTACAAGACGCTCTCCAAGGATGCCATCCCCACCATCACCGGCATCCCAGAGGAGGACAAGCTGCCGGTGGTTCATGCGGGCGATGAGTTCATCACGGCCGTGTTTGGCAGTGTGGATTCGCTCCGCCGCATCCAGAAGCGCATTGATGCCACGCTCCGCCCGGCGTCGTCCGGCATCTCCGGGTTGACCATCGACCTGCGCACCAGCACCGAGGTGACGCAGCTCTCCGCATCTAACGTGGTGGGATTCCTTGAGGGATCGGATCCAGATCTGCGCAACGATGTGCTTGTGATCGGCGCGCATTACGACCACGTGGGCTTCCGGAAGCAGCACGCAGATGGGGAGGACTTCATCATGAACGGCGCCGACGACAACGCCTCGGGCACCGCCGGCGTGCTGACGCTGGCACGGGCCTTCGCCGCCATGAACGCCCGCCCGCGGCGCAGCGTGCTGTTCCTGCTCTTCGCCGCAGAGGAGCGCGGGCTGGTCGGCTCCGAGACGTATGTGAACCACCCCCTCTTCCCTCTGGACCGCACCGTGGCCATGCTCAACCTCGACATGATCAGCCGCAACGGGGAGGACACGCTGTTCATCGTCGATTCCACCCTGTCGCCGGCGCTCTATTCGTTGACCATGGAGGAGAACACCCACACGAACTTCACCATGGCCCGCATGGGCAGATCCCTCTTCGGCGGCAGCGATCACATGAGCTTCTTCCGGGAGGACGTGCCGGTGATGTTCTTCTTCACCGGGCTGCACAAGGACTACCACCAGGTGAGCGACAACCCCGACACCATCAATCCCCGCAAGGCGGCCCGCGTGACGGAGCTCGTCTTCCGCACAGCCTGGCGCATCGTGAATGACGATGCGGTGTTCCGCCCCGCCCCGTGACCGTGACAGCCACGGCGGAGCGACCGCGGAATGCGGGGAGTCGCCACACATCGCACCGGGATATTTTGTAGCTTCACGGTTGAGATACGAAACGCATCATTTCGAGGTGATATCATGAACGTACGGAACACAGCATGCATGGCGGCCATTCTGGCTGCATGCCTCATCACGCCGACCTTCGCGCAGGACGTGTTCGATCTGTCGCTCGGGTTCAAGAAGGGACAGGTTGTGTCCTACGACGAAAAGAATGTGACGACCACGGTGCAGCAGATGATGGGCGAGGAGCGGAGCAACACCTTCACGATCACCACCCGGGTGAAGCTGGAGGTGGAGGATGTGGCAGAGGATGGCGCTGTCACGCTCATCTCCACACCCGAGGAGGTGACGATGGACGGACCACAGATGGGGGGCCGTGGTCCAGGCGGCGGTGGCCGTGACGGGGGTGATCCGGCGAAGGAGCTGATCGGGAAGCGCACGAAGGTGGTGCTGGATGCGACTGGCAGGACGGTGCGGCAGGAGGCCCTCGACCCGCTGCCCGGGCGCCGTGGGGGGCGGATGCAGGCCTTCCGCTACGGTGTGCTGCCGCCACGCCCCGTGGGACTGGGCGACACGTGGAAGTCGTCGGGTGTTGACACGATCGCGCTGGGGTTCAGTCGCGCACGGGCGAAGTTCGATGTGACGCTCACCGCGGAGGCGAAGGAGCTGCACCGCGGGCGCGAATGCCTCAAAATCACGTACACCGGGAAGCAGGACATCGCGGGATCGGGCGAGATGCGCGGCAACTCCTTCGAGATCGAGGGGACGGGCACGATCACCGGCACGTTCCATGTGGATCTCGCCGCTGGCGGCATCGTGGATGAGGAGACCGTGAATGAGGTACAGGCCGTGATCGCGATGACGGGCCAGATGGATTTCTCTATGCCGATGGCGATGACGGCGCGTTCCACGCGGTCGCTGCGCGAGTGACGAGTTCCCGAGTTGATGAGTTCAAGAATGGAACATTTCAAGAGTGGGATGTGGAACGAGCGTGCCATGGCGACGGAATTCCTGCGGGGCGAGTGAAGAGAAAAGAATGAAGAGGTGGTGCGGGGAAGGCTTGCCGTGCGAGTCCATCCGAAGCCAACGCTGATAACCCTGAAAACGCTGAAAACCCGCCCGTTGGGTCACGGCGCGCCGTGACCCAACGG
>CAYUYM010000108.1:0-12225 GCA_964449305.1 uncultured Chromatiales bacterium | reverse complement strand
TTCGATCGTCGGCCAGTTGTTGATGACACGTTTGAAATTCAGTGTCGGCTGGGCCAGCGATGTTGTGGAGGCGCCAAGAAGGAAGGCCACACCCAGCACGAGGGCGAGAGCCAGTTTCCGGTATCTGTTCGCTGCGTTCATGTTCACGTTGCTCCTCTCTGTAATGATGCGTATCCGCTCGATTTCCTGTTTACTCGACCACCGTCAGCTCAACGCGACGGTTCCTTTGGCGGCCCTGTGGTGTACCGTTGTCATCGATGGGCTGGGACTCACCATACCCCTTCGCAAAGATGATGTCGGCGGGAATGCCATGATCCACCAGGTAGCGACGCACAGCAGATGCGCGGCGCTCGGAAAGATCAAGGTTGTATTCCTCGGTACCAAGGGCGTCTGTATGTGCGGAGACCTCAAACTTCCGTCCCGGGTTCTGGAGGATGAAGCGCATGGCGCGGTCCAGTTCCGGCTTGGATTCGGGACGCAGTTCTGCCTTGTCGAAGTCGAACAGCACGGTGAGGTTGGTTTTCGGTGGCACGGTGACAACGGGCGGAATGGGATCCAGCGCGATGTTCTTGGTGAGACGCCGATAGGTTGTCAGTTCGGGAACCTCGAAGATTTCCGACTTGAAGATGTAGCCCTTCTGCTCGGCACTGATGCGGTAGCTCTTGCCGGCGGGAATCGGGAACTGGAACTGCCCTGATTCGAGGCTGCTGTACTTCACGATGGTTTCACCGGTGCCGTAATCCTCCACGGTGACCGGGGTTGATGCGAGCGGCTGCCCCGTCTCGACATCGGTGATGACGCCACTGACGTACACCACGGCATCAGGCGGATAGGGCGGGCTGAGCAGCATGTACAGGTCGAACTTGCCGTAGCCACCCGGGCGGTCGGAGGCAAAGTAGAGGGTGTCCCCCATCAACGTGGAGGCGATGTAGATGTCGTCGGAGGGCGTGTTGATGGGATAGCCGAGGTTCATCGGACGCGACCAGCGCTGGCCCTGCCAGCGGGTGACGTAGAGATCGAAACCGCCCATGGACTTCTCGCGGTCGTTGTCGGGGAAGCCGTCGGAGGCAAAGTAGAGGGTGCGATTGTCGAAGGAGATCGACGGAGTGCGCTCATCACCCTTGGTGTTGACATCGGGACCGAGGTTGAGCGGTGGTCCCCACACGCCGTCGTCGCCCTTGCGGCACATCCAGATGTCGGTGCCACCAAATCCACCCGGACGATCGGACACGAAGTACAGCACGCGGCCATCATTGGAGATGGAGGGCTGGGACTCCCAATAGGTGGTGTTGATCTGGTCGAAGTTGTCAACAATGGTTGTCCCGCGGAGGTCCTTCCCCTCAGGGTTGTTCAGGTTCCGGGCCTTTGTCCACTCAGTGCCCTTGTCGTTCCACTCCGCGGCATAGATGTCACATTTCCCGAAGCCGTCCGGCTGGGAGCAGAGGGCGACAAACAATGTGCGGCCATCGGCGGAGATGGAGATGGATCCCTGGGATTCAGGGGTGTTCACCTGGTCCGACAGGTACTCCGGCTTCTCCCAGTCGCGGCCGATATGGCTGGTGCGATACACGTCATCACCATAGTCAAGACGCTTGGGGTTCAGCCTGCGCGACGTGAAGAACAGCGAGCCACCGGCAGTGACAGCCGGGGCATAGTCATCATATGGCGAGTTGATGTTCTCACCGAGGTTCTCAACCGTACCTCCCGACACACGCGTGACCTTGTTGGGATCCGCGCCGGAGCATCCGGCGATGAGGAACGTACAGAGCGCCAATCCGAGGAAGGAGTAAAGAATTTTCTGCATGAAGATCATATCCGATGGTGATGAACGAATTTCTTTGTAGTGGATCAGAGGGTCCGGCAGATCAGAATGCTTCGTATTTCAGACCGATGGTGATCTGGAAGGACATCACCTTCCAGTTGTCGTCGTCGGACACCTTGGTGACGGGATATCCGAACTTGACCTCCGGATTGAGGTACCAGCGGGGGCGGAGGAAGTAGTCGTATCCAACGCCGACCATGGCCTCGATCCGTGCCTGCTCAGCGAAGGAGTCCTCGCTGATCGCACGCTTGGTGTCCAGGTTGTCCCTGTACTGAAGCTCACCGGAAAGGATCTCCTGGCGGTGGTTCACGGAGTTCTGCATGGCAAGGCCGAAGGCGGGACCGGCGAACACATACCACCGGGCAAGCCTCGGCTGCCAGCGCATGTAGACACCCAGCATCAGGTAGGAGAGGCTCACATCAGCAAGCTCCTTGTACTGCACCGGATTGATCCTCACCACACTGCCCTGCTTGATCGGGGTGTCCAGGTCACGCTCCAGCGTTTCCTGCGTGTATTTGTTGTCGTAGTACAGCTTGGCCATGACCGCCCAGCTTGGTGCGAATTGATAGGTGGCATCCACCCCCATCACCAGGCCGATGTTGTCGAGGGCAAACTGACCCTCGAACATGCAGTCGCACGAGGCCTGGAAATCTCCGAGATTCTTGTTGAGGTTCAGGCCGGCGTAGGCGCTCAGAAACAGTGATGACTGATCCGGCGTCCACACGTTTTCACCTCCAGGAGGAATCACCGGATACAGCTCCCGCGCAAACACATCGCTCTGCCCGGTGCCGATATACCGCATCGGAGCCTGCTGGGCGAATGCCGTCGTGGTTACGAAAATACTCGTTGCGATGATCAGACAGGACCGCAAAACAGAAAACTTCATGAGTTCACCTAAAACTGGTAGCCGATGATGAGGAAAGTGCATTGCAGGATTGAAGGGCCGGATGATCATGCCGAAATGCCGTGGGGGGCACGGCTTTCCACTGATGTGGCGGCAACAAGGGATGAGAGTGACAAATGTCTTTGATGAGCTTCCATTGTGAAAAAAATTCACACTTCGGAATATAATGAAAATCCATGGTTTGTCAATGGCATTGGCTTCTTTGTCGTGAAAAACTGCGCATTACGGTGTGAAAACTGTTATCCGGTTTTCTATCTGGGCATCCTGCGTCATGGTGAAGTCCTTTGCCTGGTCAGGAGCCATCTGTTTTAACTCCGCCGGTGCCTCGATGAAAAAGCGTGCAAATATGCGCTGCCGGATGTGGCGATCCGCGCAACGCCCCTGATCGACGTTGAATGCGGAGGTTCCCGACCCCGATACATCGAACGCCTGGATGGTCGCCATCCCCTCGCCTGTGTCCACCGTCTTGCCACCGACGTACTGCGAAACCATCGAGATCACCACATGCGCCAGGCGTCCCTGGTCGCTGGATGTGTAGCCCCTGAGCGTATAGGTGGCGTGGTTCTTCAGCCGCATGAAGCCGATGGCACCGTCCCAGTTGATGGTCCATGACGAATCAACCGGCACCTCCTTTTCATCGAGCTTGAGAAAGCCCAGCTGGATGGTGTTCTTCAGGCTGTTCTCCGACAGATCCTTCGCGAGCTGTGCCTTCGTTTCCTGCCGCGTGGTTTTCGCATCGTCCCCAAGCAGCCTGGTGACGGCTGCCTCCACATTGCCGACGGAGGTGATGCGTCCCTGCGCATCGATCATCACAGTGAGTGGCACCTTGTAGGCCGCGACATACTGCGCGAACACCTTCTCCTTGTCACGGCTGTTGTTCTCGTCGGTGTCATACGACATCTGTTTTCTGCCCTTCACATCGCCGTAGTCGATGTGGTAGATCACGCGTGTGCAAGTGGCCTGGAGCTTCGCGCTCCCGTCGGCACGCGATTCCAGGACTTCGAATACATACCGGTACGTCAGTGTCTGATCATTCTTCTGCACGATGCTGTCACGTGTGAGGCGGACACTCTCGACGGTGGTGATCTGGATTCCGAAGCGGTCACCCACGGTGAAGCGGTAGCGCAACGGCCCGCCCGGCCCAGTGCGCTCCAGGTTGGATGGCAGCGTGAGGCCTGCGTCAATGCTGTCCGCGCCGACTGCGCCTTCGGTCTGCGCCTCCTTTTGTTCCTGCCCCTGACCGCATCCATATGCGAGGATGGCGGTGAAAATGCCGATGATCAAGATGCTGCGCTTCATTTCTGCCTGCCTTGGATACTGGCTGCGAAAGGGTGGCAATATACGGCATCGGGAATGATGAGGAAACCGCTTCCCCCCCGACCACAGCATTTTTTTCCTGCGCTGCCTGCGTCCGCCAGCAACCGTGCGCCACTCACGGGCAGTTCAGTGATAGAGAAGATACGGTCGCCGTTGACGCGCGAAGCGTGCGGCGTCATCGGAATAGTGCCGGACAAGGCGGCGATGGGCGGGGGCACCTCCGATGAACAGCCCGGCAACCGGTCGCCCCAGAAGCAGCGCACAGTGTCTCGTGATCCGCAGCGTGTCCCGCATGACATCCTGCAGGGCGAAAAGCAGGGCAAGCCCGGTTCTGACAGGCTCAAAGGCGTCGCGATCCGTCACGGTGATGGCGATCCCATCGAGTGCCGATCCGGCATACTTTGGTGCAGCAGCCTTCGACGATGAGGCCACCCGCTCCGTGCCGACAGAAAGCGCCACCCCGCGCAATCGATAGGCATGCAACGCCTGCACCACCGCTGCCGCGTCGAACACCGGAGCGCCGATGAACTCGAACGGGGTCCGTGTGCCCCGCCCTTCGGAGATGTTTGTGCCCTCGATGAGGCAGGTGCCTCCGTAGAGCAGCGCCACGTCGGGTGATGCGATGTTGGGGGATGGAGGGATCCATCGGCAGCCGGTTTCGGAATACCACATGGTCCGTTTCCACCCCACCATGCGCACCACCTGCAATGCGAGCGATGCGGCACGGGGGATCCATCCCCGCCCCTTGATCATGCAGGCCAGCTCGCCCGGTGTCATGCCGTAGCGGATGGGAATGGGAAGCTGTCCGACGAAGCTCTTCAACGCATCGTCACGGACAGGCCCTTCGATGGCAATGCCGTTCAGCGGATCAGGTCGGTCGAGCACGATGAAGCGGCGCCCCTCCGCCGCTGCCGCCTCCATGCACAGTGCCAGCGTGGAAATGTAGGTGTAATACCGGAGCCCCACGTCCTGAATGTCATAGATGAGGACGTCGACGGATCGCAGCATCTCCCTGGTCGGTTTGCGGACGGCACCATGGAGCGAGTACACGGGGATGCCCCGATGGCGGCTGTCGGCGATGCGTTCGCCCGCAGCAGCATTCCCAAGGAAACCATGTTCCGGAGAAAATACCGCGGTGACGCGCAACACACCGGCATCAATGACGGCGTCGACCAGCGACTGCCCCGAGGCAAGCACCGAGGTCTGATTCACGACCAGCCCGATGCGCGTGGAGCGCGGGAGACCCGCATGGGTCCGCACAAACTCGTCCGCACCGCAGCGAATGCCCCCCATCGGCGGGTCGGCTGCATGCAGGCATGGCGGGTGCATGGTCAGCACTGCCGCGGTGATCAGCATCCGCAGCGCCACAGCCCGGGCATGCGTCATCACACCACCTCCCGTGCCCGCAGCATGGACCATACTGCAAGTGTCATCCCATCCCACAGCGTGCCGTCCAGTATGGCGTCCCCGATCTCATCGATCGACATGATGCATCGTTCGAATTCCTCCGTGGGATCAGGTTCGGCGTCTGTTGCCGTCAACTGCTCCGCGAGGTAGACCTGGCAAAGCTCATCGGTCACCCCGTTGAAAGGGTTGAACTCCCCGATGTGTGTCAGCGAACCCGCAGCCATGCCCGTCTCCTCGGCCAGCTCCCTGACAGCTGCATCGGGTGACGCCATCCCGGGAGGAACCCCGCCCGCGGGAAACTCCAACGAGACACGATCATTGAGGTATCGGTATTGCCGGACCAGCAGAAATCCGTCTCCCACCCGCGGTGCGATCATGACCGATCCCGGGGTGCGAACAAAATGATAGTCACCGGTGTGGATGCCGGGAATGATGAAGCGTCGGACCAGATATGTCCACCAGGGATTCCGGGCGATCTCCCGCTCCTCAACCGTCTGCCATCGCGTCAATGCCATCATCACCTCGACCGTGTTCCATGTTTCATTTCCGCACCAAAATACACTCCGGGTACGGGATGTGGAATTTCTGCATTTTGGATTTCCATTTCATTTCCGTAGCTTGATTTCCCATATCCCTTTTTGGTCGAATTTCCCGCACCGAAATTCTCCAGCGACGGGCGATCGAGCAAACGGAATGTGAGCGTTGCGCAAAGAGTGCTTTGCCCCATTATTTCAACCAATTCATTGGAACCGCTATGACCAACGACCAGACAACCCCGAACGAACTCGAGCAATCGATGCACCAACCGGCCGAGGAAATCCAACCCGTGTCCGACACGACACCTGCAATGGACGCGAATGCCACGGCAGGCGTCATGGATGGTGACGTCGCCCCTGACGCACTCCCATTGATGACATCACCCGACACACCGGCACAGGAGGAGGCGCCAGCTGCAGCGGAGGCTGCTGTGGAAACGGTCAGCGCCGGGATCGTGGAGGATGCCCCGGCGGAGACCCCGGCAGGTGACGTCGCCGCGGTGGAACCGCCGGCAGCAGAGGTTGCCGAGGTCGCACCGGTTGCAGACGTGGAGACTCCGGTTGCAGAGGTCGCACCTGTTGCAGATGCGGAGGCTCCGCTTGCAGAGGCCGCACCGGTTGCAGACGCGGAGACTCCGGTTGCCGAGGTCGCGCCGGTTGCAGATGCGGAGGCTCCGGTTGCCGAGGCCGCACTGGTTGCAGATACGGAGGCTCCGGTTGCCGAGGGTGAAACCGCCGAAGGGGAGGTCGCGGAGGGTGCGGAGAAGAAATCCCGCAAGAAGCCCAAACTGTCGGACGAGGAGGCTGCCGAAATCTGGAAGGAACTCCTCGCCGCAAAGGAGCAGGAGAGCCTCCAGACCGTGCGCTGTGTGCGCGCGATTCCTGGCGGAGCACTCGTGGATTTCAAGGGTCTTGAAGGGTTCGTCCCGCGTTCCCAGTTCCAGCTCAGTGGCCGCGCTGAGCAGGTCGACATCGAGCCGCATATCGGTCAGGACATCGAGATCGTGGTGGTGGAGATTTCGGAGCTCGAGCGCCGCAAGTATGTCTGCAGCCGCAAGAAGGCGCTGAAGAAGGCAAAGTTCGCCCAGTTCAACAAGGGCGACGTGCTCGAAGGTGTTGTGACATCCATCACCAACTACGGTGTCTTCGTGGATCTCGGTGGCGTCGATGGTCTCATCCACATCTCCCGCTTGAGCAAGACCCACGTCAAGACCCCGTCCGAGGTGGTGCAGCTCCATGAAACGGTGAAGGTCAAGGTGGTGAACGTTGATGTCAAGAACGAGCGGATCGCCCTCTCGATGAAGGAATTCACGGAGTCGCCGTGGACCAAGATCGGCGACCAGTATTCCATCGGCACCATCCACAAGGGCAAGGTCAAGAACATCACCAGCTTCGGCGTGTATGTGCAGCTCGATCCGGGCATCGTCGGCATGGTGCACATCTCGGATCTGAGCTGGACGCGTCGCATCCAGCACCCGACCGAGATCGTGAAGGTGGGGCAGGAGCTCGAGGTGAAGGTCATCGACTCGAAGCCGCAGGAGAAGCGCATCGCCCTCAGCGTCAAGGACACCCAGCCGAACCCGTGGCTGAAGCTCGCGAACATCTACCCCGCCGGAGCGGAGGCCGATGGCGTGCTGAAGCAGGTCATGGATGCCGGCGCCATCGTCTCGCTCGATTTCGACATCGACTGCTTCGTCCCGCGCGGGAAGATGGGCATCCGCAAGCCGCGCCGTGGCCAGCAACAGGCCGCCGAGCCCACGATGAATGTCGGCGACACCGTGCGCGTCAAGGTGGTGGAGATGGACCCGGAGAAGCGGTCCTTCATCTGCGCCATGGTGCGTGAGGATTCGGGTGACGATCGTCACTACGATGACAAGCCGTCGTTCACGGTGAACCAGTCTGCTTCGGACCGCGCCTTCACCTTTGCCGATGTTCCCGGCATGCAGGCACTCCTCAATGTGCCCACCATGCAGACCACACCGGAACCCGCCGCAATCGAGACACCTGCTCCGGCGCCCGCTGATGTGGAGCCCGTTGCCGCCGTCGAACCGGAAGCCCCCGTGACCGATGTGGAGACGCCGGTGGCCGAGCCCCCTGTGGAGGAACCGATGATTGCGGAAGCAATTGAGCCGGTGCAGGATGCCCCCGCCGAGGAAGCCGCCGCAGCCGAACCGGAGAACAGCGAAAACGCCTGATCCCAACGATCCTGAAAAAGAAAAGGCTGACCCAACGGTCAGCCTTTTCTGTTGGTCAGCGTCCGGATTTCAGTTTCTGGCGTGCCCGCAGGGCGAACTCGCTTTCCGGGAAGTCGTCCACAATGCGCTGAAAGTCGCCACGGGCACTGGTGACATCCTTGACGCGCATGTAGGTGTTGCCACGCATCATCAGGGCGTCGTCCGTCTTGTCGGACTGCGTGTATCGGAGAACGTTGGTGAAATGCTCAATGGCGGCCGGGTAGTTCCCGAGCGCGTACTGGCACTCACCGATCCAATACTCGCAGTTGTCGGACATGTCATTCGATTCGAAGGAGGACAGCAGCGAGGTGAAGCCTTCGAGAGCCACCGCGAAATGGCGGAGATTGAATTCCGCCAGTGCCGCCTGATAGCGTTCCAGGAAGCGCTCACCGGCACGTGCCGTTGTTGTGGTCGGCGACGGAAGCGTACGTGGGCGCGTGACAGCCGTGGAGGTGGGCGGAGTTGTCGTGGGTTGGACAGCTGGTGTGGATGGGCGTTGGGGAGGGGTCTGCACTGGAACCGGCGTGTCAGGTGTCGGCGGAGTGACGGCAGCGTCCGTCACAGTGTCAGCAGCCACGGGATCAACACCGGTGCGCTGGGAAAAGGTGACTCCTTCCGCCAGGGGAGGGGTGTCGTCGGGCTCCACTCGCGGAGGGGGTGGGAGCTTGCCCATCTCGATCATGCGGTTGGCAATCTCGAGGTTGCGTTCCTCAAGCTTGGCGTTCTGGCGTTGAAGATCGTCCACCCGCACATTCACCCGGGTGTTTTCCACCACGCAGGAGGAATACAGCCGGTTGAGTGAATCGAGTTGCGATCGCAGCGTCAGGTTTTCACGTTCGATGGCCTTCCACCAGCAGCCCTGAAAGAGGCCGGGAAGCAGAAGTATGATCAACAGGATCGGTGTCGTTTGTTTCATGTGACCTCCGATGTCGGGGTTGGGTGATTCACGGGTTGAGGGCCGGTCGCCGGACCGACGTCGTCACACGGCAATGGGATGCGCGATCCCGGCTGCATGAATGGCCGCGGCGAATTCCGTCAGTTGTGGTCGATGTTCCTCCTTTTCGAAATGATTGCCGACGACGATGATCGATGCCCCGGCTGCCACACGGGCGGCTGCAGCATCGGGTGTGCGGATTCCGCCACCCACGATGACGGGCAGCGACACACTGCGGGCCACGGCATGCACCATGGTCTCGGGCACCGGCTGGCTGGCACCACTGCCTGCCTCGAGGTACACGAGCCGCATGCCGAGCAGCTCAGCCGCCATGGCATGCGCCATGGCGATCTCGGGCTTGGTGCGTGGAATCGGTTTGGAGTGACTCATGAACTCCGTCGTGGTCACCTGATCCGAGGCGATGATCATATAGCCCGTGGAGACTGCCTCAAGACCGAGGCGACGGATGATGGGGGCGGCGATCACATGCTGACCGATCAGCTGGTCGGCATTGCGACCGGAGATGATGGAGAGAAACAACAGCGCGTCTGCCTCGCCGCTGATCTGATGGACCCCGCCAGGAAAGATGATGACAGGACGTGAGGTGATGGACTTGATCGCCCTGATGGTCTGCTCCAGCAGTGGCAGCAACACGAGACTCCCTCCGACGAGATAGCCGTCGACACCGGCGGCGTCGGCCTCGGCGATGAAGCCCGGCAGGGTGTCGAAGGACACCTTGTCCGGGTCGATCAGGAGGAGCATTCCCGCCCGGCCCGTCGTGCGGGCGGAG
This sequence comes from uncultured Chromatiales bacterium, assembly GCA_964449305.1. Lineage (GTDB taxonomy): Bacteria > Bacteroidota > Ignavibacteria > SZUA-365 > CAYQST01 > CAYUYM01. Next base: position 2,281 of record CAYUYM010000108.1, on the reverse strand, counting down.
GTGAGAAATTCCGCCACCGATGTCCGGACCGCTGTCACGCTCCCATGCTCCGGATGAGGTCGGGAATCGAGGAGAGAACAGCATCGAGACGCGTCACATCGCGCCCACCCGCGGTTGCCAGATGCGGACGACCGCCGCCGCCACCGCCGAGCTGTCGGGCGAGATCCGCCACAATGGCTCCGGCCTTCAGTCCCCTTGCGGTGATGAGATCGTCGGACACCGTGCAGACGAGCACCACCTTGTCCTCCACCACGGCGGCAAGCACGCCGACACCGGTGCGGAGCCTCTCACGGAGCAGGTCGCCCATGGCCTTGAGCTGGTCGGCCGATGCAGCCTGCACACGGCTCACCGTCAGAAGGACACCTCCGACATCCACCGCGGCCGCGGCGATGCGTTCCATCTCAGATTCCGCCTGGAGGAGGCTGAACTTTGCCAGCTCCTTCTCGAGGTGTTTGATGCGGTCATGCAGGTCCGCCTCGCGCATGCCCGCCTCGTGCAGACGCCCGTGCAGACCATCGATGTGCGCAAGCACATTCATCCCGGTCACCGCCTCGATGCGTCGGACACCGGACGCGATGGATGCCTCAGACCGTATCCTGAACAGACCGATCTCGGCCGTGTTGTGCACATGGGTCCCCCCGCAGAACTCCATCGAGAAATCCGCAACCTCGATCACGTTGACGCGGTCGCCATATTTGTCGCCGAAGAACATGAGCGCCCCCATGGTGCGTGCCTCGTCAAAGGGGATCGCGACGTGGTGCCGGACCATCCGGGCATCGAGGATGACATCGTTGACAAGCGCCTCGATGTCGGCGATCTGGGCGGCATCCACCTTCGCGTAGTGCGAGAAGTCGAAGCGCAGATGGTGGTCATCCACGAGCGACCCGGCCTGCTGCACGTGGGAGCCGACAATGCGGCGCAGTGCGGCATGCAGGAGATGCGTCGCCGTGTGGTTGCGCATGATGGCCCGGCGCCTGCCCCGGTCCACGCGGGCCACGATCGCATCCCCCGCCTCAAGCGGCCGCGGAAGATCGTTCCCGAGGATGTGGAGGATGTGCCCGTCGCGTTTGGCGAGGCCGCGCACGGGGACGGGCACGCCGTCGATCACGAGTTCGCCGTCGTCCGACACCTGGCCTCCGGACTCCACATAAAACGGTGTGGCATCGAGCACGACATAGGTGGCCTCCTCCACTGCCGCGGTGGCAAGGATTTCTGCAGGAGCCTCGATCTCGGAGTAACCAAGAAACACCGTCGCGCGGTCGTCGTGCAGGCCGAGCTCGGGCCCGGAGCCATCCCCTGCAATGCCCGATGCTCCGGCAAGCCTGGCCCTGGTCACCTGCCTGCTGCGCTCCTTCTGCTGAGCCAGGAGCGCCTCGAAGGCAGGGACATCCACGGTCAACCCGCGTTCCCCGGCGAGGAGCATGGTGAGGTCGAGTGGGAACCCGAAGGTGTCGTAGAGCTTGAAGGCATCAGCCCCGGAGAGCTGTCCGCCCTCACGCGTCGCCTGCTGCATGGCGAGCTGTTCGAAAATCTCCAGACCGCGATCAAGCGTGGCGTTGAAGCTCTCCTCCTCCGCGCGGATGATGCGTTCCACAAGATTGCGTCGCTCGGCGATTTCCGGAAAGACGCCTCCCATGGTGGTGGCAAGAACCTCGACGAGTCTCCAGAGAAACGGTTCACGCAGCCCGAGTGTCCGCCCGAAGCGTGCGGCACGGCGCAGGATGCGGCGGAGCACGTAGGAGCGACCCTCGTTGCCGGGCACGGCGCCGTCGGCGATGGAAACGGTGAGCATGCGGATGTGGTCTGCGATCACACGCATGGCGACGGCATGCTCGCCTTCATACGGTTGGCCGCTCAGGACAGCGATGCCATCGATGATCGGCATGAACACGTCCGTGTCGTAGTTGGAGGTTTTCCCCTGGAGCACGGCACAGATGCGCTCGAAGCCCATGCCGGTGTCCACATGCGTGGCGGGAAGCGGGTTGAGCGTGCCTGTTTCATCGCGATGGTACTGGATGAACACGAGGTTCCAGATCTCCATCACGGTGGGCGATCCTGCGTTGACCAGGTGGCCGCAGTCGGCGTTCTCCGAGAGATCGATGTGGATTTCGGAGCACGGCCCACAGGGGCCCGTCTCCCCCATCTCCCAGAAATTGTCCTTCTCATCGAAGCGATGGATGTGAGTGGGATCGATGGTTGTCACCTCATTCCAGAGCTGCCACGCCTCATCGTCGGTCCGGTACACGGTGGCATGCAGGCGCTCCGGTGGCAGCTTCCACAC
>CAYUYM010000107.1:0-12261 GCA_964449305.1 uncultured Chromatiales bacterium | reverse complement strand
CCATGACCGATGATGTCCTGACGACCTGTCCCCAATGCAGCAAACCCGCACTCAAACGCCTGATCGGCGCCGGGGCCGGGCTCGTGTTCAAGGGATCCGGTTTCTATCTGACCGACTACAAGAAATCCTCGTCGTCCCCTGCGGTCACATCCGATTCCTCCAAATCGACGGGTTCCGACTCCACACCCGCAGCCACTCCTCCGCCGACAACCGCATCGAGCGACAAGACCTGACCCATCCCCGGAGCCCGGAGTGCGTCACAGATGTCCGCCGGTTTCCACTGCCATCCCGACAAGCTCCTGTGCGCTCAACACAACGCGCGCGGGGTTGATGCCGTGCATGCAGTCGAAGGTCTGAATCGGGCAGCGCTGCCCACCATGGATGCCGCAGGGGCGGCAGGGCAGACCGTCGACCTGCACAATGCGGTGCGGAATGTGAAACGGTGTGAAACCAAATTCCGGGATCGTGGCCCCGAAAATGGCCACTGTCGGAGTTCCCATCGCGGTGGCGAGGTGGATGGGGGCGGAATCGTTGGTGATGAGTACCGCAGCCCGCCGGATCAGGGCCGCCGATGCGAGAAATGACAGACGACCCGCAGCGTTGCTTCCGTGACCACCCGACCGCTGCACCACCTCGTCACACAGGGGTCGATCTTCCGGCCCACCGAGCAGGACGACGCTGAAGCGTGGCTCCAGCGCGGCAGCAACATCTGCGAATCCCTCCGTTGTCCACCTCTTCGTCGCCCACACTGAGCCGGGAGCCAGCACCGCCACGGGCCGCCCCACGGGCAGCGCGTCTATGACCCCCGCAGCGGCAGCCTCATCCGCGGCCGAGGGATGAAGTGTCGGACGAGCCGCGAGATCCACATCAGGATGCAGCGTGGCCAGGAGGGACAGATTCCGTTCGACTTCATGGCTGCTGCGCGTGTGCGGTACCACATGTGTGAAAGCCCACCGCGTGCCGGGAATATCGAAGCCGATGCGGTGGCGGGCGCCGCTGCATCGGGCGAGCACAGCGGAGCGAAGGGAACGATGTGGACAGAGGCAGAGGCTGAAGCGCTGCCTTCGGAGTTGGCGAGCCAGGAACGCAAGCGAGGGGTCAGCCCGGCGCTTGTCATACACCAGCACCGTGTCGATCGCCGGGTGGTTGGCCAGAAGTGCCGCGGTGGAGGGGATGCAGAGCACGGTGATGGATGCATCCGGAATTAGGCGCTTCGTCTCCTGGACCAGGGGAAGCGTGAGGATGAGATCTCCCGCAAAGGCGGTCTGGATGATGAGGACACGCATCGGCGTCATTCCGGGTCGGGGAACACATCGTCCGGCGACGCGGGGACATTCTTCCAGCGACGATGCTGCCAGAGCCACTGCCCTGGATGCCTGGTGATGACGCGCTCGAGGCTGCGGACCTGCCTGCGCGTGAGCTCGGCGATGGCTGTGGCGGCATCCGCGGGCAGATTCTCGCGATCGATGATTTCGCAGTGCACATCGTACACACCATCTCGTGCGCGGATGGGATACACCCCCAGGAGCACGGCGCCGGTCTTGAGAGCAAATGTTGCGGGGCCCTGAAATGTGGCAGCAGGAGCGCCAAGGAAATTCACGAAGATGGACTCTCGTGGAGCGCTCTGATCCGCCACGAGAAATGCGGCGCCGCCAGCGGCGAGGACGCGGAGCACGCGGCGGGGAGCTTCGGCCATGGTGACCAGGCTGTTCCCTGTCCGTGTGCGGTAGTCCGACAGCAGGCGATCCACCAGGGGATTGCGCGGCGGGTGGTAGACAGCGGTGGAGTGGATGCCCCTGAGCAGGGACAGCCCCGTCCACTCCCAATTGCCGAGATGGCCCAGAACCAGGACGACACCACGCCCTTCCGCAACGGCTGCATCAAGCACCTCCGGATTGCTGAAGCGGAGGATGTCCGCCATGCGCTTCTCCGTGAGCCGCGGCGTCCAGAGCAGCTCGAAGATGGTGGTGGCGATGCTGACATAGGACTCGCGGATGTTCCGGCGGATCTCACGTCGCGACATGCCCGGAAAGGCGCGCTCCATCTGCCGCTCTGCGAGCGTGCGACGAAGGCGGAGGACATGGTGCACGAAGAGCCCCACTGCTGTCGCGCACCAGCGCACAGCCCGCCACGGCAGCATCTGTAGCAGCCGTGCGGTCAGATACAGAAGGAGAAACTCGACGCGGTTCTTCATCGTCCCTGGGCTGGCGATCTCGCGTCAGTAGGTCTTGATGTAGCGTTGCCAGTTCGTGTCATTCAACTCGTTTCTCATCGTGGAATGGACGAGTTCATAGTTGTTGAACCCGCCCTTGTCGACGAACACGAACTGGACGCCGCTCTGATACCGATCATAGTACCAGATTTCATACGGCTTGGTGTCGCTCTCCGCCGCCATGCGTTCATACGTGTCGGGTTTGCCGTATGTGACCCAGATGCGACCGCGGTCGGTTTTCCACCCGGGGCGGTAGGCCGTGCGGTACTGGTCGTTTGCCTCCTGGATGCGCTTGATGTACTCCTGATAGTACTCGTTCTCCGGGGTCGACCTGTCGATGTCTCGTTCCTCCCAGAACTTCGTGAGGAACTTCTTCTTTGCTTCGGAACCGGCGATGGCCTTCCAGGTTTCCTTCTCCACGGAATTGGCAACATAGGCAGCCTTCTCGAATTCCTCGTCGAGTTCCTTCTCGCTGAGAGCGGCAAACTCGAGGGCGATCTCACTGCCCACCTGCCTGATCATGGCCGTGTCGAACGGGACGTCGGGGTTGAAGATGTAGAAAAGCTTCGACGACGATGCAAGGATGGTGCCCGAGGTATCGAGGCCGGTGAAGACGAGGGTGTAGGCACCACTCGGAAGCCTGCCTACGGCGATGGAACCATATTCCACACGAGCGGCGTTGCGCCCTGCCTTGGTCAGCACATCGGAACTCACCGTCTTGCCATAGGAGGAGATGATCTCGCGCCGCAGACGGTATGTCGGTTCCATGAGGTTGTACACCTCCATGTAGTAGGGGAGGCTCGAAAAGCTCTTGCCGTACAACAGGGTCGGGTTCGGGATCACTTCGAGCGTGTTCTTGTAGAAGATGTTGCTGCTGTCCGGCTCGCTTTTCCCGATTGATGAGCAGAGCTCGATGTCAGAGAAGGCCGGTGTTTTTGTGGGGAACCGTTGAACCGTGAACGAAAGGCCGACACTGTCCACCCGCCCGGGAGCGTTCTCGTCACGTGCGGTGATCGTGATGCGGTACTTTCCCGGGACGCACACATGGTGCACCTTGCCCATCAGATGCTTGTCGGCCAGGCCCGATGTGTCCTGCACCTGCACGGGTACACGCCAGAGCTTGCGTGTGGGCTGCCCGGTGGATCCGATTCGTTCGAGTGTTGCCTGGAACACCGCGGCAGCACTGAAGGATGCATCCTGGCGGACCCAGGCCAGCGAGGATCTTGTGACAGCGTAATACACTTCCAGGTAGGAGTTCTGTTCGTCGTAGCGGAATGCTGCTGCGTCGACAGTGAGGCGAAGCGGATGGGCATCCTGTGCGAGGGTGCTCGTGGTCAATACGATCGCGAGGAGTGGAAGAAACAGGCGTTTCATGCGTGAGGATCCTTGGTGAGCATGCCAGAAAATATCGAAGGGCTGGTTAAAAAACCAGCCCTTCGATGGGTACCACTCGAGGTGGGGATCAGAAGCCGACGTTCAGCGAGATGACGTGTGCGCCATCAAAGATCTGCGAAACGCGGTAGGCGTAATCGAGACCCAGCTTCATCGATCCTGCCTCGTAATTGATTCCTGCGCCGAACGCGGGGCCGTAGATGTACGCGGATTCGCCCATGGCATCCTCACCTGTGTCGTTGCTGATCGTGTAGGATCCGCGCAGGAAGATGAGGTTGTCGAACGAATACTCGAGACCAAGGCGGAACTGGTCGGTCAGGAAGTTGTTGTTTTCAAAGGCGCCCGAGACGGTGACGGCGTGCACCTCGTTGATCTGGTGGTTGTAGGCCAGGCCCAGTTCGAGTGACGTCGGCAGAGATGCGCCGGCGGCATCGATCTTGAGGATCTGGGCGTCGCGCTTGCTGTTGACTTCGTCTGCGGTACGGTTGAGGCCCGAACCATCGTACTTGATGTTGCCGCCGAGGTGACGGAGTGCGACACCAAGCATGAGGCCCCTCATGCCCGCGAGACCCTGGTACTGGATGCCGACGTCGAAGGAGACGGCGGACGCCGAGGTGCGATCGATGGTCTCGGAGATGAGATAGGTGCTCACACCGGCGCGGATGCGATCGGTGAGGGCACGGGAGTAGGTGAGGCCGATGGTGAGGAAGGCCGGTGCATAGGTGGCACCTGTTCCATCGGGATTCCGCTCATCGGTGACAGGGATGTCGCCGAATGAGTGGGCCTTCACGGAAAAGGCGATGTGGCCGAAGCCGGCAAAGTTGCCACCCAGGGCCAGGTAGCTCACTCCCACGCCGCCGACGGTGTTCGCCGACGAGAAGGTGGCTTCCGCGGATGACGTGCTGGCCGAGAGGCCGGCAGGGTTGTAGTAGAGGGAATTGATTCCAGAGATCCCCGCGAGGAACGAGCTTCCCAGCGCGATGCCCCTGGCACCGACGGGCACGAGAATCTGGTCCGCACCATTGGTGCCGACCCGGTTTCCGCCCTGAGCCAGAGCGGATGCACTCATCACCGTCAGTGCAACCAGGCCAACCAATGATATTTTAAGCGTTGTACGCATAAACATATCTCCTTATTGATAAATTGAGTTCACAACAATGATGTTCAGGTCAACCATTGGCACCCGTACCCGCCTCAGATGCGGTCGAGATACTGGGTTTCCATCGTCACACCAAGCTTGAGGATCTTTTCGACGCCCAGATCCGGCATGTCGATGTGGATGATGTACATTCCGCTGCCAATGGGAAGACCGTTGTCATTGTTGAGATCCCACTTCGCATACTGCGATGCATCGTCCTTCTTGAAGGAACGCACGAGGGTTCCGGCGAGCGTGTAGATGCGGAAGTTGGCCTTCGGCGGAAGGTGGTTGAAGTTGACGAAGCGCTGGTACTTGTTGAGTTCCTGCGCGTTCGACCCGACGTACGGATTCGGGAAGACGTTGATCTTGACGATGTCTTCCTGGGCCCTGGTCCTGACGTACGTAGGAGACGGAGTTGTGAACGTGAATTTATCGTCGCCGGCGAAGGCCACATTCGGCGTGATGCGCCATGTGTCGCCTTCTCTCCATGGAAATTTGGTGCCGTAGTTCTGGCGCTGGATGAACCAGGACGCGTAGATGATCGGCATTTCCGGTGCCCGTGCATTGAAGAGATAGCCAGGTGAGGAGTAGGTGGGGTTCGGCGTATCGGAGTAGGTTTCATCGAGGATGAACAGATATTCGCGGTCGGTGGCAGTCTGACTTGGTGCCCACGTATGATCCTGGGCCGCGACACCCTGCTGCTCGACAAACACGAACGACAACTGACGAGGCGTGGCAGGGTTGCTCACATCCCACACGGTGAACATGCAGTCGAAGTACCCGGTGAAGCCATAACTCGGAGAGGCTCCGCGGGTGTAGCAGTAGCCCTTGGAGGTCTTCGTCTTGCTGAAGCGGATCTCCACGATCTTGTTGACCTGGTAACCCGGAATGGCGCTGCCAAAGAAGAGGTAGCCGGTCTCCCAGTCATACCCACCTGCGCAGTTGTTGTCGCCATTGACCGGACAGTAGGGCTGGATTCCACCAATATACTCACGCGACAGGATCTCGTTGTTGCCCGAAGCGGCGTCGCCAAGGATCACGTACTGGCTGTAGAAGCCGGAGCCCTTGCAGCCGATCTTGAATCCATCCACGGTGTAATAATCGCCTTCACCACCGACGAACTTGTCGCTCTTGTCCACGATCAGCTTGTTGTCGGTCATGTCGCGGAGATTCCATGCTGCATAGTTCTGCAGAATGAGAACGGTGTCGGCTGTGCCGTCGCCGTCACCATCATACGGGGAATCCACCTGTCCCATGGGCGAGAACGTCACTTCATACGAATGGCCGTTGAGCTTCATCGGGTCGATTGCGGTGACCAGCACCTTGCCCGTTGAGGAACCCGATGGATGCGAGGTGGCGATCGTGCCGTTGTAGGTCACCCCGAAGCGGAAGCCCGGCTCGGGGAGCTGGGGACGCACTTCGAAGATCACCGGTGAGGACTCGAGCTGGCGCGGAGTGGCTTCAGGATCACCATTGAACGAGTACGTGGTGACCGCAAAGTAATACGGCTGGTTGTTGACAAGCGGGCGGTCGAGGAGTGCGTCCTTCGAGATCTCAAAGGTGTGTGTCAGACCGATGTCGGTGCCGAACTGGACGGGAAGCTGCACCACGGCGCCGGAATTCGGATCGATCACCTCGTCGAAGATCGTGGTGACATCGTTCTTCACATCATACGTGGCGAGGCGCTTGCCCTGCGACAGCGTGCTGCTCTTGGCGGGGAACTGATAGATGTTGTAGCCTTCGAACTTGTACCCGCGATCGTTGAACTTCTCGGTCGTCGCGGCGGACTTGGGATCGCCCCAATAGAGCATGATCTTCGCATCCTGGAGGGAGACGTTCACCTTCGGCACGGGCGGTGCCTTGGGCAGATCGAAGTTGTTGTCGAACGCAAGCTGGGCAAAGCGATCGTAATACTTCAACACCTGGAGGCTCGACAGGCGGTCGGAACCGCGGGCCACGATGGTGGAGACCACGACTTCCTGCGTGTCGCCCTTGGCCAGGGTGAACGGACCGGCGGTCATGAGGAAGCGGCGATCACCGGGAGCATGGAGGAGTCCATCAACCCAGCCGGTCTTCTTCAGGGGGTCGCCTGCAAGGCAGACCTTCGAGTTCAGACCAGTCGAGGGATCGATGTAGGGATTGCCATTCCAGAGGAAGCCCCTCTGGTAGTTGTACATCATCACCGCACCGTTCGGCGTGCCGAGATCCGGATCAGTGTAGATGGAGTTGCCGTTGATGTAGAAGGCAAAGGTGCTCACCGGAAGGTTTGTGTAGCCCTCCTTCAGGCCAAAGTTCCAGTGTGCCACGCTGCCCGGGCTCCGGACGATCGGACCCTGGAAGAAGTCGTAGCCGGCTGCGGGAGGCACGCCATAGATACCGTCCACCGCGTAGCCGTTGTACACGTAGCCAAGGCTCAGCAGGGTGTCGATGCCGACGAAATCGTCGTTCGCATCGCCGAGATCGGGATCCGACCATTTCGACACGTAGACGTTGTCGTAGTTGTTCACACCCTTGTTGATGAAGGTGTATTTCGTGAACACAATGTTGCCGAGGGGACCGGTCTGGTTGTAGGCCCACACGAGGGTGTGAACTTCGAGGCCGACCGGCGAGGTGCCATAGAGGTTCGAGGTGCGCGATGCATCGAGATCGTTCGACACGAACCAGATGACCTCGTCACCGATGAACTTCGGTGTGTCGGTGGCCTTGCCTGAAAGATAGTCATCAAAGTTGGGAGTATAGGTGCCGTTGTTGTCGGCATCGACCCACGGGGCACCGTTGGCCGCCGGCCATTCGAGGAAATCCGTCCGGAGGCGTTTCTGTTCGTCGGAAGTCATCCGCTCGAACTCATCATTATCGACCTTGCGGACCTTGAAGATGCGATAGCGCGGATCGGAGGGATCAGCCGCCGTTCCATCGGCGAGGATGGGACCTGCCTGGAGGCCGTAACGATAGGTGGAGCCGCCAACGCGGACTTCGCCCTGCACTGTGCCACCCCAAACCAGACCATCCTCGAAGATGGCATACTTTCCAGCGGCCTTCGGCCATTCGAAGCCGGATGCATCGGTCGAGGGATTGTGGGACATGCAGCCATTGTTGGACAGCCACATGAGGCAGTTGTTGATGGATATGAAGTCGTATGCGTCGTTCGACGTTGTCTTCTTCAATGTTGTATTGCCCTGCTTGTCGCCGCCACCCTTGGGGGAATCCGCCGAAGCCACGGTGGTGAACCCCAGAAGGAGCACTACAAGCAGCAATGCTGTGAGCTTATTCATGCCCAATCTCTCCTATGTAAATGATTCTCATTGTTCATCATTTGGAATTTCCCGGTCATCAGCTGATCAGAAGTCGATCCGCATGCCCAGATAGATCTGGCGCGGCGTGCCGTAGACACCGGCATTCATGATGCCGAGCTGATAGTACAGGTCCTTGTACAGCTGGGCGAAGACCTCACCATACTTGGCATAGTTGGCGGTGAGCTTCTGGCCGTCTTCGGTGGCAAGGTAGCCGTTGTCCGACGCGCTGCCCGAGGTGGCGAACACGTTGGTCACGTTCTTGATGCCAAGGATGTTGACAACCCAGATGTAGAAGTTGACGTCGAGCGGACCAATGGTCACGGTCTTGTCGAGACGGGCATCGAGCTGGAAGTTCCAAGGAGTACGCGAGGAATTCAGGGCTTCGACCGGCTGATGGCGGTTTCCAAAGCTGAACTCGTCGATGCGGGTGTAGGGATGACCGCTGTTGAACTGGAACAGCAGGTTCAGGCCGGCACGCTCGAGGAACTTGATATCACCGATGGCGGGACCATCATCCTTCGCGAAACGGTAATCGACGTTGACCGCACCACGATGCGTCTGATCGAAGCCGAGAGGCATGATGTATTTCGGGAGATACGGGGTTTCTGTCGGGGACTGCCACAGAGCGTAGAACGAGGACGACGGGCTGGAACCCGTGCCGCGGGCATCGCTGTAGGTGTAGTCGAAGGATGCCTGGAGGCGCTCCACACGGCGGAGATCGATCTTGAACGACACACCGGCGGTGGTCGCAAAGTCGCCGTTGACCCATGCATAGTAGGCGCCGTGCTGGGCTCCGGAGGCGGCAGGAATCTGACGCTGCTGGATCTGATCCTTGATGTCCTTGTAGAAGGCGCCGATGTCGAAGGCGAGGTTGTCACCGATCTGCTGGCGGAAGCCGAAGTCGTACTGCGTTGTCTTTTCCGGCTGAAGACCGAAGCCCACAGGGGTCTCGATGGCATAGCCACCACGAATGTTGCTGGAGCTCACGGCGTTGCCGAGGTACACATCGCGCAGACGGGACTGCTGGACGAAGAGGCCATACTGGGCATAGAACACGGTCTGTTCGGTGACCGGGAAGGAGAAACCGATACGCGGGCTGATGGTCTCCGACGATTTCACATCCTTGAAATTGGACTCGTCGATGAGGCCGTTCTTGTCGAACACGACCTTGTTGGGATCCTTGAACTCGCGGGAATCGGTGTTGATGTAGTCATAGCGCAGACCGATGTTCAACACGAGGTCCTCGAGCTCGATCTTGTCGAGCACGTAGGCGGCGGCAAACTTCGGCTTCTTGGGACCGTCGATGCCATCCTCGATGGCATTGCCCCACTGATCGTAGCCATAGAAGTTGTACCGGGAGTTGACCGCGATCTGGAGATCGGTGGCATCCGGGTTGCTGCGGCGGAATCCAAAGAGGGTGGTCGGATCGCCGACGCCGTAGCTGCGGATGAGATAGCTGGTGTATTCACCGCCGACCTTGATTTCGTGGGTGCGACCGATCTGATGCACGAAGTTCAACTTTGCCTGGATCGAGTTGAAACGGGTCTTGGCATAGTCGGACATCGGGCTGCCGAAGGGGGTGAAACTCACGAGGCCATACATGCTGTTGCTGACCTGTGGGAGGCCGTCACCGCGCCACATGTAGCCATACTTGGCATTCGCGATGGAATCGCCATAGGCAAAGATGTCGTGCTTGTGATCGGGATCCATGCTGACACCATAGTTGCCGAAGTAGTTGACCATGATCTCATAGAACGTGCTCGTGGTGAGAAGATGGGTCCACTTGAAGTTGACGGCGTAGTTCTCGCTCTCGTTGAGGCCGACGCGGCGCTCGTTGAGCTGCGTGGTCATGGTCGCACCATCGCGGCTCGTTCCGTAGGAATACGATCCACCGACGCGGATGTTGATCGGATTGAGATCCGCCGTCACGTTGCCGTTGAAGGCCCAGGACTGGCTGGCGGCATTGATGTAGTATCCACCGGGGAACTTGATCGTCTCCTTTTTGGCCGTGGCACCCTGCTGCGGATCGAAGATGCCCTCCTTCGTTTGCTGATCCTCCGACAAAGCCGCATTGGCGGCCGTCTGCATGAGAAGCTTGTCGTACATGTCGGAGATGGTGATGGGCTGGCGCCAGGTGATCGGCGTGCGGGTGAACGAGTTCTGCCCGGCGACAAAGAACTTCAACGGGCCCCAGATCGGACCGCCGACGGTCAACGAATACTGGCTCGAATGGTAGCTGTATGTGCCGAGGGTCTTCTCGCCCAGGTCGCCCCAGCTGTCGGTGTAGGCTTCGAAGCCGATCTGCAGCTTGCGCGTACCCGTGCGGGTGGTGGTGCTGATAAGGCCGGCGTTGGCGCCGCCGAATTCTGCGGAATAGCCACCTGCCTGGAAGTTCACTTCGGCGATGGCGTTGTGGATGACGGTGAGGGAGCGGCCGCCGGTGAGCGGGTTGTTCACATTCGTTCCGTCAACCACGTAGCCGACTGCATCGGCGCGGGAGCCGCGGACGTAGATGGTCCCCCCCTGCTGCACGATGCCGGCCTGAAGGGCGACGATCGACTCGACGCCACGAACGGGCATGTTCTCGATCTCGTCCTGGGTGATGACCGCTGCATTGTTCGTCTGGTTGGTATTCACGAGCGGCCGCTCGGCGACCACTTCCTTCGCTTCAATCTTGACCGCATCCGAGGTCAGCTGGAAATCCTTCGTCGTCGTCTCGTTGCTTCGGACGAGGATGCCACTGATGGTCTGCGGGTTGTATCCCACATACTTGCAGATGAGGGTGACCTTTCCGATGGGCACGCTCAGAATGACGAATTCACCGTTGACATTCGTCGAGGCGCCACGGGATGTTCCCTCGATGACGACGTTGGCGGCAACCAGTGGTTCGCCGGTTTCCTTGTCCGTCACTCTTCCAGAGATCTTACCGGTCTGGGCTGATAGAATCATCGGGAAGAGGAAGAGGCACAGGACGCCAAACAGTATCCTACGATGCATAAATCCTCCTTCTATACTAGACATGTTTTGGTTCATTTCTCGTTGTTTGTTCGTTGTTGTGCGCTGCGAGTCAGGGTGCCCGGTCTCCCCCCGCGGGGCGGCCGGTGTCCGATCAATATGGATCGTCCTGAAGCTTCAGCAGTTCAGCGGAGGACGCATCGCCAACGAGGATGTAGGAATGACGATATCCTGTGGTGAGGACGGTCTCGAAGTTCGGAATGACCTCGATGCTGCCCGTCGAGGTGACAACAGTGAACTTGTGGCTTCCCGAGTTGATCTTCTTGTAGCCGGACAATGATCCCGAGTTCACCTTGGTGATCCGGGCAACATCGCCACCGGTGATCACATCAATGAGATCCACTTCGCCGACGCTCATGTTCACGTTGATCAGCTTCACATCGGTCGAATCGTGGAGCTTGGCGCTCTCATTGGAATACGTGAAGCGCTCCTGCGTATCGAGCAGGCCCGGGTCGGCTGCAGAACCGGCAAACACGGTGGTGATCTTGGTCAGCGAACGGACCGTGATCTTTGCACGGAAAATCGCCTTGGATGTGTCCTGATTTGCCGGCACCAGACGGTACCACCTGTCACCGGAATTGATCGTCGTGTACGGGAGCACATCCTTGTACTTCAGATTCTGGGCAATCCTGACGCTGTCGACCCAGAGGTCCAGCGCGGGCGCATCCGGGATCGCCATGACATACCGCACCGGGGACGTCATCTTTTCGATGACAGGGATGGTAGGTTCTTCGAGACAGCCCACGAGCAGAACACCCATGACCGTCACCACGAAACCCAGCATGCCAGTTTTACGTAGCAGCTTTTGTTGCATAGTTCCTCCTTTTGGAAAAAGATGAAAGCACCATGTATGTAAGTCGCTTTGTTGTTGTGAGAGGATGCATCGAACGTCTGGTTTCTTCATCCATGGTTACACGAAAGCCAAAGACTGCCGTCTTCACATACAGATTTTTCAGATAGAAAATATCCTCAACGCCTTGATGGCATTGAGCAATCAGCAAGCGGAACATACATCTCCCCCCGGCGAAATGCAAGGTTGGCCATCACCATGGTCTGTTTTTTCTCCCCTGCATTCGGCCTCATTTTTTCCATACCAGCTCTTGACTTGCCTTTATCCATTCCGTAAGTTTGAAAGCTCATTGAGTCCATTCCTCGATAGCTCAATGGTAGAGCATTCGGCTGTTAACCGAAGGGTTGTAGGTTCGAGTCCT
>CAYUYM010000106.1:0-12366 GCA_964449305.1 uncultured Chromatiales bacterium | reverse complement strand
GGCCTGCATGGCGGCCTGGCGTGCGGCCTTCTGTTCGGGTGTGTCCTTCGGCATCCCGAGGGCGTTCATGTAGTCGTTGAACGCGTTCGTGTCGGCGTCGATGAGCGGGATGAGATCCTTCATTGCGTTGTGAAGCGGTGGGATGAGCCTGCGCATGACGGCATCCTTCGCCTCGAACTTGCGCTTGCCGTAGGTCATCCAGCCCACCATGGCGCCCAACCCCGCGCCCATGGAGGCGATGAGTGCCGATGCCGAGCCGCCGCCCGGGGCGGATGTCCGCGCACCGAGCAGTTCCACGAAGCCTCGGACCGTCATGGATGCGAGGGGTTCCCCGTTGTCACGCTCGATCATGTACTCGATGATGCGCTTGTCGGGATCGAAACGGGAGACGGAGTTGAGGCCGAGGCGCTCAACGGCGAGACGGATCTTCTGCCGTTCGTCGAGGATGAAGAGGTTCTCCTTCGCGATGTAATACTCGGCGGCCATGAGCATGGCCTCGAGAGGGATGAGCCCCACGAGCTCGGAGCCGGCGACGCCGAGGTTCAGTTCGCGTGCATCCTTTGCACACTCCTCGAATGCGACATGAGGAGGAGTGACGAGGTAGTTGTCGAGGTTGATGGACACCTGGGCCATCTCGTACTCATCCACAAACCAGCCGATGGCCTTGACGGCCTTGAGGCGGCCGGGCTCACCCTCGCCGCGGCCCTGTTCGCGGATGTTGAGGGCGATGCGATGAGCCTGTTCCCTTGTGCCGAGGATGTTGACGTTGTAGGCGATGAGGAAGAAGCGTGCCCCGGTGCAGGTGGCCCCCCATTCCGGGACAAACTGCGCCGGCCCGAAATCCGGTTTCCACTCCGGCAGGGTGATGCGATCGGGCAGGGCCTCGTATTCGCCGGCGCGGATCTGGCGGAGCGTTTTGCGGTACTCCATGGTGGAGGCTTCTTCGTAGAGGTAGATGGGAATGCCCAGCTCCCCGGCGGCGCGGCGGCCGAATTCCTTTGCGCAGGCCACGCACTCCTCCATGGTGACGTTGGCCACGGGAACAAACGGACACACGTCCATGGCACCGACGCGCGGGTGTTCGCCGGACTGCGTGCGCATGTCGATCAATCCACGGGCGACACGGGCGGAATTGAGGGCGCCTTCCACCACGGCCTCGGGCGTGCCGACAAAGGTGTACACGGTGCGGTTGGTGGATTTGCCGGGGTCGACGTCGAGCAGTGTGCATCCGGGGGTCTTCCGGATGCTGTCGGCGATGGCTTCGATGATGGCGGGATCACGCCCTTCGGAAAAGTTCGGAACGCATTCGACGATTTTTCTCATGTGCCTGGGAGGATTGTGATGGACGGTGGGGGTGCCGGCATGGCACCGGTGCGGGTAAAAATAGAGTCTGGCACCGAAGAATAAAACCCGCCGCCATTCCCGTCACTGGATCGGTGTGCCGCCCTACCAGCGGCGTCGACGCGGTGCGAGCATGCTTCCCCGCGATCCCGCCGGTTTGAACGTCTTCTTCACCGCCGTCTGGACGGCCGCCTCGAACTGCCCCGTCGGCACGTCGGGGTGCTCCGAGCGTGGGATGGTGGTGCGGATCATGTGCTCAATGGCGGCGATGCCCTTCCCCTGATCCGGCGTCGCGAGCGTGATGGCATGCCCGGGCGCTCCCGCCCGGCCCGTCCGGCCGATGCGATGCACATAGTTCTCCGCATCCTCGGGGACGTCGTAGTTGACAACCAGTTCGATGCCCTTGACATCGATGCCGCGGGCGGCGATGTCGGTGGCGACCAGGATGCGATACTCGCCGGTCTTGAAGCCGCGGAGCGCCTCCATGCGCTGGTGCTGCGAGCGGTCTGCATGGATCTCCGCCGCCTGGTGCCCCATCTTGCGGAGCATGCGCGCCACCTTCGATGCCGAGCGCTTCGTGCGCACAAAGAGCAGGACCGATCCACCGAACTCCCGCAGCAGCTCGCCCAGGAGCTGCCCCTTGAGATCCTTCTGCACGATGAAGAGCTCCTGCGTCACAAGCTCCGATGCCGTGCCCGAGGGCGCGATCTCGGTGTGCACGGGGAGCTTCATATAGCGCGAGGCGATCTTCATCACCTCCGGCATCATGGTGGCGGAAAAGAGCATGGTGTGCCGCTCCGTCGGGATGCGGGCGATGATGCTCTCGATCTGCGGAAGAAAGCCCATGTCGAGCATCCTGTCCGCCTCATCGAGCACCAGGACGGAGACGTCGTTGAGGCGCAGCACGCGTTGATCCAGCAGATCATTGAGCCGGCCCGGTGTGGCGATGATGATGGGGGGAAGCTCCTGGAGCCGTTTCGTCTGCATGCGTGCCGACTCGCCGCCGATCACCACCACCGTCTTCATCTTCATGCTGCGCGCCAGCTTGTGGAGCGCGTCGTTCACCTGCTGGGCCAGCTCGCGCGTCGGGACAAGGACGAGTCCCCTGCCCTTCGATTTCGCAAGGCGCTGGAGCATGGGGATGCCGAAGGCCAGCGTCTTGCCCGTGCCCGTCTGTGCCACACCGATCACATCCTTGCCCTCGATCGCGAGCGGGATCGCCTTCTCCTGGATGGGGGTGGGTGTGACGAATCCCAGTGAGTCGAGTATGTCGAGGATGCCCGGCGCAATGCCGAGTCCGAGAAAGGTGCCTGGTTTCTGTTTCATGGAGTTGTCTCCTCCGCGTGATGGTCTGTGATTGTCATGACCTGTAAGATGCCGCTATTTCCCCTCGCATCCTATCTGGAAACATCTGCTCTCCTGCCATGGTGCCATTCATGTGTTGATTGCGTATTTTTCGGTGAATTTCGTGAGCATCACCATGCGCCTCTCATCTGCGATCCGCTTCTTCCTGCTGTTGGTGTGCAGCGCCAACCTGGGCTGGGCCCAGCCCGTGCTGAAGTTCAAGCACATCGATGTCCAGTGGCCCGATGTGAAACTGTTTTTCAGCGTGATGTGTGACGACTTCCCCTCCTTCAGCTACCACCGCGAGAACTTCCTGGTGAAGGAAAACGGTGTGCCCATGCAGAACTTCACCATCACCTGCCCGGACACCGCGGTGCGCTGCCCCATCTCCGTCTCCCTCGTGTTCGACGCGTCCGGCAGCATGAGTGAACGCATGGGCATCAAGCAGGACAACGCCATCCAGGCCGGCCACATCTTCCTCGAGGATTTCGTGGATGGAACCGATGAAGCCTCCATCATCTGGTTCAACTCCACGGTCAACCTTGCGCTCGGGATGACCACGAACAAGCAGCTCCTCAACACCACCATCGACCAGCTCCCCGCCACGGGCGGCACCAAGATGTGGGATGGGCTCTATGCCGGCCTCATCCAGACAAGCCTCAACGGGCACAATCCCTGCCGCGCAGTGGTGCTCCTCACCGATGGCGCGGACAACATGAGCAAGAACACCCTCGACAATGTGATGAACTACGCGGTCAATTCCGGGCTCAAGGTGTTCACCATCGGACTCGGCATCGTGCGTGACAGCCTCGCATTGAAGAAACTCGCCGACACATCCGGTGGCAGATACTTCACCACCGAGGATCCCGTGGAGCTGCGGAAGATCTACCGGACCATCGCGAAAACCATCAGCCTCGGTGAGGTGGAGTGCATCCTCACCTACACCGGCTCCTGCCTCGACGGCGGCGACCGCACGGTGCACATGACGCTGCAGAACTTCTGCGGCGGCTCCGACACGTCCTCCCTCACCTTCCACGCGCCCGACAACACCGGCCGCGCACTCCCCCTGCACGTCGACCTGCGTGACACCACCATCGCCGGAGGCAACCCCGTGGCCTTCGGCGCCACCATGGACGAGACCCTCGCCGACGATCTCTTCCATCCCTTCGAAGCCCTCGTGCGCTTCGACCGCGCGCTTCTCACATTGCGCGCCATCGCCACCGGCACGGGCGATCTGCTCGCCGGGGTGCGCACCTCCATCCGTCCCGTCACAGAGGGTGCAGTGATCCGCATCATGGATTCGCTCCGGATCACCGGCCGCGGGCGCCTCTTCTCCCTCGTCTTCGACGCGGTCAACCCCGATGACACGGTCTGCACCGACATCGTCGTGGAGCACTGGTCCTTCGATGCCGGCTGCATGAGTGCCACGGTGACGCCGGCGCGCATCTGCCTCCTTCCCTGCCACCTCGATCCGGTGATCGCAATGCCCGACAAGGGCGTTCTCTGTGTCGGTGACAGCATCACGCTCGATGTCGGCGCGGGCTTCCGCAGCCATGAATGGCGGCGCAACGGCGTGCCCATGAGCGAAACGGGCCGCAGCATCGTGGTGCGTGACACGGGCGTGTATACGGTGCGCGTCACTACAGCCGAGTGGTGCAGTGCTGAATCACGGCCGGCACATGTGACGCTCTACGCCTGGTCCTCCCCCACACTCGGCCGTGCAGAGACGCGGCATCTCACGCTCGACAAACCGCTGGTGCTTCCGATGCCGGTGTTTCCCGCCTTGGAACCCGGGGCGCCGCTGCGGTACGCGATCGATGTCCGCTTCGACGAGACCCTCATGCGCTTCGATGGCATCGAGGCGCTGCATGGCGGGGCATGGACCGACACCATCACCACCACGGAGTCGGCCGGGAGCATCACCGTGCAGTCCGACGGCATCACACGGGACTCGCTGACCTCGCTGTTCGGGATGCGCTTCACATCGCGACGCCCGCAGCGGGGCACGACCACCCTTCTGTCGTTCGTCCCCGGGGAATTCGCCTCGCGCTGCGTGGGCACAGTGCGCGTGCTGTCGCCAGCGGTCATGGTGGAGGGCATCTGTGACCGCATCATGCTGCGGGACACGACGCATGCAACGCTGGCCGCATGGCCGAATCCGACGACCGGGCCGGTCACCACGCGCATCACGCTGCCGGGGGCGGCATGCATCATCCTGCGCCTCTGCGATGCGGCAGGGCGGACACTTCGCACCCTGATGGATGGCGGTTGCACTGCCGGGGAGACGCTGCTGGCCGTGGAACTCCGGGATCTCCAACCCGGCGTGTACTTCCTGCATCTGACCACCGACATGGACATGCGCATCGTGCCGCTGTCGGTGGTGCGGTGAGGATGTCGCGAGGTGAAACGTTCCAGTGTGCGCGGGAAAGGCACACGCGTGGGGGTTCAGGAGTTGAAGGAATCACGAGTTGAACGTTGCCAATGCTGGCATTGGATTGGCGGTTGTTGTCGTATCCTGACAGCCTGGCTGGGTGTGTGCCTGAGCTTCTCCAGGGTTGGACTCCTGTTTGATGTGCGTGGGGTGATGGGGCTATATTTGGAGCTGTCGAATCCGTTTCGTCCAATGACCCCCGTTTCACACTGGAGCACTTCATGACACTGCGCAATCGGACCATCCCCGCCCTTCCATTTCTGACGACACTTGTGGCATCCATGCTTGTCCTTTCCTCCTGCTCCAAAACCGACGGGCCGGAATTCACGCATGCGATGGCCACCAAGGCGTTTCCCTACACAGTCAACAAGGCCCATGGTGAGGTGGTGTTCCAGCTTCCGGTCTTCACCGGCAATGTGGATCTCGCGGCGTGGCTCAACGCCCGCGTGGACAGCACCGCGCAGCATCTCTCGCTTCGCTTCAAGGATGTCCTTCTCCAATCGGCTGATGGTGCGAACGAAGTGTATCCCATCAGCACCCGCGTCACCGTGGAACGGCCGGGATTCATCTCCATGGTCTTCCAGGACAGCTGCGAACAGTTCCAGTCGTCGGGCATGTATTTCTGCACACTCAATCTTGATCCAGCCAGCCGTCGGCAGGTGGCGCTCCGCGATCTGATCAACGATGACGGTCCCTTCCTGAAGCTCATCAGCGACAGCGTACGCTCCAAGATGATCTGGGACTACATCGAGAACGTGGCGGAGAAGCCGATGACGCTGGCCGACGCCGGCAGTGTGATGGTTGGGAACCCGGAATTCACGTTCGAGACGCGCGCAAGCTATGAGAAGTTCCGCGACTGGTACATCGAGAACGATCAGCTCATCATCCTGTTCAACACGGCCCGCTTCCTGGGCGAATCGTACGGTGGTGTGGAGCGCATCCCCTTCTCACTCACCTCGCTGATGCCGGTGTTGAAGCCGTCGCCCCTGCTTGATGCCGTGCTGAACGTTTCAACAAAAAAGTAGGCGTGCCGGACGTCGTCACATAGGGCGGCGCATGATGGAGAACAGATAGGAGTACCACGGGTGAAATTCGCGGAAGATGCGGATCTCCTCGACGACCTCGTCCAACTGAGCCAGGATGGATGCATCGCCGGCATGCGAAGGACGGAGGAGTTCGACACGGCGTTCCAGTGGGGCGAAATACGTGTCGCTCCAGGATGAAGACGGCAGGGTGAAACACCCGTGAAACTCGAGGCCTGCCCGGCCGATGTCGCGGATGTTGCCCTCGATGGATTGAATGGCGGGATAGCACGTGTTCCAGTACGCTGCAATCTCTTCCGGTGGATCAGGTCTGAGCCATGCGACGTCGGTGACCGCCATCCACCCGCCCGGTCTGAGCAGGCGCGTCCAAGCGCGGATGCCCTCGTTGAAGCCCATGATGAAGACGGCACCCTCGGACCAGACGATGTCGAAGCTCGCATCCTCGAAGGGCAGGTTGTCCATCGACGCTTCATGAATCGTGATGCGGTCGATGCAACCCTGCTCGATGGCGCGCTGCCGGAGTTCATCGAGAAACGGGCGGTGAATGTCCACAGCGGTGATGGGGCCGCCGGTGATGGCGGCGAGGTCGAGTGTCTGCCGCCCCGAGCCGCATCCGATGTCGAGGATGCGCGGCTGCGGCGGCAGATCGCGCAGCATCGACCAGGCCATGTGGGTGGATCGGGTGTCGCCCGGCCCCTGCTGGGGGAGGGTGTGAAACAAGTCGAAGAAGAAACCAGTCACGTCTTCCATATGGTGCTCCGTATCAGATCTGCATTTGCGACAGAAGGTCGAGTCCATCCCATTCACCCCAGCGTTCCACGATGCGTCCGTCGACACAACGGATGATCTCGATGCCCTTGAAGCGGATGCGCCGGCCAGATGCAGGCAGGCCGAGGTAGGGGGCGGCGTGGGTGCCGATGGCGGACCAGCGGATGGCCACGGTTCCGGCGTCGTCATCCACCACGAGGTCCTCCACGATGGCGTGGAAATCCGGGAATGCGGCATGGAGCCGATCGATGCCGTGCGCGAAGCCGGCGTTGTCGGACGACCTGTCGGCAGAGTCTCGATCGATGAAATCGGGGGAGTGGAGGGCGACGATGGCCTGGGAGTTGCCACGCTGCCAGCCTTCTTCGATCCAATGCCGGGCGAGGTCTGCGAGCGGGGTGCGATTGGTGGTGTGGTTCATGCGGTGCAAGTTAGGACGGAGCGGGTGATCAGGCAAGCGGGCTTGCGGATGGGGACGCGGGTTTGGGGCGCCACGGGGGGCGCCCCGCACAAGTGGGAGCCTCGGTCAGGCGGGGACGCGGGTTTGGGGCGCCACGGGGGGCGCCCCGCACAAGCGGGGGCCTCGCACGAGTGGGGGCCTCGGTCAGGCTGGGCCAGGGACGTTGACTCTGGTCGGAGTCGGGAGTATCTTGTCTCAACCAGTCTCGACATCCACCACAGGGTAGTCACTTGGCAGGCGCTCCGGTGCAGCCTGCGCTGCCGTCCTTTCGTCCGGTGCTGCTTCAGTTGCACCACTCGTGCGGATTCGCCGCATCTCATGCACCATTCATCAAAGGAACCATCATGGCACCTCATTTCCTCCCTCTCCTCCTCGCCATGCTCTTCCTCGCTTTGACTCCCGTGTCTTTCTCACAGATTCTGGCGGACGATTTCGCCTACCCCCCCGGCGACAGCATCACCAACCATGGCTGGGCCGTGCACAGCGGCTCGCGCGGTCCGGTGATGGTGACAGCCGATGGCCTCGTCCACGATGGCTACACCGGATCCGGCATCGGCGGTGCCGCACTCCTGGCGCTTGCCGGGGAGGACCACCATCGCACCTTCCCCACGCGGGATTCGGGTGACGTCTTCCTCTCCTTCCTCGTCCGCGTCGATTCGCTCGAGGAGGGGTTCTTCATCCACTTTGCGCGCAGCAACACGGCGTTCGCTGCACGCATCTCCCTACGGGATGCCGGGGGCAGCTGTCAGTTTGGCATCGCCAATGGTGCCACCCCCACCTATGGCCCGGCCCGCTTTTCTGCAGGGACGACGCTCCTGTGCATCGTCAAATACACGGTGTCGTCCGCGGGGGCGTGCAGCCTCTGGGTGTTCGACCATGGCGTGCCCGCCGATGAGGCCGCCGCGGGCGCTCCCACGGCAACCGCCTCCGGCTCCGGTCAGTCACAGATCAGCCGCATCTGCCTGCGCCAGTACAGCAACGCGCAACGCATCATCGTCGATGGAATTCGGATCGCGTCCTCGTGGGGCGGGATGCTCCTCTCTGCCGATGCACCACCTGCCTGGCTGCCGCCGGCCATGCGCATGGACATCCATCCCAACCCGGCACAGGGGACTGCGATGCTGGGTTTTCACCTGGATGAACGCTCCACCGTCCACCTCTCCCTCTGGGACATTCTGGGCCGACAGGTGTGCATGGAGCGCTCCCTCATCTGTGGCCCTGGCCTGGCACGGCTGCCGCTCGCCCTGGATGGCCTGCCGTCTGGATCGTACCGTGTGCTTCTGCGCACACCACGCGCCAAGGCGGTGCAGACCATTGTCAAACGGTGATGCATCACAATGGACGGGGAGCGGCACGCTGCCGTTCCCCGTCCCCTTGCGCTTCTCCATGCCAAATCACCTGCTTTTTGGTAACTTGGAACGATGCAATCCCGTGTCCCCGACATCCATGTCCCATCACCTCTCCACACCATGACACCCACCCGCTTTCACCTCAGCCTGTCGCTTCTCCTCATCGCCTTCGCCTGGTCTTCCGCACTCGCCGGCCCGGGCGACACCACCGTGGTGCAGACGTTCACCTTCAATCAGCGCGGTGATGTGAAGGACGGTCGTTTCCTCTTCCCGCCGGCATCATCGCACTGGCAGAGGATCCTCATGTATTACACGTTGAAGTGCAATCCGGACCAGAATCCGAAATGCGGGGAATGGGACTACCTCACCTACACCAATCTGTATCAGCACACGGGACGCTTCGATTCCACACGGAAGCTCCAGCCGAGCTTCACGGTGAACCGCGCTGTGCGCGACACGCTGGACTACATCACCACACCTGGCTGGCTGTACACCGCCCGCTGCGAACTCACGCCCGTCTATGGCGACCCGTCCACCCTGACCACGGTCCACACGGGCAGCGGCAGCGTGCAGAACTCCCTGCCGTTTCCCGCAGGCGGTCCGGATGCACGCACCGTCATGCTGTGGCGCGCCAGCGAGCTGTCGGCTGCGGGCATGAAGCCGGGTGCCATTGTCGGCATGCGCTTCCACCTCGCCTCGGGATCGGGGACGCTCACCAATCTCCGCATCCGCATCCGCCCGGAGACGGCCACCTCGATCGATGCGGTCGTGCCCGAACACCAGGGCTTCATCACCGTTCTTCAGAAATCGAGCGTCACTGTCACGGAGGAATGGACCACGCTGCGCTTCACCTCGCCCTATTCCTGGGATGGCAGCTCCAACCTGCTCGTCGATGTGTCCCTTGCTGCGAACAGCAGCGCCGACATCCAGGTCCGTGCCGACGACGCCGGCTTCCCGGCCTGCATGGCGTCGTCCGATCCTGATGCGGTGCTGACCTTTGCCGGGAAGGATCTGGTGCGCCTGCCGGCCGCGGCGTTCGCGGGCATCGACACAGCGGTGTCCGTCTCCTTCTGGGCCTTCGGCGACGCCTCGCTTCCGGTGAGCACGTCCGCCTTCGAGGCGGCCTCGGCGACCGGCAAGCGCGTGATCAACGCCCACCTGCCCTGGAGCGATGCGCATGTGTACTGGGACGCGGGAAACGACGCGGGTTACGACCGCGTGGAGCGCCTCACGGACAGCGGTTCGCAGTACAAGAACCAGTGGAACCACTGGGCCTTTGTGAAGACCACCGGCGCCGGGCAGATGAAGGTGTACCTCAACGGCGAGATCTGGCATGGAGGCAACGGCATGATCCGCCCGCTGGGCCGAATCGCGTCCTTCTCCATCGGAGGCAGCGCAACGAGCACCAATTTCTACCGTGGGTCGATCGATGATTTCGCGGTGTACAACGTGGAACTGACGCAGCCCACCATCCGTGCGTGGAAGAACCGTCACCTCGATGCAACGCACCCCAACCACGCGAACCTCATGGCGGCCTATTCCTTCAACGAGGCCCAGGGAGGCCAGGCCTTCGATCAGAATGGCGGCAATCCCGGAACGCTGGTGGGGCAGCCCCGCTGGGGTTCGTACCGCGGTGATCGCGTGAAGGATTTCACCACCACGCCGCTGCGCCCCGAGGTGATGTTTGAGCAGGGCACCTTCACGTCGGTGTTCGACACCACCTGGGTGGTCGATTCCACAGCCCAGCCGCCGTTGATGGTGATCCGCTACGACGACACGCTCCATGCCTCCGTCCCAACCGACACCATCTACGTGTGGGCACCCTATCAGCGTCACCTGTTCGACAGCCGCGGCCGGATCGTGGACAGCGTCACTGTCGGGCCCACCGGCACCATGATCCGCGTCGACCACCCGTATTACGACCCGCCGTTCGAGATCGTGAACCGCTACGAGCTCGGTCGCTTCATCACGCCCTATGGCATCAACCTCGATCTGGGCGAGGGGTGGACCTGGGTGTACGACGTCACCGACTTCCGGCCGCTGCTGGCGGACTCGGTCCACATCAGCGCGGGCAACTGGCAGGAGCTCCTCGATCTGAAGTTCGTGTTCATCGAGGGCACACCGGATCGCGAGGTGGTGAAGATCGAGAACCTGTGGCAGGGAAACTTCGGCCTCAGTGTGATGGAACAACGCGTCCAGCCCAGAACCATCACGCTCGATCCCGCCGCGAAGATGGTGAAGCTGCGCACCACGGTGACGGGCCATGGCATGGGCGCGACCAACAACTGCGCGGAATTCTGCCCCAACACGCACAGTGTGCTGGTGGATGGTGTGAAGAAATGGAGCTGGGAGATCCTGCAGGAGTGCGCCATGAATCCGCTGTATCCGCAGGGCGGCACGTGGATCTATGACCGCGCCGGCTGGTGCCCCGGCATGCCCTGCACCACGAGGGAGTTCGACATCACGCCGCTGCTCACCGGCAACACGGTGACGCTGGACTACAACACCACCTACGACCCCGATGGCAACTATGTGTTCGAGTCGCAACTTGTGTCCTATGGCGAACCGACACACCAGCTCGATGCCGCGATCGAGGAGGTGATCCAGCCGAGCAACTTCAAGCTCAACACGCGCTTCAATCCCGCGTGCGGGAGACCGCGCGTGGTGATCATGAACCACGGGGCTCAGACGCTGACCTCTGCCACCATCAACTACGGCATTATGGGAGGCGCCACAGGCTCGATGGAATGGACGGGGAGCCTGAAGTTCCTCGAGTCGGCCGAGGTGGTGCTGCCTGCCCTTGGTGCGCCAGCCATGCTCAACCGCGGTGTGTTCACGGCCACCATCAGCAACCCCAACGGCGGCATGGACGAGGACGCATCCAACAACACGCACCGCGAGACCTTCGATGTGGTGCCGGTCCACACCTCCGACATTGCGGTGTGGTTGAAGACGAATGCCCGCGGTGGGGAATCGCTCATGCAGGTGTTCGATGACACGGGCAGGCCGGTGTACACACGCGGCAATTTCAACAACAACCTCATCTACAAGGACACGCTGCGCCTCCCGCCCGGCTGCTACGAGTTCGTGCTGACCGATGCGGGCGACAACGGCCTCTCCTTCTTTGCAAACAATGACGGCACGGGATCGTGCACGGTGCGCCTGCCCTCGGGAAGCGTGTTGAAGACGCTCAATCCCGACTTCGGCCGGGAGACGCGGTACCAGTTCATCCGCGCAACGCCGACGGGTGTGGAGCGCCTGACACCGGAGACACCGACGCTCGAGATGTTCCCGAACCCGGCGGGCGAGGCGCTCTCGATCCGCTTCACGCTGGAAACGCGCGCCTCGGTGCGCTTCGAGCTCCACACAACGCTTGGCGGCAGGGTGGCCGACATCGCCGCCGCGGAGTTCGGTCCCGGCACGCACCAGCAGCAGCTCACGCTGGGCGGCCTCGTCCCCGGATCCTACATCCTCACCATGGTGCAGAACGGCGTGGCGGTGCGCAGCGCCCAGGTGAACATCGTCCGCTAGGGATCTTGCCAGAAACCTCCGGGTTTCGTATGTTTGTGGACTACGGCGCTCCCATCGACTAGAGGCCTAGGTCGCCACCCTTTCACGGTGAAAACACGGGTT
>CAYUYM010000105.1:0-12435 GCA_964449305.1 uncultured Chromatiales bacterium | reverse complement strand
CTGCGACGGGGGCATCCGGCGGTGCCGTCAACACGGCGTCTGCGGGCTTCCACGAACCAAAGCGATCCTCGATGAGCGATTTGATGCCGGCGTAATCCACCCCCCCGGCCAGGAGCAACGTTGCAGTTTCCGGTCGGTAGAAGGAGGTCACAAATGCGGTGATGTCGTCGGTCGTCACCGAGTCCAGCGTTGTGACGCTTCCGAAGGCATTGCGGGCAAGGTAGTGATCCGCGCCGAACATGGCTGCGAGAAAGGCGCGTGAGGCGCGTGCCGCCTGCGATTCTCGCAACCGTACGAGCGATTGCTGGATGGCGGTGCGGGCGGTGTTCACACCCTCCCCCACGATTGCCGGGCGAGTGATGAGGTTCGACAGCACATCGGCGGACTGTCGGAAGTTGCGTGCGAGAGCCTTGATGGTGAATGCCGTGTAGTCGTAGGTGGTGGATGACGAGAGTGAGGAGCCTTGTGCAGTCAGCTCAGCGCTCATGCGCTCGATGGGATTGCCAGGGACGGAGTTGAGCAGTGTGACGCGCGCCAGGTTGGCGATCCCCTCGCGATGGAGCGGCTCATGCTTTGTCCCCGCCTTCACCAGCAGAGACAACTCCACGATGGGGAGATCCGACGTCCTGGTGTACAACACTGTGAGACCGTTGGACAGATGATCGACGGTCACCGTCGGAAGAGTGAGCCGGGCTGGCAGGGTTGGTGTGGCATCGCCTCCCATGGCCTGTGCATGAGCGTCATGGCCGGGGTGTGTGAAGAGGAGAAATGCGGCGAGAGTGAGAGTCGGACGGAGGTGTGGTATCATGGGCTCGTGACTGCTGTGAAGGAATCTGCCGGAATCACCGGGCCTGCCGGAGGCGCGCACCGCCGGCATCCGAGGTGCGACGCACAAGGTACGCTCCCCATCCGATCAAAACGAGGGAAATAACCTGCGCCTGGGACATGCCAAGAAACAGCTCGGGATTGATGCGGATGATCTCCACCACGAAGCGGCAGAGGGAGTGAAGGATGAGGAACCATCCGAACTGGTTGCCAATGGGCATGGGTCTGGCACGGCGGCGAAAGAGGAACGTGAAGACCAGGATGGCCAACCCCAGTTCGTACAACGGAGCGGGATGGACCCATTCCGTCGGGATGCGAAGACTGTGCGGGTCCATCGGATTTTCCAGTCGGAAGGCCGTCGGAACGGTACCATACTCGTAGGACATCGCCCATGGCAGCGATGTCGGGCAGCCATAGTCGCCGTCACCAGCGAGCTGACAACCGATGCGGGCAATCCCGTACCCGATGGCAAGGCCCGGGGCGGTCATGTCGGCGAGGAGCAGAAACGGGATCTTCTTGCGCCTGAGGTAGACGGCGATGATGACAAGGGCGACGATGAAGCCGCCATACCAGGTGAGACCTCCGCTGGACAACGCCGTCTTCATTGGCTCGGCGAGAAACTCGTTCCAGTTCTCCAGCACATGAAACAGCTTGGCACCAATCACCCCGCCGATCAGGGCGAGAAAGGTGATCATCGTTGCGTGGGCGGGATCGAGATTGCGGCGTTTGAGTTCATTGGTGAGCAGCCAGTTCGCAAGCAGAAAGGCGACTCCAAGCATGAATCCGTAGCTGTAGATGACGATCGGTCCGATGTGAAACAACTCCGGCCTCATGCCTGATCCTCCTGGACATTCACGTGAAGAAAGGTGAGATGTGCCTCGCCCATGGTGTCGAGCGTGATGCGGTCGGCCTCGACGGCGATGGTGAAGGTGTTCGTGATGTTGCCCGGCTTGGTGACGCTGACCTGGAAGCGTCCCTCCCGGTAGGGCACGTCGACATCAGCGATGGCGTTGCCATCCTGCGGGATGGTGACAATCTGTGGACGCAGCCCCTTGATGCGGAATTCCATCGTTCCGCGCTTTTCCCGTGTCTCAATGCTCAACTGGTACTGGAAATAGTGGAACTCCTCCGCCGTCTCAAAGTGGAAACGCATCACGGGGGATTTGTCGCGCTTGTTCAGCGCGGGACAGATGTTCAGCCGATATTCGATCGGTCCCTTGTCAATGCGTGGGAACACCGCCACCTCCCTGCTCTGCCGACAGAAGCGTCACGAGTCCGTCCACAGCGACAGCTGTCTGTTCCCCGTCGGACATGCGCTTCACGATCACCCTGCCCTGCCGGCGTTCCTCCTCGCCGATGATCACGGTGTGCCGTGCCGCAAGCCGGTTCGCATCGCGCATCTGGGACTTGAAGCTCCGCTTCAGCAGATCGAGATCGGTCGTGATTCCTGCACGCCTCAGCGTGAGTGCCAGCGTCATCGCCAGGTCGCGCGATGCATCGTCGAGGCCGATGATGTAGACGCCGAGCTCGTTTCGGATCTCGGGCCTCCCCAGAGAGGCAAGAGTCATCAGCAACCGTTCGACACCGGCGGCGAAACCCACGGCCGGAGTCGGCTTCCCCCCGAGATTTTCGATGAGTGCATCGTAGCGCCCGCCACCACAGATCGCATTCTGTGAACCGAGGCCCGTTGCCGTGAACTCGAATGCGGTGTTTGTGTAGTAGTCCAGACCGCGCACGAGGCGCTGGTCGATGGTGAAGGCGATGCCGGCATGAGTCAGGAGGCGTTGCACGACGTCGAAATGCTCGCGGGAGGCATCGGACAGGAAGTCCAGAATGCCTGGTGCGTCGGCGGTCGCAGCGATGTCCTGTTCCGCTTTGGAGTCGAGGACGCGGAGGGGGTTCGTCTCCATGCGGCGCCGTGACTCTGCGGTGAGGCGGTCCTGCACCGTCGCCAGATGGGCCTGCAGCGCTGCGCGGTATGCCGGTCGGCAGGAGGCGTCACCGATGGAGTTGAGGGACAGACGGAAGGGCAGACCGAGCCGATGGAAGAACTCCGCGGCGACAATGATGGTTTCCGCATCGCAGGCAGGTTCCTGGGACCCGATCACCTCGCAGCCGAACTGATGGAACTGGCGCAGACGCCCGGCCTGCGGTCGCTCCTGGCGGAACATCGGCCCGATGTAGAAGAGCTTGTGGAGGGGGGCCTGGGCGTGGAGGCTGTTCTGGATGTAGGCGCGGACCACGGAGGCGGTCATCTCCGGGCGCAGCGTGAGAGACGTGCCGCCCATGTCGGTGAAGGTGTACATCTCCTTGCCGACGATGTCGGTCTCCTCACCGATGCCCCGTGAGAAAAGCCGCGTCTCCTCGAAGATGGGAGTCCGGATTTCCTGGAAGCCGAAATCGCGCATGGTGGAGCGGTAGATGCCCTCGATCCACTGCCACGCTTCCACATCGCCGGGGAGAATGTCCTTGGTGCCTTTGACGGATTGAAATTTCATGTGTCCTGGGGTTGGTGGTGCGGTTCTCCGATCGCGAAATTCATGACCCTCAAGATACGAAATGCCGTGTGCATTTCCTCCCTGCGGGAACGCGCCGATGGAGGCGCTCCCGGACGCTGACACCCGTGAAACACGAAGGGCGGCATCTGCCGCCCTTCGTGAGAGGTTCAATCATCGCGGCTGCCTCATACATCGAGGTAGTTCATCTCCTCCTCCTTGAGCAGCGTCAACACATCTGCCGAGGTCTTTGTCTGCATGAGGCGGGCACGGAGCTCGTCCTTGTTCATGAGGCGGGAGATGCGCGACAGGAGCTTGATGTGCGCCCCCACCAGGCTGTCCTTTCCGATGAGGAGGAAGAGCATGCGGACAGGCTCATGATCCAGCGATTGATAGTCGATGGGATGCTCGGTGATGGCAAATGCTGCGACAATGTCCGTGACAGCATCAGTCTTGCCATGCGGGATGGCGAAGCCCTTCCCGACACCGGTGGACATGATTTTCTCGCGCTCGAAGATCGAATGACGGACCCGATCCACGTCCTTGATCTTGTGCGATTCCACGGCGATGTCGATGAGGCCGTTGATGACCTCTTCCTTTGTCGTGCCAGGCAGATTGACCCGGATCAGATCTTCAGTGAGAATGCTGGAAATTTTCATGAGTTCACGTTGGATGGTGAGGGAGAAAATCGAACAAACTTAAAAATTATCGCGCCATTGAACAACTTTTTCTTGGTATTCCGCAAGCAGTGCATCGCGCCGATCCGGACTGGAGGCCTCGGCGTGCACGGTGAAGATGGGATGCTCCTTGCTGGGCAGGAGAAGCACGCTGGTCCTGTCGTCGAAGAGGATCTTGATGCCGTCGACCAGGAGGCGCTGGAACTGCTCGGAATGCCTCATGGCATGGCGCATCACCCTGCCCTTCTTGTCCCACACGCAGGGGATCTCCACGAAACCGGAATGGAGGCGTTCGATGGACGCATCGATGCCCGAGAGGGTCATGCCGGTGACGGCCATCATCTCGAGGATGCGTGCGATGTTGAACATGGCGTCGGTGGCGAAGAGAAACTCAGGGAAGATGAAGCCCCCACGCGTCCCGCCGACGAAGGCCATGCCAGGATCCGCGAGCACCGCGTTCATCATGCCTGAGTGCGCATTCGTGGTGTATTCGACGGCGACACCATACTCGCGGGCA
The DNA here is from genome assembly GCA_964449305.1 of uncultured Chromatiales bacterium. GTDB lineage: Bacteria > Bacteroidota > Ignavibacteria > SZUA-365 > CAYQST01 > CAYUYM01. The sequence continues at coordinate 7,921 of CAYUYM010000105.1, read as the reverse complement.
AGGTGCGTCACCTCGGCTGTCGCGCCCACCGGTGTCCCGATCGTCTTCACCTCGCGGCCCTTGACCCGGCTGTACTCGAGAAAGAGCTTGGTCACGACACTCAGCAGGCGATCGTCGGTGAAGAATTCACCATCCCCCTTCGCCATGAAGATCTTCTCGGCGCCGGCATCGATGAGGAAGCCCGCGTCGTAGTTGAGGGAGGTGACAATGCGCGACACATGGGCGCAGGCGTCACGGAATTCCTGTGTGCTGCGTGACAGCCGGGCGGGGTCCAGGTAGGCGTTGAGCGACACGACCTGCGCACCAAGGCTGCCGAGGATGTTCGGGAAGATGGTGGAGGCAATGCCGCAGGAGTAGTCGATCACCACGTTGAGCTGCCGCGATTTCAGGGCATCGACATCCAGAACCGAGAAGTAACGGTCGATGTAGGATTCGTTGGACCGCTCGGGGAAGCCCAGATGTCCGATCTCGTTGAAGGCGGCGCGTTCAAAATCCTCGGAGAAGAACTGCCGTTCGATGGTCTTCGTCCGCCCCTGCGGCAGATCCTTGCCATCCCCATCGAAGAAGATGATGTCCAGCATGCGATGGTCGAACGGGGATTTGCGGACATGAAAACCCGCGGAGTACTTGCCACTCCGCAGCGCCTGCCGGACGATGGGGATCACCGTGGTCTGCATGTCGTACACGTTCGCGCCCGACGACATGAGGCCGCTGATCATGGCGCGCTTGATCATGCGTGTGGCGACATCGGGATCACGGCTCGCGAGGATGTTGCGCCCGCGCCCGATCGAGGCGCCAAGGGCGGCACCGAGTTTGGCACCAAACTCCGGGTTGATCTCGACATTCGTCGAGCCGGTGATGCGGGCATCGGTGAAAAGCTCCTTCAGCCACTTGTCCTCCCACACGAGGCTCTTGGACAGCACCGCCCCCTCCTCCACCACCTTTCCAGGCCAGAGCTTGATGTTGGGCCGAAGAATGGCCCCCTGCCCGATCTCACAGCGGTCACTGATGAAGACGTTGTCGGCGACAGTCACCCCCGCATGGATCCGTGTGTCGAAACCGACAACGCTGTTGGCGATCTGGGTGATCTCCTCGATGGTGCAGCCATCCCAGATCACGGAGTTCTGGATGATGGCGCCGTCGTGGACGGTCACATTGTTGCCGATCATCGAGTTGATGATGCGGGCCGATGCTGCAATGCGGCAGTTGGCGCCGATCAGCACCTGCCCCGCGCCGGCCTGGAGCACGGCCGGCACATCGCTGTTCTCCCCCACCCACGCACGGCCGCTGCGCGTTCCGTCCATGTCGATGCGCACCGAGCCGTCGAGGCAGTGCATCGCCGCCTCCTGGTATTCGTTGAGGTTGCCGACATCCTTCCAGTACCCCTCCGCAATGTATCCGCACAACCGCATGCCCTCCGCCATCATCATTGGGAAGAGGTTCTTGCTGAAATCGAAGTCCTCACGATACGGGATCATCTTGAGCACAGGGTTCTCAATGATGTAGATGCCGGTGTTGATCGTGTCGCTGAACACCTCCCCCCACGATGGCTTCTCGAGGAAACGGGTGATGTTGCCCTCGTCGTCCGTCATCACCACACCAAACTGGAGCGGGTTGGGAACACGCGTGAGGACAAGCGTCGCATCGGCCCCGCGGCTGCGGTGGAATTCCACGGCGGCGGTGAGATCAAAATCCGTCAATACATCCCCGCTGATGATGATGACCGGGTCGTCCCCGATCTTCTCCTGGGCGTTGCGGACACTCCCCGCCGTCCCATAGTCTGCCTCCGCCTGCACATACTGCATGCTGATGTCGAAATCATGGCCATCGTTGAAGTAATTGCGGATGACCTCCGGGTGGTAGAAGAGCAGAGAGATGACATCCCGGAAACCATGTTTCTTCAGAAGATTCACGATGTGCCACATCATCGGCCTGTTGGCCATGGGCACCATGGGTTTCGGGATGTTGCACGTCAAAGGACGGAGACGTGTCCCAAAACCACCCGCCATAATGATTGCTTTCATACGCATCCTGGTGTTGAGTGAGGTTGCCGGAAGGTACAAAAAATCGTCCCGCGGATGCAAGGCTGTGGTCAGTCGTCAGGCGTGGCGCGTGCGCGGCGCCGCAGAAGCCACTCAGTCAGCCCTGTCGCCGCGACGAGGAGTACAAGCATGAGGCCATGCCACAGCGGAACCGGGTAGATGAAGCCATTGATGAACGGCATTGCGACGACCGCGAAAAACGGGCTCAGGATCATGGTGGTGAGCATCGCTGATGTCCGCTGCCCTTTCGGGACGGGGCGTGAGAAGGGCGGATGCGGATGCCACAGAAACTCGAGCTGGAGAAACAGATGCCCGATCAGGCCGAGGGTCACCCCGTGCAGCAGCGCATGCGCCAGTGATCCGAACATCATGGAATAGACGGTGATGAGCAGTGCGAGCAGGGGGAGAAGAAACAGCTCGAGCAGCACGCGCCTGCCGGCCAACACCACACGGGCGTGATCCACGGCGATGCCGCGAAACACCCATGAGGCCTGATGGCTGTCCGCACGCGTCATCGCAAGCTTGAGCATCAGCGGGAGAAAGAGCACGGCGACCACCAGCGGATCCGCGGACCCCAACGCCCCCCCACTGCCGATGAATGGATCGGGCAGGACGTATCCCTCCCGCAGCTCGGAGACAAGGAACATGGCGGTGATGGGGATGATCGACAGAATCGAGAGGCGGAATCTGGTGTCGTGCGTGAAGTGACGCGTGACAAGAAGCATGAGTGCGCGTCGCTCCGGTGCACGGGTGCTGCGGGAGCGGTGAACAGCGCCGCGCCTCCCGGCGGTGGCGGCGCCTGTGGCAGAGGTCTCCGCAAGCCGTGCCGCGTTGTCAAGCGTCAGACGTGTGCCTGAGACCCATGCAAGCAGGAGCGGTGCGAGCAGGCCGGCCACTGCGAAGGCTGGAATCGCCAGCGACTGCGTGCCATCCGCAAACGCCACCCACGATGCGTACCACATCGGCGGCACAGCGGCAAGGATCCCCGGGGCTGAGGGGTCGACGATGGGCAGCGATTGCTGCCGCAGCAGCGCGGCCGTCGCCATGCCTGCGCCGTAGATCACGAACGACATCCCGAATTGTATGTAGCCCGCCACACGCTTCAATCCCGACACCGGGACCACCCGGAGAAGAGCGGTGTAGACGAGAACCAGGGTGAGCGCCGTGCCCGCACTGTTGAGGAGCGAGCCGGCCATGAGCGCCAAGGCCCGCAGCACCCCCGCCCCGCTGAATGGAATGAGCAGTGCAATCATGGGAGGAGTGGCCAGGGACAGGGCGATCACGCCGGTGTAGAAGAGGATGTTGGCAAGTCGTGCTGCATGGAATGTGTGCGGATGCACCGGACGCGATCCGAGCACGGATGCATCCTCAGGCGCAATGATGATGGAATGGAACTCCACCATCACGGCGGTCGCCGTCACCATGGCCAGGGACGCATGGAAGAACAGCGCCATCAGGAGCTCGGAATGGAAGCGCAGGTAGAACAGGGCGTGGAGCCCGCCGAGAAAGAAGTGCACAATGATCAGACCGGGAAAGGGGCCGAAGCGTCGCACCGTTGTGGCGGTGGCACGCGAGGTGGTGGTGAACCCCGCACGCATGTCCACCTTGAGCATCACGGAGAAAAGGGCGCGCCATTGCCGCAGGTCGAATCCCCTCCACGGGTGATCCCCGCCCGCCATCATGCGCGATCCAGAGCCTCGAGGTACTCCCGCGCCATTGTACCGGCATCGCCGCCGCCGGTGAGGGCGCGAAAGGCCTGCTCGAAGGTGCTCACGCCGCACTGCCGGACAAGGGCGTCCACACTTCCGCGTGCAACGATGCGCCCGTGATCAATGATGATCACTTCGTCACAGATGCGTTCCACCACCTCGAGAATGTGGGAACAGAAGAACACCGTCCTCCCCTGCTGTGCCATCTGCCGCAGAAGCTCCTTCACGATCATCGCGGCATTGGCGTCGAGCCCGTTCAGCGGCTCGTCGAGGAACAGGACATCCGGACGATGCAGCAGCGCCGCGGCGATCACCACCTTCTGGCGTGTGCCCTTGGACAAAGTTGCGAGCCGCTGGTTCATCGTCGTCTCCAGACTCAGCAGGCCGGCCAGCTCGTGGCTGCGTCGGTCGATGGTCGCGGCATCAATGTGATGGAGATTGCCGATGAAGTCGAGGTACTCCGCCGGTGTCAGCACCTCGTAGAGCGCGCCGGACTCGGGGACATAGCCGATGCGGGCCTTCATCTCGAGCGTCTGCTCCACGATGTCGCAGCCGGCCACCGTGGCCGAGCCCGACGTCGGTGCCAGCATCCCCGTGAGCATGCGGACCGTGGTCGTCTTCCCTGCGCCATTCGGACCGAGAAAACCAGTGATGCTCCCTGCGGCGATGTCGAAGGAGATGGCGTCGACCGCGGTGATGGCATCGAAGCGGCGTGTAAGATTCGTGGCGGTGATCATGGGCGGTCCGTGTCCTTGTGCGCCTGCAATATGCACGCCTTCGGGAAAATCTCCAGCATCGCCGGCGTACCCCACAGCATGCCGCGGGAAGGCCCATGCGTGAAACGCGACAGCCCCGTGAACCACTGGGATCCACGGGGCTGCATGAGCAGGAGTCGCGGTGTCAGCGGAGAACCGTTCCGTCCGCGTCCACCACCTTCACGGTGCCGAGGTTCATGTCGCGGATGGGCTTCTCGATCTTCGTGAGGTCTCCGACGACCACGATGATGGAATGATCGAAGTCGACGTATTTCTTCGCAATGGCCGTGACAGAGGACGGAGTCTGGGCAGCGACCGTCTTGGGGAAGGATGCCAGCTCGTCGAGCGGCAGGCCCAGGGTGATCAGCGGCAGGATCTCGCCGAGGACGGCACCCGACGTCTCGAAGTTCTGCATGTAGCTCCGGATCATGTTCTTCTTGATGGCGTCGAGTTCGGCCTCCTTCACTGGGATGGCGCCAGTGATGCCGAGAATCTCCTTTCGGAACTCCTCGATCGCCGGGACGGTGACCTTGGTCTGGACGCTGGAAGAAGCGATCCAACTGCCGTAATAGCGGTCCATCATGAAGTACGAGCCCGCACCGTAGGTATAGCCCTTGTCCTCGCGGAGGTTCATGTTGAGGCGGGAGGAGAAGGAACCGCCGAAGAGGTTGTTCATGACCTCGATGGCCTGGTAATCCTTGCAGAAGCGATCGGGGGCGAGCCCTCCGATCATGATCACGGACTGGGGCGCATCCTGCTTGTCCACGAGCAGGATGGTGCGGCCGGTGGGGGCGGTGGTTGCCTTGAGGTCGATGGTCGGGAGAGTACCACGTTTCCAGCCCGAGAAATGCCGGCGGGCAAGTGCGACAGCCTTCTCGAGTGTGATGTCTCCGGCGAAGGAGAGAATGGCGTTGTTGGGCCGCCAGAAGATGTCATGGTTCTTCTGGAGATCGCTGACGCTGATTGTCGGTATCGATTTTTCCGTTCCCCTGCTCGAAAAGCCCTGCGGGTGGGTCGGGCCGAACAGTTCACGCATGAAGGTGCGCGAGGCGAGAGCGTTCGGGCTGGATTTCTCACGCAGGATGCCGTCGAGGTACTGCTTCTTCAGGCGGTCGAGCTCCTTTTCCGGAAAGATCGGATTGAGCAGCACATCGGCGGCGATCTCCATTGTCGGATCCAGGTTCTTTGTCAGTGAGGTGAAGCTGATGCCGCTTCCGGTCTTGCCGCCACCCACACCGATCGTCGAACCAAGAGCCTCGATTTCGTCTGTGATCTGTTCCGCCTTGCGGGACTTCGTCCCCTTGTCCATCATGGCTGCAGTGAGGGAGCTCACCCCAGCCTTTTCGGTCGGCTCGAGGAGGTTGTCGATCTTGGTCTGGAGGCGGCACGTGACCTTCGGGATCTCATGGTTCTCATACACCACCACCTCGAGGCCGTTGTCGAGTGTCTGCCGCTGAACAGTGGGGGCGGTGAAGTCCGACTTGTCGCTCATGACAGGCGGTTTCGAGCGATCGAACTCCGGCTGGTCGGCCCGGGACGATGCCTCGGGCTCGAGGTGGATCTCGAGGCGCGGCCTGCCGGCGATCCATTTCCGGAATTCTCTCTGGACATCATCCGTCGTGACGCGGGCATAGCGATTGAAGTCCTCCTGTCCATAATCCGGAGTACCACAGAAGGTGTTGTAACCGTTGAGGATGTCGCTGATGCCGCCGAATCCGCCGAGGCGTTCAAGTGCGGAGATCATGCGCATGGAGGTGAGTGATTTCTCCCGCTGCAATTCAGCGGAGGTGACGCCATCCTCGGCGAGCTTTGCGACCTCCTCGTCGATGATCCTGCGGATGTCCTCGAGCTTCACACCGGGGCGGGCAGTTGCGATGATGGTGAACTCGCCACTGACCTCCTTCATCGCATCATTGACGCTGACATCGGAGGCGAGCTGCAGTTCGCGCACGAGGCGGCGGTAGAGGCGGGACCCGCGTCCACGACCCAGGACGTTCGCTGCATAATCGAGCGGGGCCTCCTCCTTCGCATACATCTGCGGCACGGGATAGTACAGGTAGATGCGAGCCTGTGGAACGCGGTCCGTCGCATGGATCACCTTGGTCTGCGCGAGTGTCGGGATGTCGACGCGCGGCCGTGAGAGGGCCGGTCCCGGGGGTATGGGACCGAAGTACTTTTCCACGAGGCGCTTCGCCTCGACGGGATCGAAATCGCCGACAAGGGAGATGGTGCAGTTGTTGGGGGTGTACCATGTGGAGAAGAAGTCCTTCACATCGTCGAGTGTGGCGTTGGTGAGATCCTCCATGGAGCCGATGACGGTGTGCGCATAGGCGTGGCCGACAGGGTAGAAATGATCGGCGACGAGGTATTCGACCTTGGCGTAAGGCTCGTTGTCACCCTGCCGTTTTTCATTGCGTACGACGTCCTGCTGGTTCTTGAACTTCTCCCCTGTCATGCCATCCATGAGAAAGCCCATCCTGTCCGACTCGAGCCAGAGGATGTACTCAAGGGAACCGCTCGGCACGGTTTCGAAATAGTTCGTCCTGTCCTCGGACGTGGAGCCGTTGACGCCACCGTTGTTGAGGTTGGCGCCGGCCTCCTCGACGAGGCTGATGTATTCGCCCGTCACATTCTTCGAGCCCTGGAACATCATGTGTTCGAAGAGATGGGCGAAACCGGTTTTCCCGGGTTTTTCGTTCTTGGAACCGACATGGTACCAGAGATTGACGGTGACGGCAGGGATCTTCTTGTTCACATGGAAGATCACCTCGAGGCCGTTGGCGAGTTTGAACTTCTCGAAGGAAACCTTCGGAAGCTCCTGCGCCTGCATGACACACGGGATCGCCAGCATCGCAACGATGAGGCGACACATCGGACGGAATTTCATGGGCGAACGCTCCTGGATGGATGGACGAGAAAAGTGACGCTTGAACATGCGCCATGGCATCATACGAAACTACGTCCGAAGGTTGCGGATCGCAACGGAAAACGCCAAACCTCCAATGTTTGAAGGGGTTGGAGATGTGTGCCGCCTTGTTTTTCTCCCACGGGTGCCCTACTTTTCGATGCTGTTCGGCCGCATGTATCCGGTCATCCGAATGCATGCGGCCGCCACTTTCTGAACTCCCAGCCGGGGCACCATCCATTTGAAACACCTCCCCCTCCTTCTGCTGTTCGTCATCGCTGCTGCGGGGGCATCCGCCCAGCAACAGCCGACGAAACTCACGAAATCCCTCGACGACGACGAGTCGAAATTCACCAGCATCGGCAGTCTCCGGATGACGATCACGAACTTCGGAACGATCGGGCACGGCTTCAACCGCTGGCCCTATCAGCCGAACTGCGAGTACCCTGCCGGTTCGGGCATTGAGCACATCTTCGTCGGCGGGCTCTGGGTGGGCGGCTACCGTGGTGG
>CAYUYM010000104.1:0-12488 GCA_964449305.1 uncultured Chromatiales bacterium | reverse complement strand
GCATCGGCCGTGTGGAGATCTATGTGGCCCCGCCGTGCTCATTCCCGGCGAACATTGCCACCATGGAATTCACCGACGCAGCCGGCACGCCCATCGCATTCGCCGAGCTTCCGAGCACCGTCTATGCGAAGTACTCGCTGAACTACCCGACCGCGGAATCCAACTTCACCGCCACCATCACCTTCGAGAAGGTCGGTGCCCCGACACCCACGATCCCCACGTCCAAGTTCATCGCCGTCGTCAACGACACCAAGCTTGCCGGACAGATCCTCTCGGGCTCGCAGGCCATCAACCTGCCGTCCACGCTCGAACCGGGGTTCTACAGCATCTCCACCACCATCACCTCGAAGAACTCCTGCGGCAACTACGACAACTTCTCGCTGCCGAAGGGGACGCTCATGCTCGTGCATCCGGGAACGACTCCCTGCGTGGTGTGGCCGGGCGATGTGAACAACGATGGTGCCGTCAACTACGGTGATCGCAAGTCTCTCAACAAGTATCTGTACGATGCCAACCAGCGGACGGACTGGCTTGTCGGTCCGGCGCGCTACATGGTCGATCCGCTTCCCCTCGCCTTCCTGAACTGGACACCGCAGGCGTCCGTGCCCTGGCTCACCCCCGAGGGCTGCTACATGGATGCGGATGGAAACGGCCTGATCAACAACTTCGACTATGTCGGCGTCAAGCTGAACTGGATGCGCTCGCATCCCACATCGAAGGACGGCATCGAGGCATCAACGCTCACCTTCGACATGCAGCAGAACTATCCGAACCCGTTCAACCCGTCGACGAAGATCAGCTACAGCGTGCCCGAACCCAGCAACGTTCAGCTCGTCGTCTCCGACGTGCTCGGCAGGACGGTGGCCACACTGGTGAACGCCCGCGTCGAGGCCGGTGAATTCAACACCACCTTCGATGGCTCCGCCCTCCAGAGCGGCAACTACATCGCCACCATCAGCATGCAGGGCGTGGAATCCGGACTCACCTTCAACAAGTCCATCAAGCTCGTCCTCGCCAAGTAACCCATCATTCCGACCAGCGAGAGGCTGATCCGGTCTGCACCGGGTCAGCCTCTCATCGTTATCGCACGCCATCACACCGGGGCTCCCCCGTCCATCAGCATCCTTCCACCACCACACAGACCGGTCCCGTACTCATGCGCTTCATCCTGCTCCTTCTCCTGCTCCCCATGGCACCATTGCTGAGTCAGTCACCGGATTCCACCATCCTGCTGCGCGAGAGCTTCGCCCGCCCGGTCATCATCCAGGCGGAGGGGGAGTATCTCCTGTATCTTCCCCCCGGGTACGACAGCACCGATGCTGCATGGCCGCTTGTGCTCTTCCTCCACGGCTCTGGTGAACGAGGTTCGGACCTCTCCCTCGTCATGCGCCATGGCCCGCCACGTCGCATCCTGGAGGGCGGGCGCTTCCCGTTCATCCTTGTCGCCCCGCAATGCCCCGCAGGGGAACAATGGTCCGTACCGCAGCTCTCCGCCCTGCTTGATCACATCGAGGCGCACTACCGTGTTGATCCCGACCGCATCCATCTCACCGGCCTGTCAATGGGGGGCTTTGCCGTCTGGAATCTCGCATATGCGGAACCCCGTCGCTTCGCCTCGCTCGCGCCTGTCTGTGGCACGGGCCTCGTCGCCAATGCCGCGGCGGTGCGCCACATCCCCGTCTGGCTCTTCCATGGTGAGGATGACGATCTAGTGCCCGTCGGCCCCACGAGGCGCATGGAGAAGGCTCTCCGGGAGCTCGGCGCCGATGTCCGCTGCACAATCTACCCCGGTGTCGGCCATGACTCCTGGACGGCGACGTATGCAAACCCCGGGCTCTACCAGTGGATGCTGAACCAACGACGGCACGATCCCTGATCGTGACGGGAAACCACCGCCGCACGCCGGTGCAGACGTCTGCGGCGCGGAGGAAGCCATGGTCGCGCGTCAGCGGAGCACGGCGAGCTTGCCGATGTACTCGAACTGCTGGCCGCGTATGCGGGAGATGACCTTGTAGAAGTAGACACCATTGGCGGGGAGGTCACCATCCTCGTCACGCCCATCCCAGGGCAGGCTGTCGAAGCCGAGACGCAGATCCGCTTCCGTTGCCCGGATGAGGCGGATGAGCCGCCCGCTCACCGTGAAGATCTTCACGGTGACCTCCTCGGGTGGCGCCTCGCCGGTGGCGATCCAGGTGAACGCCGTGGCTCCAGACGACGGGTTCGGGTAGTTCATGATCTCGCGCAGCGCCGGTGTGTGGTTCACCTGCACATGCCAGCGGTAGTCCACATCGAAGGCGCTGTTGTTGAAATTGTCGCGGCCGTTGACGGCGAGTTCATGAATGCCATCGACCAGCTCCGGGGTGAAGTGGAGCTCGGCAGGTGCGCTGCCGGTGCCGGGTGTGAAGATGACGCGTGGATCGCCCGGTGTGATGAGCGTGTCGTTCAGCCGGAGGGTGAAGCGGTCCTGCTCGGTGATGATCCCATATTTCGATGAAAGCGTGACGTGAATCTCCGGTGTGGGCCGCACAAAATCCATGTCGATGGGTGGCAGCCTGTCGAGCGTCACCGTCAGCGTCGGGCGCGTGGTGTCGCGTCGGATCTCATAGGCGAGAACATAGGTGTTGTTCGTGGTGAACTGTTCCTTCACCACCTGGTTCGCGTTCATGCGGCAGATCACGCGCTGCCGCCCTGTCTGGAGCAGGCCGGGCACCGTGATGGTGGTGTCGAACCAGGCATTGGGCGCCAGCGTCGGCGTGTTGATGGCTGCAAGCGGGACGCGCCGGTTGTCGGAGGTCAGAAGCTCCACGTCAACCGGGACGGGGGGCGCGGCCACCTCGCCGGCGTTCAGGATGCCGAGCGCGAAGTCGTTGCTCTGTGCCATGTCCACGGTGTCTTCTGCCATGGAGAGGGACTGGTAGTTGAACGCCAGCTCCGGGAGGTGAAGGTAGTCCACGCCAAGCATGCCCAGGCGGGGCTGCACCGTGCTGATCCCGGGCAGGAGGAGGGTGGTGATGGAGAGCATGGGAAACTGCCGTGCATCAATGGTCGCAATGTCGATGCTGTCGATGGTGCGACGCTCCATGTAGAACATTGCCGTGCCCGTGCTGTCGAGGCCGCTGAATTTGAACAGTTGTGCCGGGGGATTGGTCGATGCATGCACGGCATACACGCTGCGCCATGCAGCCGCCGTGCCGATGAGCGGGGATTTGATGACAACGGTGTCCTGTTGTGCGGCGTAGACGGAGTCGAACTGGACGCGCCCGAGTCCGCGTGCAAGCCAGCGTTCCACCGCTGATCCGGGAGCGGCGCCGGGCCGGCCGGCGAGCATGTAGGAGGCATTGTCGGCGAGGCTGTCGATGCGTCTGGCCCCCAGTGCCCTGAAGGCGGCGGCGAAGCGGTCGCGGTTTCGCCGCGGATCACCTCCGGCAGTGATCACGAGATAGTCCGACGATGTCGCCCGCCCGATGAATGCCGCCATCGAGTCGGCTTCCTCCTCGGTGACATTGGTCAGAAAAATGCGCTGTTCCTTCAGACGCATCGTTGTCGCATCGAATGCGGCGATGCCATAGCCGGCGATGGCGTTCGTTCCCAGCACGTTGACGCCATCGACAAGGATCGCCGCGAGGTTGCCATCCATTGTCCCGGCGGAGACCACCGAGATGGCGCGCTGCGGAGGCCGGAGTGTGACACCAGCAGAATCGATGCTTCCATTGCTGATGGAACCGGCGATGAAGGAGAGGGAATCACGCTGGACAAAGGGGGCGCGTTGGTCACCACTCCATGCCTGAAACGGCCCGATGTACTTCTGGTCCGGCGCGTCGAGGATGGCCCGCCAGAAATGATGCCTGTCGGGCTGCAGAGCGGGTGGCGTCCCCAGACGCGTCACCGTCTTTCCATACGGCACGGACATGCGCACAGGCGAGGGGAAGGCGGGGTCGGTGTCGAACTCGAAGATGACGTTGTTCACCGGGCCGGGTGAAAGGAGCGGGTTGAGCAGCGCATGGTTTCTCCAGCCAAGCGACATGTCCACAGCATCGGCATTCACGATGGAGACAAGCGTGGAGAGGACCTCGTACTGGTAGTCCGCAGTGTTGTTCGTTTTGTCATCCTCCACCACCGAGTTGAAGGCATCGAGGGTCACAGTGAGGTGCCGGGTGCCGGTGATGCGGTTGGAGGGGACGGCAATGAAGAGCGTGTCGAGGAGCCCTGGAATGCGGCGCGTCATGAACTGCACCGAGGGGTTTGTGGTGTCGCTGCGGTCCTCGATGCGGACGCTGAAGGTGTCGGCCACGGACTTTCCGAAGTTCGCATAGATCATCCGGAAGCGGAGCGTGTCCATGGCATCCGTGAAGATCTCGGACTGGGGCGCGATCCATTCACGCCTCGCGGCCAGTTCCACCTTCTGCGGAATCTGCAGTGTGATGATGGGATCGCCCAGCAGTTCCGACATCGCTGCGGTGTTGTTCGTCATCGGTCCCTCGCCGTAGGTCCCGAGCAGGCGGCGGCGTGCAACGGCATGGGCCTGCCCCAGGTTCGGATGCCCGTCGCGCAGCAGCGCGCCGTAGAAGATCGGGGGGAGGATGGACATGGTGGCGAGGTAGCCGAAGGTGGTGTTGCCGATGTAGGCGAGGGCCTGGGCCGACGGGGTCACGAGGTTGCGTTCGCCGAAGGACATGACGTCGGGCAGGGCGAACTGCGCCGATGCGCATCCGAAGTCGGTGATCAACGATCCGCGCTGGTGCACGTTGTAGAGCTGGGCGGGATCGGTGATGGAGTTGTCCCACAGTGTGGAGGCCGAGTGCCCGCTGAAGGAGATGGCCAGGGCGCCCTCGTCCATGACGCTTTGGACGAAGGCCGACGTGAACGGGCCGAAGTTCGTGGGTGGCACAGCCGTCTTGTAGAAATGCTGGGCGCGGCCGGCGAACGGTGCCGGTGTCACAGCAAGGGAGATCACGTTCCGGTTGATGTCCTGATAGGCCTGGAGCTGCTGATCGTTTTCGAAGTACTCGCCGCCGGAGAAGAGGATGAGGGACTTCGTCCACATGTCGGGCTTCTGTGTGAGATGCCGCTGGTGGCGGTCACGATACGCCGCAAGCTCGGCGCCTGTCCGCACGGGGATTCTTCCGACATACAGGGATTGATGGACAAATGCGGAATCGAAGCACACGAACCAGAGATCAGTTGAAGGGACACCATAGGTGGGGACAAGCGTTTCGCGATAGTCGCCGGTGCGGGCCTTCATGTTGAGGTTGGCGTCGCCGCAGAGGGCGAGATGCAGCGGCTGTGCCTGCCGCCAGCGCACCATGGCATCAAGCACGAACAGCTTGATCACCTCGGGGTTGTAGTTGCCGAAGGCATACTCGTCGTAGAGCGTCTCCACCGGCACGGCCACGGCCGTGGTGGCGTAGGCATTCGCGACGAAGCTGCAATAGTCGCGGGCCTCGGTGAGGAGTTTCTGCGGGGCGAGCATGACGTAGCGCCCCTGCTGCTGGGGTGTGCGGTCCGCGGAGAAGCGCACCATGGAGGGCGAGGTCGGGATGAGGCAGCTGTCGTGCGCGACGAAGAGGTATTCGTCGCCCTCGGTCACCGAGTCGATGGCGACCAGCGTCCGCGTGTCGGGGAGAAACGATGCCGAGGTGATGCGCTGGGTGCCACCATTGCGCGTTCGGAAGGCATCCACCCTTCCTGCTGCGGCAATGGTGCGGACGGCGATGTTGCGCGGCCCCCTGGGCATCGACGGATCGATGGAAAACTGGAGCTGTCCCTGCCGGGCCACGAGCCAGCGCGGGTAATCGAGATCGATCCAGTCGAGATACAACGACGAGTAACCCTGCTGAACATTCACGCTCTCGACATGCAGTGTATCGGGGAACACCTTCACATAGTTGGATGGGACGGCGGATCGCATCACCACCTGCTGGTTGGTGTTGAACGTGAGCGAATCGAACCATGTGGTGGAAGTGAAACGCACACGGACGCGATGATTCGGTGTCACGTTCGTCTTCCCCTGAAGGCTTCCCATCCTGATGAGGAGTGAGCATATCCGATTGGGGATGATGTTGTCTGCCATGAGCGCCTTTCTCACCAGGTTGCCAGGCTGCATGGAGTTCATGATCCAACTGTCCACGATGGTCCATTCGGGGTTGAGATTCTGATGCGTGTTCTGGGAGAGAAACGTGAGGGCGTTGTCCTCCTCCAGATGGAGGCTCATCACATGCCAGGTGAGCGAATCCTTGGAAGGTGCGCTGGACGCGGGAGCATTGGTGATGCGCAGCGGGTTCGTCACGCCGAAGCGCAGGAAGTAGGCGCAGGAATCGGTGTACTTGTCGAGGTACTGGGGATAGAGGGAATCCGGGTTCAGCGGGACGGCGCGGTAGTCCCCCTCGTCACGGTTTCGCTGCCCGATGAACAGGAGATAATCGGCCTCGTCGAAGCGTCCATCCTCCATGCCGACGGGGTACAGGGCCACCTGCCGTCCCTTGCGATAGAGCGCCATGGTGGATGGATCGAGGGTTGCCGGATCCACGCCAGCACCGACGAGAAAGTCGCGTGTGATCTTGTGCATTCCATCCCGACGAACAAAGAACTTCAGCATCGGGTTGGCACGATCGATCCATGCGCCGGAGGTGTCCAGGTCGCGGCTGCGGCGGATGAAGGGCATGGCGCCGTAGAACGTGAAGTTCACGGGTGTGAGATCGGCCGGGATCGCCGGAGTGGGGAGGGGCGCTTCACGCAGGGCTTCCGACGAGGTGGGTGGGGGGACGGTCTGCGCCGCACCATGCTGGAGGGGGAGAAGGATCAGAAGACAGAGGGGGAACAGGTGGGAGATTTGCCGGATCACGCGGTGGAGGTGTGGTCTATGGAACATGCTCGCAATGCCAGAGTGATTATGGTGCAATGTACGGCAAAAACACGATGAAACGCCACCATGCACGCAGTGGGTAGGAGGGCGGGAGGGGAGGCATGGCTGCGCGCCAGCCAGAAGAATGGCAGTGTGAATGCGGAATTCTTTCGTTACTTTTGTGCTTTCCTCCACGTGAGCCCAATGCACTGCCTGTTCGTCTCGGATCTCCATGGTCATGTCGATCGATATGAAGCGCTGTTCGCTGCCATCGAACGCGAGGCGCCCGACGTTGTCCTCATGGGAGGTGATCTGTTCCCTCATCGGATGACGCGGGGCCAACCGCGCGAGCAGGTGCATCCGGAATTCCTGTGGAGCCGGCTCGTGCCATGGTTCCGCGCTCTTCGGGAGGGGATGAAGGACAGGTATCCCCACGTGCTCATCATTCTGGGAAACGACGATGGCAGACGCATCGAGGGTGACATGCTGCGCGTGCAGGCCGAGGGTGTATGGGAGTATCTCCATGGGCGATGTGTCATCATTGGAGGCATCAGGTTTTTCGGCTATTCGTATGTCCCCCCCACACCCTTCCTGCTCAAGGACTGGGAGCGCCACGACATCACGCACCATCTGCTGCCGGGCTGCATCGCCCCCGAGGATGGGCGCTTCACGGTGGAGGTCGATCGCAGCGAGGTGATCTCCTCCACCATCGCGACGGATCTCGACACGCTGATCGACTCCGTCGGCATGCAGGACACGATCTGCCTGTTTCATTCGCCGCCCCATGGCACCGCCCTCGATCGCGCCGCTCTGGATGGCAGAACCGCGGATGGCGTCCCACTCGATGTGCACATCGGAAGCAGGGCCCTGCGGATGTGGATCGAGCGGCACCAGCCACTGATGACGCTCCACGGGCATGTCCATGAGGCCGCCCGCCTCACGGGCACGTGGATGCAGCGCCTTGGCGACACGGTCTGCGTCACTGCCGCCCACGACGGCCCTGGACTTGCCCTCATCCGTTTCGACACCGCCCATCCCGGCTCTGCCACAAGGCATCTGTCTGCCGGTCACCGTGGAGCGGCGGAAGCGGCGGGCCGTTCCGACGGGTAGCGGAAATCACACATCGGACACCGGTTCCGATCCCTTCACACCGGCCCGCGTGCATCGTCATCACGAAGGACGAGTCACCATGATGCAATCAGAACGTCCGCCCTCACACCACCGCGCATCCCGCGTGGTGGGTCAGGCCTCATGCCACTCCGAGGTGCCGGTCCGGCAGCCACACATCACGAGGTCTCCATCACCGCATTTTCAGGAGGTTTCCATGCTTTCCACCAGCATTCGAGGGATGGCCTGTGTGCTTCATCCCGCACTCATCATCATGGTGGTGATGTCGGTGTTTCCCGCACCGATGCGTGCCCAACTCACGGCATCGCTCCAGGTGTCGGCGCGCCCGAGTCCCTACATCGCCGAATGGCGCAGTCAGAGGATCACCGCCATCCTGACGGTGATGAACCGGAGCACGGGCGATGTGCAGGGGAAGATCCGCTGCATCATCAAGCGGGATGATGATCCGGTGGCACGGACGCGGACGTCCCAGCTCGTGCCCATCACCTTTCCACCGGGGATGAGCACCTGGTACCCGGAGACACTGGTACCCGAGGGAGCCATCGAATACTCCGGTCATGAGAAGGAGACCGCGGCCCGCACGGGCATGCTGCCGTCGGGCGACTACCAGCTCTGCCTCGACATCATTGATCCCGCCTCGGAGCTGAGCCTGCTCGAACCGCCCGAGCCGGTGTGCAGGATGTTCCTGTTGACGGGGTGGCAGGGGCCGGTGCTGCTGGAGCCCGATGAAGGGGCGCAGCTTGATCCCCGCAGGCGGCCCGTGTTCCGCTGGACGCCGGTCTCTCCGCCCATGCGCACACCGGTGCGATACCATGTGCTCGTGTTCGAGGTGCTCGATGGGCAGCGGCAGAGCCAGGCCCTGCGCAGCAACATGCCGATCCTGGATCAGGAGGTGGTGAACATGACGCAGCTCATCTGGCCTGCAGATCACGAGCTGCCCGGGCGCATGCGGCGTCATGTGTGGACCGTCCGCGCGCTGGATGACAACGGCAATCCCCTTGGGGAGAACGACGGGTGCGCCGAGCCGCGGATGTTCGAGGTTGGGGGGAATGCGGTGGATCTGATGTTCGGAACCATTGCGCAATGGACACCGAAACCCGACGCCCTGCCACTGGAGAACACCGACAGGATCGTCGTGTCCCTGCAAGCCGGCGAGCAGGTGCTGGGTGTGCGGAACGGATGTGAACTGTGCTTCGTGGTGGACTGCAGCGACGTGGAGCATGCGGGGGATTTCACGGTGCGCGTGGTGGCTGACGGGGATCAGGTGGGCGAGCTGCCCTCGTCGTCCGCCTACCGATCGGGCGGCAGATGGAACTTCCTGATGACGGCGGCAGACCTCGCGAGGCCGGTGGATCGGGACGGCACGCCACCGGGAGGCACGGATCCGCACGCACCCACGGAAACGTCGATCACGCCCGGAACCCCGACCCTGGTGATGGCTCCGGTCACCTTCGGATCGCGGACAGGAAAGAACCCGCTTGATCCGGGTGCCCACCTGCTGCAGCTGATCATTGTCCCGGATCCCATGACCTTCGAGACCGATGCCACGAACAACAGGCACAGCACGCGCTGCGAGGTGCAATCGCTGCTGAAGGAGGCCGGGGGGCCCGATCCCGCATCAATGCAGAAATCCACAGCCAGGACGACGCCGTCGTTCCTGCCGATGTCGCAGTACACCGCGTCGCGGACCTGGATGGTGGGCAGGCGGAGATGGCCGCGCTGCATCCTCATGAAGAGCCGATTCGCCGTTCATCTTCCGGACGGCATGACGGATCTTTCCGGGTATGCCGTGGAGATCCGGCTGGACGGGAAGGCGAAGGCGCACACGGAATTGACGCAGGGGAGGCGCGACGGGAACGTCGTCTCCTTCGACCTGGTGCCGCTGGAGGAGGAAGGGCAGGTGGCACGCACGGGCAGCGGGACGGGGCAGGAAAGCTCCCTATTGCTGAACAGTGGAAGCAGCTCGCTGAAGATGGTTCTGCTCGATCCCAGGGGGGGGATCATCGATGAGCATGACTATGCCCCCGGCGATTCGACGATGGAGAAGGACGACTACCTCGAACTTCAGTGAGTGGAGGATGCGGCAGCGGAGGTGGGATCATCATCGAGCCGGAGCCGGACGAAGAATCGTTCGCAGCCTCGCGACCACGCTTCGCCTTGGTTCACGCAGAAACTTGGCGTAATTTACCGTGCTTCAGGGCCGATACGCCCACTTCCCCCCTCCCCACTCAACCCTCCATCGCCCATGTACGACTTCCTTTTCAAACCATTCGATGAAATGACCGATGAGGACTATGCCCGCGTCGGTTTCAAATCCGGCCTCGAGGTGCACCAGCAGTTGTTGACGCAGCGCAAGCTGTTCTGCCGCTGCCCGGCCGGTCAGTACAGCACGGAGTTCCACGCGGAAATCCTCCGTCACATGCGTCCGACCCTTTCCGAACTCGGTGAGTATGACGGCACCGCCCTCATGGAGTTCAAGACCCGCAAGGAGATCATCTACCGGGTCAACAAGCGGACCGTCTGCACCTACGAGATGGACGACACACCGCCCTTCATGCTGGATGACGAGGCGCTCGACATCGCCCTCGAAATCTCCATGCTTGCGGATCTCTCCCTCGTCGATGAAATCCACATCGCGCGCAAGCAGTACCTCGACGGAAGCATCCCCACAGGCTTTCAGCGCACGACCATCCTTGGCGTCAACGGCCGTGTGCCCTACATGGACCGCGAGATCGAGATCATCCAGCTCGGCCTCGAGGAGGATTCCTGCCGCGAGGTGTCGGACATCGGGCACCGGCGCATCTACAACGCCGACCGCCTTGGCATGCCCCTCATCGAGCTCGTGACCGGACCCGACATGCGCACGCCGCGTGAGGTGGAGGAGGTGGCACAACTCCTGCGCAAGATGATGCGCACCTCACAGCATGTGCGCCGCGGCGCCGGCGCCACGCGCGCCGACACCAATGTGAGCGTCACCGGCGGCACACGCATCGAGATCAAGGGCGTCCCCAAGATCGGCCGCATGCCCGTCCTCACCTACAACGAGGCACGCCGGCAGTGGAACCTGCTCCGCCTCCGCGAAGAGCTGCACCGCCGAGGCATCACCGCCGACACCTTCGAATCCTCGTCCAAGGACATCACCCGCCTGCTCAAGCGCACGCGTTTCACCCCCATTGCCAATGCCATCGGCATCGGGCAGCATGTGGCGGCCGTGCGCCTCAACGGGTATGCCGAGCTTCTGCGTTGGGAGACGCAGGAGAACACCACGTTCTCACGCGAGATCGCGGACCGCGTCCGCGTCATCGCCTGCCTCACCACACTGCCCAACATCGTCCATTCCGACAGCCCGGGAGAGACGCTCTCCGGCGCCGAGTGGTCCGAATCCCGCAAGGCCCTGGGCGCCACCTCGGCCGATGCCATCGTCGTGGTCTGGGGCGACCCGCGCGATGTGGACACAGCGGTGAAGGAGATTGCGATCCGCGCCCGGGAGGCGACGATCGGTGTCCCCTCGGAGACGCGGCAGGCCCACCGCGACGGCACCAACGGCTTCGAGCGCATCCTGCCCGGGCCGCAGCGCATGTACCCCGACACCGACCTGCCGCCGAAGAAGGTGACCCCCGAACGCCTCGCCGCGATCGCCGCGGGGCTGCCGGTGCAGTACTGGGAGCGGAAGAAACGCTTCAAAGAGTTGGGC
The DNA here is from genome assembly GCA_964449305.1 of uncultured Chromatiales bacterium. Lineage (GTDB taxonomy): Bacteria > Bacteroidota > Ignavibacteria > SZUA-365 > CAYQST01 > CAYUYM01. The sequence continues at coordinate 825 of CAYUYM010000104.1, read as the reverse complement.
GTCCCTGTGGACTGCATCGACGGGCTGGCCACCTCACCGCTCGCGCCGCTGTTCGACGAGGCGGTGGCGGACTTCGGCTTCACACCCATGGAGGCGGCCGTGGCGCTCCACCGGCACCCCCGCCGGCTGCGTCGCGAGGGCTCCGTGTGGAGCGACTTCCGGCACGACGACATCCGTGAGATCCTCCGTGCCGTGGCCGACGGGCGCATGACACGTGACGGCATCAACCGCGCGATGACACACTCGGTGCTCGGCGCCTTCCACGCCGGCGACATCCCCCCACGCATGACCGCGGAGGAGCTGCCGCCCCTCATCGTGCGGGCACGGGAGACCGTACTGGCCATGGGGGTGATCGACATGAAGAACTTGGAGGTTCTGACGCTCGATCTGCTGATGGACGAGGTCCGCGGTCGCATTCCCGGTGCGGAGGTCGCAGCGGTGGTCAGGGAACATTTCGCCAAGGAGGCACAGGCATGAACACGAACGACACCTACAAGGGCTACAAAGGCGAGGCTCTCGAGACACTCAAACGCTTCAACGTGCGCGTCTGGAGTGACGCCGAAATCCTGACGGAACGTGACACCTTCGCGGGCATCATCCTGCCGCGGTCCGAAACGGCCGATGGTGACCACATCGTTCTGAAGATGGCCAACGGCTACAACATCGGCATCCGCGCCACGAAGATCACGGACATCCGCGAGATCGGGTATCGTGAGGCCCACTACAAGATCCCGGAGAAGGCCTTTCCCTACGACCCCCGCAAGCCGCATGTCAAGCTCTTCGGGACTGGTGGCACCATTGCCTCGCGCCTGGACTACCGCACCG
>CAYUYM010000103.1:0-12533 GCA_964449305.1 uncultured Chromatiales bacterium | reverse complement strand
GGACATTGACGAGACCTATAGGTCTTCTAAGTACTTCTAAGAAGACCTATAGGTCCCCCCTCCTAGAACTCCACCTCCACCCCGCCCACCGGGAAAAATCCGTACTGGTACACCGTCTCCCGCGTCCCGTCCGTCCGGTAGCTGTAGTAAAACACGTTGCGCGTGTCAAGCACGTTCTGGACCGCCAGATACACGTTGATGTTCCAGCCCGAAAGCGGGAAACGCGAAATCCACTGCACATCGAGCCGACGATAGTCTGGAAACCGCTCAGAATTCACGTCCTTCGAACTCTGCCATGCTCCGGCGGACCAGGCCACCCCACCAATCCTCCGCTGCATCGCGGTCGTGAACACCCGCGGCGTGGTCGGCCCACCCGTCTGATACCGGTACCGGACACTCAGTTCCATGTCGTCGGAGAACGGCAGGATGGACAATGGGATCCGTATCCACCAGGGCTGCCCGTTCAACCAGGTCCGGGATCCCTTCGCCATCCACCCCGCCACAAGGTTCGCGATCACGGGATAATCGTACTCCGATGGATACACGTCGGTGCGCGCAGGACTGCGGACGTCCGTGTCCCGCGTCCGTGACAGCGACACACTCGCCGTCCCGTAGTAATCCTCCACCTGCTTCTTCTGCAGGAACACCTCGATGCCGTCCGACGTCCGCTCGCCGATCGTCAGCATGAGATCCGATCGAAACAGGTCGTCGGCTGAATGGACAAACTCCTCGCTCACCGCCAGCCCGGTGAAGCGCTTGTGATAGGCCTCGACGGACAGCCGGATGCCGCCGTCGAAGATGTGCTGCAATCCGAGCACCACGTGGTCCGCCACAGAGTTGGCAAGGTGGGTGTTGATGCCGGTGTTCGTCGGATCGCCATAGTAGGGGAACGGCTGCGTCTGCCAGTACCGCCCCGCCGCGAGGGACAGGGTGGTGGTCGGGGGGAACAGATCGAACGACACGCTGCCGCGCGGGGAGAACTGACCATGCCCGGAGTAGGTGAAGTGATCGTACCTCACGCCGGCCGTCACTCGCAGCCGGTGTGTCACGCGCCACACGTCGCTCGCGTAGGCACAGAGTTTGCCCGCGCTGCCGAAGCCGAGATCCACACCCACGTCCCCGGGCTGCGACACGACAGGCGCACTCCATCCGCCGAGCGCCGGAATCCAGTAGCGCACCGTGTCACCCATGTACTGCGCCCTGTCCTTCCATCGGGTGGAGGTCTGGATCTGACCGCCGAACAGCAGGTCGTGATCCGGATGGATGCGCAACAGGGCGTCAAGACGCAGGGCCGCGAGATCCTCGTTCGACAGATTGGTGAACACCTCGCGCGAGTTCATCAGGTCGGTGTGCAGCACATCGCCGCGGCTGTCATATTCCCGCGCCATGAGGTTCTCCCGCACGGTGGCGCTGTACATGTTCCCGGCCGTGTAGAGCGACAGCACCGAGTACCCGCTTCCTCCCCACAGGCTCCGGAGATTGATCCCCGCGGCGTAGGTGCGGTTGTGTGCCTGCACATCCTCGATGCCCGAGGTGTCCACCCTGCCGGCCCGCAGTTCGTCCCGCTCCCGCGCATCCCCGTCGATCGTGATGCGGCTGTCGCCGAAGATGCCGTTGAACGTGAGCTTCTGTGTCGATGACAGGTCGTACACCACCTTCGTCTGGGCGTCCCAGTACTTCGGCACGGCGGTCAGGGACAGGGTCGACAGCCCGACAAGCTTGTCCACCACCTCGATGAAGGACTGCCGTGCGGAAAAAATCCACGATCCGCGTCCACCGGCAAGGCACCCCTCCATCAGGGTGCCGACACCTGCCATGTTGAATCCCGTGTTCGTGGCGAAGCCCGCATTGCGGTCCCCCTCGCGGATGGTCAGATCCATCACCGACGACATCTTGTCGCCGTACTGCGCCGGGAACCCTCCGGAGCTGAACTGCACATCCTCCACCAGGTCGATGTTCACCATGTTGATGGGCCCGGCGGAATTGAACTGGTTGGCGTAGTGATTGATCGACGGGATCTCCATGTACTCCATCACTGTCAGGTTCTCATGCGGCGCCCCCCCGCGCACGATCAGCTCGTTCACGTTGTCCGTGGACGAGGCGATGCCAGGCAGATTCTGTATCACCCGCTGGACGTCCTGGTTCGACCCCGGCTGCCGCTTCACGTCGGCGCGGTCGTAGCTGTTCACGCTGACGGGCGACACCTGGTTGTCCCGCCCGAAATACGTGGCCTGCACGGTGACCCCCTGCACCTCCACCGCCTGCTCGTCGAGCTTGAACATCACCTTGGTGCTGCGACCGGTCGAGACCACCACGTTGGGCAGAAGCGATCCCTGATAGCCGATCATCGTGGCCTTGAGGTTGTATGTTCCCACCGGTACTCCCCGCAGGGTGAACACACCGGAGGCGTTGGTCACGGCCCCGAGCGATGGCTGCTCCAGCACCACCACGCTCGCAGCCGGGAGGGGTTCCTTCGTCCGTGCGTCGATCACCGTGCCGGTGACCTCACCCATGTGCTGGGCGGAAAGCGGCTGTGACAACACGAGCAGTGACAGGCATGTGAGAAGAATGCGGGGCATGGCAGAAGCGTCGGATGATGAAACAGGCTGAAATATTTCCAACCTACGCAGAAATGCAGCGAAGTTTCATGGCCCGTATTCGGAGCAGCGCTCCCCCAGCGCGTCCGGTGATCCGCGCCCTTCCCGTCATCATCCTTGCTTTGTGTGGAAATGCTATCTTGGCAGGCAACATGATTCAGGTGCACCATGCCATCCTCCTCCTCCCAGCACTTCTACGACACACTCGCCGACAGCTACGATGAAATGACGGCCTTCGATGCGCGCATCACCGCATCCATCACCCAGTTCCGCACCCTCACTGAAGGGCACCCGGTGGCTCGTGCAGTCGACATGGGATGCGGCACGGGTGCGGCAGCCTTCGCCCTCGAGACCCTCGGCATCGCTGTGACGGGGATCGACCCCTCACCCGGAATGCTGGCTGTGGCTGCACATCATGCACAGGAGCGGCGGTCCACCGTCCGCTTCATCGACGGCGACTTCCAGTCTCCCCTGCTGTCGGATCTCGCTCCCATCGATCTCCTCCTCTGTGCCGGCAACACCCTGCCCCACATCGCCTCGGAAACAGAGCTCCGCAGCGTGCTCGCGCTCTGGGCCGCCGCCCTCTCCCCCACGGGGCGCATCGCGATCCAGATCCTGAACTACGAACGCATCCTGCGCCACCGCCAGCGCATCGTGGCCATCCGCAGGATCGGTGCGGACCTGCTCATCCGTTTCCACGACTTCACCGAACCGTGCATCACGTTCAACATCCTCCGCATCTCCGACGGCGATTCCGGACTGCGGCACAGCCTGAATTCCACACCGCTTCTCCCCATCACCACCGCCATGCTCACCGATGCCTGCCGCGCCGCCGGGCTCCGGAGCGTGACGCTTGCATCATCCTTCACAGGCGCGGAACACCATGCCGATTCCACGGACGTGGTCGTGATCGCCGGTGCGGGAGGCTGACGATCGAGGGATGAAGGCGGATCGCATGGACCGCATCATCGATGCGATCCGGGGATCGGATCAGACGGGAAAGACGGGGCTGCCACCCACCACCACCTGCGTGATGTCCTGCTGGTGGGCGCGATAGACGAGTGTCGACGCCGCCTCGATGGCCTTGAGTGATGTGAGCGGGCGGCCGCCGCTGAAGTGGTCGCCCAGATCGACGAGGAGATAATCCGCCTGCCGGCCGGGCGTCAGGCTTCCGATCGTGTCGTCGAGGGACAGGGCGCGAGCGCCGCCGAGCGTGGCGTGATACAGCGGGATGAAGGGATGGAGGCTCCGCATCTGCACATGCGTCATGGCGCGCATGATGGTCATCATCGACAGCGTGGTGCCGGCGCCGACGTCGGACCCCAGCCCGACGCGGATGCGGCGTCCCTCGTAGCGTTCGATCGGGAAGCGCCCGCTGCCGAGGAAGAGGTTGGAATCCGGGCAATGCGCCACCGCGCAGTCGAGCGCCTCGCAGCGATCGAGCTCGCGATCTGTCGGGTGGACGTTGTGCGCCAGCACGGTGCGCGGCCCCAGCAATCCGGCCTGCTCATAGACATCCGTGTAGTCGGTGGCATCGGGGAAGAGCCCGTGGACAAAGGCGATCTCCTCCGGGGATTCGTTGATGTGCGTCTGGATGTAGGCGCCGTACCGCGCCGCGAGGGCGGCGTCGGCCTGCATGAGCTCCATGGTGCACGACGGCGCGAAGCGTGGCGTGATGGCGTACCACAGCCTGTCGGTGGCGCGGTGCCAGCGCTCGATGAGGCGCCGCGTTGCAGCGATGGAATCCCCGGCCGTCTCGAGCAGGGCTTCAGGGACGTTGCGGTCCATCTGGACCTTGCCCATGATGATGCGCAGGCTGGACCGCTCCGCCTCCTCGAAGGCGATGGATGTCGCATGCTCGTGGACGGAGGAGAAGACCATGGCCGTGGTGGTGCCTGCGGCACATAGCCCGGTGAAGAAGCGCTGCGACATGTCGCGGGCCACCGCCTCCCCGGCAAAGCGGGCCTCCTCCTTGAAGATGAAGGCGTTCAGCCAGTCGAGCAGCGACACACCGAACTTGCCGCGGCAGTCGTACTGGGGCAGATGGATGTGCGTGTCCACAAAGCCGGGGATTGCGACGCAGGTGCTGCGGCGCTCCGGCAGGGTGGCGAGCTCCCCTGGCAGGGTCGCAGCGTTTCCGGCATACAGGATCGTTCCACGAGCATCCACGGCCAGCGCCCCGTCGGGGTGCCAGTCCGCCTGTTCTGGGCTGACGGGGTTGAGAATCGGGGCGCGGAGGAGATGGGCTTCCATGGGTCCCTCACTGATGATCACGCGGGACGCGGGTGTTGATGCCGGTGAGCACCTCGTAGGGGATGGTGCCGGCATGCCCGGCGATCTCCTCGCAGGTGATGCGCTCGTCGCCCTGTGCGCCGATGAGCACCACCTCGTCGCCGTTGTAGGCGGATCCATCACCGATGTCCACCATGCACTGATCCATGGAGATGCTGCCGACGATGGGGTGCCGATGCCCACCGATGAGCACTTCACCACGGTTGGACAGGGCACGAGGGTAACCGTCGCCGTAGCCCACAGGCAGCGTCACGACGCGTGTGTCGCGGGGGGCGGTCCATGTGCCGTCGTAGCCGATGGCCTCACCGCACCGCACGACCTTGAAGTAGACGACGCGTGTGGTGAGTGAGAGCGCCGGTGTGAGCGGGATCGACCGGCGCACCTCGTCGGAGGGGTAGACGCCGTAGAGCATGATGCCCGGCCGGACGACATCAAGGATGGTGTCCGGATGCTGGAGGATGGCGGCGGAGTTGGCGATGTGGCGCGGCGGCATCGGCAGGCCATGCCGGGGGAAGAACTCGGTGGCGTCCATGAAGCGCGAGAACTGGAGCCGTGTCTGGGCGGGATCGGAACTGTGGGCCGAGGCAAAATGGGAGAAGACGCCGCGGAGTTCGCAATGCCGGGCGGCGGCGGCGGCGCGGAACAGCTCGCCGGCGTTGGCGTGGTTGATCCCGATGCGCCCCATGCCCGTGTCGATCTTGAGGTGCACGTGGGCTATTCGACCGGTGTCGCGGGCGATGTCGTCGATCTGACGGAGCTTGAACACCGACGAGGCCGTGATCTGCAGGCCGTGGTCGAGGAAATGGGCCACCTGGTTTCCAATGATGCCACCGAGGACGAGGATGGGGCAGGTGATGCCCGCGCGGCGGAGGGCGATGCCCTCCTCAAGAAAAGCCACTCCCAGCTCGTCTGCACCCGCGGCCAGCAGCTCGCGCGCGGTGCGGATGAGTCCGTGTCCGTAGGCGTTCGCCTTGACCGTGGCCATGATGCGCGCGGGGCCCACCACGCGGCGGATGCCGGCGAGGTTTGAACGCAGCGCATCAAGCCGCACCCTGGCCACCGTGGGGCGCAGGGCGATGGAATCGTCTTCGAACACGGAATCAATCATGACACACCTGTCAATGGAGGATGTCCCGGAGCGATCATGCTCCAATCAGATGCAAGGTACGCTGATCGCAGAACATCTGCAGGGCGGAAGGTGCGCGCAAGGCTCAGCGCGGTGAGGGGTTGTCAATCGTCACATCATCTCCGTGATGGTGATCCAGAGGCGCAGCACGTCGCCGGTCCTTTCGGGGAAGAGGCGTGTGTTGAGGATGCGGAAGCCGCCGTTCTTCACCTCCTGGGTGCTGTGGAGGGTCGCCTCGCCGGCCTTGCCGGAAAGGGCCTCGATCATGGCATCACCAAACTCCTCGGAGGTCGGGAGCACATCCTCCGCCGCCCTGCCCAATGGGGCGTCTCCCTCCTGAAGATCCAGGAAGCGAAGTGCGGCATCGTTGCAGACGGTGATGTGCGATGCGGTGTAGACGTGCTGGAGCTTCCTGTCCTTGCGCGCGCGTGCGGGCAGTTCCGGCATCTCGAGGCAGATGACGCCCTGGTGCACCACGTCGAACACCTCCCCGATGCGCATCCCATCGGAGCCGCTGGCCGGTGCTGGCTCGGTGGCGGGTGCGGGCAGAGGCTTCTCCTCGAGGGTGAATTCTCCGAGCGTGAGCGTGAGCGGCGTGAATGTGCCGACCTCGGCCACCTCTTGGGGCGCCTCCGCTCCCCCGGCGGGGGCGGTCGACGGCCATGCGAGGTAGAGGATTTCCACGATGGGGCCGTCACGGTGGATCGGTTGGAGCCGCCAGTTCCACGCCGAGCCTGTGCCATCCCAGGAGACGAAGCTGTCGTCGAGGCGTTCCATGGGTTCACCGCTTTCCAGCACCAACTGGATGTCGTCATAGAGGGAGCGGTGGAGGCAGCTCATGATGAAGTCACTGAGGAAGTGGTCGATGCCGCCATCCCTCCTGTACGGTTCATCGAGGAGCGCACGGAAGCCTGGGTTGCTCGTGATGCACCGGAACGGCGCGAGTGCGTCGAACACGGCGATGGCATGCGGCACCCCGGATAGAATGCCCTGGAGGCGGCTCGTCATGATGTCGCATTCGAACGACTTCTCCTCGTAGGCCGTGCGCTGAGTCAGCGCCGCCCAGCAGAAGGACAGGAGGACGGAGAGCTCGCGCAGGGATTCGACACGGTCGGGAGTGAAGAACCGCTCCTCCACCGCAAGGCAGCTCAGCACACCGTAGCGCTGATCACCGAGCATGATGGGAAGCGAGACGGTGGAATGGAGGCCGAAGGACAGGGCCTGCTTGCGCCATGGATCCATCCGCGGATCCGTGGCGATCATATCCACCACCTGCACCTCGCCGGTGCGGATGGCCAGCCCCGAGGGACCGTTGCCGAAATCCGAATCGTCCCAGCGCACCTTCGTCTTCAGCAGGAAATCACTTCGATCGCCGGAATTGGCCACGGTGGTGACACGGGGGTCATCAGGGGTGACACTGCCGATCCATGCAAGCCCGAGCCCGAGGGCATGGACGAGGCTTTCGCACATGTAGCGCTGGACCACGTGGATGGATTCCCAGCGGAACATCATCGCCAGCAGCTCGTCGTGGATCTCGCGGAAGCTGAGGCGCTTCACCTCCTCCGGCTCGTCGGCCTCCTCCTCCAGCACACCGGAGCGGAAGCACGCCATCGCGCCACCGAGGCGGCGGGCCGCGTCGTAGATCGGCACGGCATTGATGGCCACGGGCAGCACCTCGCCGTCGCTGCGCACCAGCCGGGCCTTCATCTTCGACACCGGAAGCTCCTCCACCAGCGCAACGCCGATGGGATGGTCCGAAATCTTCAGCGGATTCATGTCATCATCGAGCAGACGCCAGCGGGGGTCGAGATATGTGCGCCCAAGAATGTCGGCCCTGCCGTATCCCAGCATCAACTCCATCGCCTGATTGATGTCACGCACGGCACCCTTCGTGTCGACCAGGAGGAAACCGTCGAACATCACGTTCATCATGAAGGCATCACGCGTCACCGGACCAGCCGCCTGCTCGCGCGGATCCTCGACAGGACGCTTCAGCCGCGCAATGCCGAGCACATAGTTCTTCCCGTTTGTGTTGACAAACTTCAGCGTCAGGCTCTTCTCCACCGTCCCGCCATCACGTGCCGTGTGCTGCACATCCATGTTCGCCGATTTCCCCGAGCGCTTCAACGATGACACAAGCGACAGCCATTCACCCCGTGACTTCTCCTGATCGATGTCGGGGATGGTCAAGAGGGAGGCCTCGTGGGATTCGTAGCCCAGGCGGCCGGTCATGAGTTCATTCGCGAAGGCGAGCCTTCCGGTCTCCGTCGCGAGGAACACCTCGTCACCCTCCGCCTCGGGCAGCATCTTCCGGAGTGCATCCTCGTCGATGCCCGGCAGGGTCACGGCCTGCTGGGCAGCCTGCTTCATTGCTGCTGCAAGTTGTGCGCGGACATTGTGCAGTTCAGAAATCAGTTCTGTTTTCGATTTCTGCAACAGATCTTTCATGGTGATACGCCTTTTGTGGGTTGCCCTTATTGCCCTGGATATGGGGAAATGACGATAACCAGCCCGATATGCCTGCCGGATATCCTGAACGTCCAATGATGCGATCCAGTCGAATCGCGACGAAGAAACGGAAGCGAGATGACCGTTGCCGCGATGTACACTTCGATTCCCGGAGTATCAGGAAGTCGTCTGTTCGAAAATAGCACAAAATCTGCAATTGTCAACAAAAGAAGCACTGTGTTTCACCGCAGCACGGTGAAACATCCCCATCGGTGGGCACCACCTCCCGATGCGCCGTCCCGCTCGCTCACCACCCTGTAGAAATAGGCCCCTGGAGCGAAATCGGCCACACGGAAGACCGCCTCGCTCCGGTCCGTGCCTGCGTCCGGGCCATGGAGTTCCGCCACGGTGCGCCCGGAATGATCCACCACATGGATGCTGCATGCCCCTGCCGCGGGGCCGAGAGGCAGATGCCCCCATTCATCGCGACCCAGGATCATCGGATTCGGCCAGGGCGATGCGTCGGGAGAGTTGATGGCGCCACGGTCCTGCTCCCCGATGCCGGTCACCGGATCAATGATGGCGTTGTGAATGCTGGTCACCATGTTCACCATGCGTGACCAGACGGGGCGGATCCGGCCGCCATACGCGGCGATGCCATTGTAGTCCCCAAAGAACACGAAGGGGGACGGGGAAAAGGGCGAGGTGCTGATGCGGGTGTTGGTGAAGCTCGCCCCACCATCGGTGGATCGCGCGAGCCAGACATCCGTGGAATCCCCGGCATACATGCGCCTGTCATAGTACACGATGGAAAGCTCGCCGGTCACTGGATCACAGCACATCCAGGTGAAGAACTGCACCCTGCCGTTGCCCATGGGATCATCATTGACGCGCAGGGGCGCCGTCCATGTTGCCCCCCTGTCGGTCGATTTCATGATGAAGATGTCCGGGTCGCCATGTCGCGCGTCGGCCCAGTTGACATAGATGCTGCCCCGGTGCGGTGAGCCGGAGATGTCGGCCACGGCAACGGGAAGGCCGTTGGCACGATCGAGCCCCGACACGGCGAAATCCCAGCCACCAGGGGTGGCGGTCAGGACGGTGTCGCGCCCCCAGGTCCGGCCGCCGTCGAACGAACGGTCGAAGACGAGCCCGTCGGGACCGCTCCACACAAGGTACACCTCGCTGCCTGGGCCGACGGCCGGGACGGCCCCCTCCACGGTGTTGTCACTGTCGATGCAGTCGCCCCCGCGGTCGCTCACGCGCACCCAGGGTTCGAAGGTGACTCCCTGCGTGGTGGACCGGGCGAAGACGATGCAGGTGGAATCATGCGGCAGACGGCTGTCATACTTCGTGAAATTCGTCCATGCCATGTAGACGGATCCGCTCAGAGGGCCGTCGGAGTTGTCCGCGATGATCCACTCCTTGTCCTGGAGGCTGGATTCGTTGTACGGCCCCGGGCGCGCGGAATCGGAGCTGGGGCCGAAGACCTTGGTGCCGCCCGACCAGGTTGCACCGCCGTTGGTGCTGAAGCGCACGGTGATGGCGTCCCAGCCGTAGGTGAGGTGCGCGTAGTAGGCGCGGCCTGTGCGGTCGAAGGCCACCGAGGGATCGCCCCACGTGCCCTGGGGAAGCGTGCGTTCCACCCAGGTCAGCCCACCGTCGAAGGAATGGTAGGCGTAGTTCGTGTTCGCCCCGACAATCATGTTGAGCGGGTTGGTGGGATTGATGGCGATGCACACCTCCTGCTGCCCCTTGCTGGCGGTGTTGATCTTCACGTTGCGGATCTGCCCCGTCGCCGTCAGGGTGAGGCATGCGACAAGTGCCAGCGCAGAAAGTGGGATTCTCATGGTGAAAGGCCGGTGTGGGCGTCCGGTCGGATCGGAGTGGTCAGACAACGCCGCTGAATTTCTGGAGGATGGTGTAGGTGAAGTACACCCCGAACCCGATGAGCACCACCGCGGTGACGGCCCCGGCGCGCTGGACAAAGACCGGCGACAGGGTGTGACGCCGGCTCCTGACAAACAGGATCAGGGCGCCGAACCAGAGCATGCTGCCCGCACCGATGGCGATGGAAAAGAGCGCCTGGTCCAGCGAATTGGCGGCGAGCAGCCCGTGTGTGGTGATGAAGCTGATGACGGCCGTCCAGGAGAGGAAGAGCGTCGGGTTCGCCAGCGCCATCGTGGCACCGAGCAGGATGTTGTAATGCCCGCGCTCGAAACGTTCGCGCTGTTCCTTGAACGCGTCCGTCTCCTTCGCCGGATCCTTGCGGGAATCGATCATGAGCATCTTGATGCCGTAGCCGATGATGAAGATGGACAGCCCCCCCTGCACCCAGTCATTCTGAAGCCATGGGTAGACAAGCGAGATGAGCCCCATGGTGATGATGAGGCAGTAGATGATGTCCACGATCACGGAGCCGATGCACACCTGCACGGATTTGAGCCACTCCCCCTTCATCGTCTGCTGTGCGGCGTAGATGGAGATGGGCCCCAACGGAATGGTTCCGATGATGCCGACGACGACACCCACAAACAGGGAGACAAGAAGCTGCATGGATACGGAGATCGTTTCTGATGAGGAAGGAGCAATGCCCGAGTGTGAAGAAAACAGTGAAGCTTCCCAGAACGCAGGTCAAAATATGCCCAAAATGCAGATAAAGGTCAAATGACCATTCCAACGGCATGAAGAAGGCTGAAAAGGGCGAGGAAGCGCCCTGTTGCGCCGAGTGCGTGGTTGAGCGTGGGACCGTCGGTGCTCGTGAAGATGGTCCGGATGAGACGGACGGCGGGAGGGAGGCTGAGCACGACGAGACCACCCTGCCAGCGCGCCGCGGCAACAGCCTGGGCAAGGGGCACGACGTAGGCGGCGGCAAGGAGCGCTGCATATTCCCAGCGCGTCGCGGTCCGCCCGATGCGTACGGCGAGCGTGCGCTTGCCCGCCGCGCGGTCGGTGTCGATGTCGCGATGGTTGTTGACCACAAGGATGGCCGTCACGATCGCACCGACGGGGATGGACGCGAGCATGGCTGTCGTGCTCACATGCAACGCCTGCACGTAATACGTCCCGACCACGGCCACGGGGCCGAAGAACAGAAAGGCGAAGACATCCCCGAGGCCGTTGTAGGCGATGGACCACGGGCCTGCGGTGTACATCACGGCGCTGACGATGGAGGCGATGCCGATGGCGAGGATGGGCCAGCCGCCGATGCGGACAAGCCAGAGTCCGAGGAGGAACGCCGCGCCAAACACCACCGCCATCGCGGTGCGCACCGTGCGTGCGGGGATGATGCCCGCCGTCACCACGCGCACAGGACCGAGGCGATCGCCGCTGTCGGCGCCCTTGATGAAATCGAAGTAGTCGTTTGCGAAGTTCGTGCCGATCTGGATGAGCAGGGCGCAGAGCAGCGCCACGGCTGCCGCCACGGGCTGGAACGCCCCCTCGGCCACGGCGGCGGCACTGCCGACAAGGACGGGCGCAACGGCTGCGGGCAGCGTCTTCGGCCGTGCAGCGAGCACCCACGCGCGCCAGCGTGAAATGCCGGCCGCGTCTACCATGGCAGCCAGGGGAAGCGCTTGAAGAAGGGCTTCCGGCGCTCGACGTAGGCCTTGCGCCCCTCCTGTGCCTCCTCGGTCATGTAGTACAGCAGCGTGGCGTTCCCGGCAAGCTCCTGGATGCCCGCCTGCCCGTCGAGCTCGGCATTGAAGGCGGACTTCAACAGGCGGATGGAGAGGGGGGATTTCTCGAGGATCTCGTTGGCCCAGGCCACACCCGTCGTCTCCAGATCCTCGATCGGGACCACGGTGTTGACCAGCCCCATCGCCATGGCCTCGTCGGCGGTGTACTGCCGGCAGAGATACCAGATCTCACGCGCACGTTTCTGCCCCACAAGCCGCGCAAGATAGGATGCCCCAAAGCCCCCGTCAAAGCTCCCCACACGCGGGCCGGTCTGACCGAAGACGGCATTGTGCGCGGCGATCGTCAGGTCGCACACCACGTGGAGCACGTGCCCGCCGCCGATGGCGTAGCCGCCCACGAGGGCGATGACGGGCTTTGGCATGGTGCGGATGAGG
>CAYUYM010000102.1:0-12564 GCA_964449305.1 uncultured Chromatiales bacterium | reverse complement strand
GGCGGCCCCCCTGCCGCCACAGCGCCGCCGTCCGGACGGCTCCGCGACGCGTGGGGGCACCCCTGACCCCGGAGGTCGATGATGTACCCCCTGTCCGCGCTCCTCGATTTCCTGTATCCCCCCCGCTGCCTCGGCTGCGGCGCGCGCGTCGATGTGCGCGACGTCCTCTGCCCCGCCTGCATGCTCGGCCTCGTGCCCTGGCCCATGACTCCCGATGCGTCCGTCTCACACCTGGCTGCCCTGTCGCTCGTCACCGATGCACGCATCATGCTCATCGGCTATGAGTACGAGGACGGCTCTGCGCTGGCGGAGTGCATCCATGCGATGAAGTACCGCAGCCTCACGCGCATCGGCGTCTGGCTCGGGCGCCTCCTTGGCGAGCGCATCGCCGGCACCGCAATCGTGGCCTGTGACCCGGTGCTGCTGCCCGTGCCTCTGCATCCGATGAAGCAGCGGGAACGCGGCTACAACCAGGCCGTGCACCTTTGCGCCGGCATCGCCGCGGAGACCGGCCTCACCGTGCGCTCCGATGCACTCCTGCGCCGCCGCGATACACGCTCGCAGGCGCTGTGCCGCCTCGACCGCCAGGCGCGCCAGGCGAATGTCCGTGACGCCTTCTCCTTCCGCCCGGAGGCGCAGCCGGACATGGCGGGGCGCCCGGTGATCCTTGTGGACGACCTCATCACCACGGGTGCAACCATCGCGGAGTGTGCAGCAACCTGCGTCGATGCCGGCATCACCGATGTGCGGCTGCTTGCCGTCGCCCGCCCTCCCGTGCGATAGGCATCGTGTGGGTGAAGCGCTTCGTGGGGCGTCACCACCCGATCATTTTCCCGACAGGATCCAGGCGTAGGTGCCGAACGCACGCAGCGCCTGCGACTGGGCATGGGCACTTCCCACCTGATCCACACCATAGCCGTCCTCGCCGCCGCGCGGATTCCACCCGTTGCGGATGCCATGATCGGCTTCACGGTGGAGCTCCACCTCCGCACGCCCACCATGGTTGGTCCAGACGTGTTCCAGCATGCGACCGATCTTCCCGGGGATCCCGGCCAGCTCGTCGGGGGCGATGAGCCATGCGTCGATGAGGAAGTTGACGAAGGCACCGTTGCCGTCCATGTGGATCTGGTACCAGTCCACGGGATCGAGCCAGCCGGTGGCGGGGTCGGTGATGAAGCGGGCCGTGGCGATCACAATGGCGCGGATGGAATCGTCGTGCGTCACGCGCCAGAGCTCCGCCCCGATGGAGCAGTACTCGGCGCCGTGCCAGGGGAGTTCCTTGCCGAAGGCCGCCAGCCCCGGCTGCCCGGACCACACACCGCCGCCACGATACAGCGTCTGGACGATGCCCGGCGTGGTGCTGTCCCCGTGCCACACAAGCAGGGCATCCTGCAGGTAGCGCGTGTCACCCGTCGCCTCATACAGACGGCAGGCCACGGACACCATCTGGTTCATGTTGCTGTTCGTGAACACCCGCTCCTGCCGGAGCATCTGCCGGCCGTAGTTGTACCAGGTCCAGTACCCCTCATGCTTCGAAAGCCTGCCCTGCCCGCGGGCCATGTCGTAGCGCTGGCGCGCGTCCTCCACCAGACCGGTGTGGACGCGGCCCGTCACGTCCCACCACAGCAGCTCTGCAAGGCACACCCATGCACGATCATCCACCCAGGTGCCGTTGAGGGCGTTGGTGATGGGGCGCTCATGCAGATGAAAGTTCCGGATCGCCGTGTCGCCCGTGGCCTGGAAGAGCCGGGCGTTGCCGATGGCGCCGTTGGCACCCATCCACCCGTTGGAATACACCCTCCGGAACAGGCTCTCGACAAGCTTCGCCCGCCCGATCCAGACCGCCGGGTCCGCGGAGGGAGCCTGCTGCGCCCATGCGTGCGTGACGGGATGCGTGCCGGAAAGGAGCAGGAGGAGAAACACCAGGAGTCCGCTGTCGCGTCCTTTCCACGCACGGCCGTGCTTCGTGGCCGCCTGGCGATACGGCGTGTGTGTCGCGTGGCTCACCATTCGAGCACCCTCCATTGGAGACCCGTCTGCACATGCAGCATCGCGTCCTCGAACTGCGTCAGCTCATGAAGCGCCACGTCGGCGCTGATGGCGAGGCGGGAGGAGAGTGGCACAGTCCAGGATGCGCCCACCATCCACCCCTGGCTGAACTCAGTGACATCCACCACGAGGCCGAAGGAACGGGCGTGGGAGTTCACATGGTAGACGCCGAACCCTGCCGACAGCTCGAGGTGCTGCCAGACGGGCATGGAGAACACAAGCAGCATGGGCACCGCGGTGAGTGAGAGGTCGGCATCGGTCACACCGAAACTGGTCTCCACCTGATCGGTCCTGTAGTTGTAGAGTCTGGTCCAGCCGGTCTCCACGCCGATGCGCAGGCGCCTGTTGGGATGCCACATCATGCGGGCCGAGACGGCCACGCCATTGCGCTGGATGCTGTGTCCCGGTGGGGCGGCGGCGGCGTAGAAGGACCAGCCTCCACCGAACGTCGTCACCAGCGCATGCGACGCGTCGCGGGCCTGCGACAATGCCGCAGGTGACGACAGCAGCAGAAGCAGCAGCGCCCCGATGGTGGCCCTCCATGTGGGGCGTGTGTCAGCGCGCATAGTGATGGAAGGCCACAATGGATGGGTAGTTCGTGAGGATGCCGTCGAAATGCCCGTCGGTGATGAAGCGCTTGACATACCCCGGATCATCGAGCGTCCAGACCCAGGCGAGCCTGCCCGCGGCATGGATGCGGTCCACCGCGTCGTTCTGCGTCCCGAGCGTCCACCGCGGCGCCCAGATGTCGGCACCGATGCGCAGCGCGAAATCGGCATCGAGTTCGCAGAGCACGGTCGCCTCGGGGCGGTCGTGCAGGGCCTCCCACTCGTTCACCTTGTCCGTGGAGGGGAGACCGATGATGATGCGCAGATCGCGACCAAGCGCCCGGGCGCTGTCCTGGTACACACGCTGCACGTCGCGCAGCGTGCTGACGGGCATGGAGGGTTTGCTGTCGAGCCACACCACCCGGAGGCCGGTCCTGCGCAGCACGTTGGACAGCATGCGCCGCAGCGTCGGGATGCGCTCACCGTTGACGAGGCGGACGAAGGATTCGATCTGGGCGAGCGTATAGTCGCCGACGGGACCGACGAGACCGTTCTTCTGGTTGAGGCGCAGATTGAGGTTCTCATCGTGATACACGATGGGGATGCCATCACGCGTGAGCTGCACGTCGATCTCGATGCCCGTGGCCCCGAAGCGTTCGGCGATGAGGGCGAGCTCCACCGAGTTCTCGGACGCCGGGAGGTGATCCGAATTGCGGCCACCGGCCCGGTGGGCGATGATCTGAAAGTCCCCGCCCCCCTGCGCCAGCGGTCGATCGAGGGTGAAGCTGCATGCCTTGTCGGGACTCCCCTGGATGGTGAACGTCCCGTGCAGCGTGATCCCGCCGGCGGGAATGCTCCGACCGGTGAGGATGCGCCCCCCCTCTGTGGCATTCACCGACAGACGCATGATGCCACCATCCAGACTCACCGCCTTGCGCCAGGTCCCGACAAACCGGAGGGTCGAATCACTGCTGCCGCCTTGGAGGATGGAATAGAGAATGTCGCGATCGGTGAAGACGGACAGCGTGGTTCCCGTCCGTTTCACCACCACCAGCGGTCCGAGAAGTTCGCGCCCGTCGGTCACCCGGTACACGCCCTCCATGGCGGTCATGGCGGCGTGGGACAGCGCCGTGGTGCCGGCAAGCTCCGCCTCCACATCGACCACCGGCATGGTGAGAGTTCCTGAGTCGTCACAGCCGACGGCGAGGACGGCGATGCAGAGCAGAAAGGGAAGGAGCCGCTTCACAGGATGAATCCAAAGACGAGTTCGGGAAAGAGGAGACGTCGATCGAAGGTGGAGAAGACGAACCATGTCTGGTGGAAGAACTGGGTCCATGCCAGCCGCAGGCCGAGCATCACACGGACGTCATCCCAGAGGGGCTGTTCCAGCATGAAGGTGAGGGCGCCACCAGCGAGGGAGTTTTTGGGCTTGGCCACCGCGTTCTCGCCCGCATAGGAGTGAAGCGATGTGACGATGATCGCCTCGCATTTGAGTGTCACATCCACATCCTCCACGCTCGTGCCCACGGCCGCGTAGGGGTGGTGCATGATGCCGTTCATCCGGTTGTCAAAGCCGTCGATGTTCATGAACCCGAACCACCAGGCCAGCTCGTAGCCCACGCCAGCGGAGAACGGTCCCAGGGTGTGGGACCAGCGCAGCCCGGCCTGGAAATCGTTGGTGACATACTGGATGGATGCACGCGCGGTGATCCCGAACTGCCAGGGCAGGCCAAGCACTGCCTGGAGATTGAGCGCGGGCGCGATGTTGAGCTCCTCCTCCGAGATGTCGCGTGGCACGGTAAGAAGTGTGAATCCGGCCGACATCGCCAGACGTCCCGGAGCGAGGGGGCGCGGATGCACGATGGCCGGTTGGGCGCCATCCTGAGCGTGGACATTGGCCGGGAGCAGAAACACACCCAGAATGAGGGGGATGATGGAGAGGGGAAATATGATCATTCGTGACTGCATTGCTGAAAGATACGGCGAATGTGGGATATTCGCCTGGCAGGGAGGTTGCTTTCCCCCGTGTATTCCACTAGTTTTGCATCAATCCGTTCAGTCGCATCGCATCAGCCGGTTTTGCCGCAGCCTGACTTCATACCGCTTCTCTACAACGCCGCCCTACTCCTCGTCCTTGTGATGGTCTACGATTTTGCCACCATCCACCAGGTGACGATCGGCAGGCCGGCACGGCAGATCATGAACGGTGTGGCCATCGGCATCATCGGGATCGGAATCATGATGGCACCGATGCACCTCGAGGAGGGCATCATCTTCGACACCCGCTCCGTGCTGCTGTGCATCACCGGTCTGTTTCTCGGCCCCATCACCACCATCATCGCGATGGTCATGACCATCATCCTGCGGATCCTGCAGGGTGGCACGGCGACGCTGACCGGATGCTGCGTCATCCTCACGGCCGGCGGCATCGGCATTGCATGGCGGTATTACCGGCGTGGCAATCTGCACGACATGCGCGTGCGCGAGTTCGTGCTTCTCGGCATGGCGGTGCACGTGGTGATGCTCCTTCTCATGCTCCTCATGCCGCTGCCCACTGCGCTCCGTGTGCTGTCCCACATCACTCCACCGGTGATGACGCTGTACCCGCTTGCCACGGTGGTGCTCGGTCTTCTTCTGCGCAACAGGATCCGACGGGAGCGCGTGTCGCAGGATCTCGCGGAAAGCGAGGACCGCTATCGCAGCCTGTTCGAAAACAACCATGCCATCATGCTCATTGTGGATCCTGAACACAGCTTGGTGGTGGATGTCAATCCTGCAGCCACCAGTTTCTATGGGTGGAGCAGGGAGGAAATGCGCGGGATGCCACTCTCACAGGTCAACTCGCTGGAGCCAACCGAGTTGGTCCGGCAGATGGAGCGAGCCATCGCCTTCGAAGCGAACACCTTCGAGTTCCGGCACATCAAGGCCGATGGATCCCTCTGCGAGGTGGAGGTGTTCAGCGGGCCCATCACCATTGGCGGGCGAAGGCTGCTCTATTCCATCGTGCAGGACATCAGTGCGCGCAAGCGGGCGCAGGAGGCCCTCCGGCAGTCGGAGGAGCGCTACCGCCTGCTCGTGAAGCTGGCGCCCATCGGCATTGCCGTGCATCGGCACGGCTGCCTCGTCTTCGCCAACGAGGCGGGGGCCGCCATCATGGGAGCCGCCTCGCCGGACGACCTCATCGGCACACCCATCAATTCGATCATCCATCCCGACATCCTCCCACAAACGCTGGAACGCATGCAGGCCATGCTTCGGGGCGTGCCCAATCTTTATCCCAACGAGGAGCAGTTCGTGCGCCTCGACGGCACCGTGATCGATGTGGAGGTCACAGCCGCTCCAATCACCTATGAAACCCAGCCCGCGGTGCTTGTGATTGTCACCGACATCACGGCGCGAAAGCGAATGGCCGAGGAGGAGCACCGCATGTATGCCGAACTCGAGGAGTCCCGCAAACGCCTGGTGGACGCGCTTGCGGAGCGGACGCGGGCGGAGGAACAGGTGCGGCAGCTCAATGCCGATCTCGAGAAGCGCGTCCAGGTGCGGACAGCAGAACTCGAGACCGCCATCCGCGAGTTGGAAGCGTTCAGCTATTCCGTGTCGCACGATCTGCGCGCACCTCTGCGGGCGCTCAACGGCTTCACGCGCATCCTCGCCGACGGCCATGGGCACCTGCTCAACGCGGAGGGGAGATACGCACTCGGCGTCATCGAGTCCGAAGCCCACCGCCTGGGGCAGCTCATCGACGACCTGCTCGAGTTCTCACGGCTGGGGAGAAAGGCATTGAGCTGTTCGTTCGTGGATCAGACGACGATTGTCCGTTCCGTCTTCGATGAACTCCGGATCGAGCACCCCACCCCCGGACTCGACCTGCGAATCCACCCCCTTCCCGTGGTGTCGTGCGACCCCCGCCTGATGCGGCAGGTGTGGGTGAACCTCGTCGACAACGCCCTGAAGTTCAGCCGCAACCGTGAGGCGCCGATCATCGAGGTTGAAGGAGAGCTGGGAGGCCATGAGGCAGTCTTTCACATCCGGGACAATGGCGCCGGTTTCGACATGGCCTATTCCGACAAGCTCTTTGGTGTGTTCCAACGCCTCCACTCAAAGGAGGAATTCGAGGGGACGGGTGTCGGTCTTGCGCTGGTGCAGCGCATCGTCCATCGCCATGGCGGACGCATCTGGGCTGAGGGCGAGGTGGGCCGGGGTGCGGCATTCCATTTCGCCCTGCCCCTCCACACCGCCTGACAGCAGATCCGACCTTTCCACCACCCTCGCCGGGCGGTACCACACGCTGTTTCGACATTCCCTGCCGGATTCACCGTGCACTTTGTCGAATTCGGGAGTCCGACAGGTTTCCTCCATGCAAAATCCCGTGCAATTCGGCAATAATCGGAGTGGCACACTTTTCGTGATGCTGTGATCGAGTACAGATCACACCAACCATCAGACCACAAAGGTGCATCATGAAAACCCGGCTCATCTTCTCGTTTCTCTTCTCCACACTCGTCCTCGTCGGCTGCGCCAGGGATGGGATCACGTCACCCGACGCGGGCGCATCGGCTCCCGCGGAGCAGTCGCTCCAGAATCTCGAAGAGTCGCTCGCCGACATTCCGGTCTCCCCGGTCACACAGTCCGTGAACGACGACATCGCCTTCATGCGTGAGGAGGAGAAGCTTGCCCGCGATGTGTATCTCCACTTTGCCGCGAAGTACGGCGTTCCCATGTTCTCCAACATCGCCTCGAGCGAGGCGCAGCACATGGCCGCGCTCAAGGTGTTGCTGACGCGCCACGCCATCCCCGATCCCGTGACGAACGACGCACCTGGCGTGTATACGAATCCCGCATTCACCGCGCTGTATGCGCAGCTCACGACGCTCGGTGACGTGAGCCTCCTCAACGCCTACATCGTCGGCGCCACCATCGAGGATCTCGACATCAAGGATCTCATGGATCGCAGCGCGGCCACCACCGCCGCCGACATTCTCCGCGTCTATTCCAGCCTGACGCGCGGGTCGCGGAACCACCTGCGCAGCTTCTACAGCGGGCTCACAGCGGCGGGAGGCACCTATGCACCGCAGTACATCTCGCGGAGCCTCTTCGACTCCATCATCACCTCGCGCAACGAAAGCGGCCGCCCGTGGTGATCCACCTGCCGATCCGCCGACCCCGTCGGCGGGGGGCCTTCCCGATTGCGATGCCGGATCGTTCTTTGCGGTCCGGCATCGCTGCGTGATGCCTTCGAGCGTCCAGACATGTCGTGTCTTGTTCCGGTCTCCGGGGCTGACTAACTTGCCCCATCCCCTCTCTGGAGGGGTTCCCTCCACGAGCACGATGGACGCGTGATCTCCACCTTCTTCAATCTTCCCGGTCGGCTTCTGGACTGGGTGCGGCAGCACACCTCGCGCACACAATTCCTCGTCGTCTCCGGCCTCGTCGTCGGCCTGCTGGCGGGCGGTGCGGGGATACTGCTCAAGATGCTGGTGCACGAAACGCGTCGTGTCATCGCCTGGATCGACACCGGCGGCCTGTGGTCCGTCCTGATCATCCTCCTGCCGTTGCTGGGCATGGTGGCGACGGTGGCGGTGATCAACCGCTTCTTTCATCGCGACATCGGCCGGGGCATCGCCGACGTGCTGCATGAGATCGCGCACAAGGCCGGCTTCATCCGCCCACAGAAGATGTACTCGCATCTGATCACCTCGGCCATCACCGTCGGGCTCGGCGGCTCTGCGGGGCTCGAGGCCCCCATCGTGATCACCGGGGCGGCAATCGGATCCAACTACGCCCGCAGGCGTCGGATGAGCTACAAGGACAAGATGCTGCTCCTGGCAGCCGGGTCGTCCGCCGGCATCGCGGCCATCTTCAACGCACCCATTGCCGGCGTCATGTTCTCCATCGAGGTGCTGCTGCTCGATGCCACGGCGGCTGAGATGGTGCCGCTCATCATCGCCTCCGTCAGCGGAGCCCTCGCCTCCAAGGTGGTGCTCGACGAGAACATCCTTCTCGCCTTCCGTTTCACGCAGACCTTCAGCGCCAGCAACGTCCCCTACTACGTGGTGCTCGGCATCCTTTCGGGCTTCCTGTCGCTCTATTACGCCCGCATGTTCCGATGGATCGAGGAGCTCGCCTCGCGCCTGGCGGCACGCCCGTATCTTCGCGCCTGCATCGGCGGTCTCGGGCTCATCGGCCTCGCCTGGGCCTTCCCCTCCATCCTGTCCGAGGGCTATTCCAGCATCATGATCCTCGCGCAGGGTGATTCCCACGCCTTTGCCTCGCAGGGACTGGCAGGGCTGTTCGAGTATTCCCCCATGCTGCTCGTCGCCGCGCTGTTCATCATCCCGCTCATCAAGGTCCCGGCCACGGCGCTCACCATCGGCTTCGGAGGCAATGGCGGCAACTTCGGTCCCTCGCTGTTCGTGGGCGCCTTCCTCGGCCACGGCTTCGCCACATTCGTCAACGCCCTGCACATCACCGAGCTCCCATCGGGCAACTTCACCATCGTCGGCATGGCGGGCATTCTCTCCGGCGTGATGTATGCCCCACTCACCGGCATCTTTCTCATCGCCGAGGTCACCGGCGGCTACGATCTCATCATCCCGCTCATGATTGTCTCGCTCACGTCCTTCGTCATCGCCCGGCATTTCGAGAAGTTCTCGATGGAGACGCGCAAGGCCGCCATGAAGGGTCACATCTTCACCGACAACACCGATCACAATGTGCTCCTGCTGCTGCGCCTCGATTCGATCATTGAGAAGGACGTCCCCACACTCGGGCCGGACACACCGCTCCGCACCATCGTGCAGACCATCAAGAGCTCCCAGCGCAACCTCTTTGCCGTGGTCAACGCCGACAGGGAGCTGCTGGGCATTGTCCGCTTCGATGATCTCCGTGAGGTGATGTTCCAACCGGAGATGTATGACGCGCTCATCGCCTTCGACATCATGCAGCCGCCCACGGCGGTGATCCAGGCCGATGCGGACATGCGTGATGTGATGCGCCTGTTCGAACGCACTCATTCGTGGAACCTCCCCGTGGTCCGCGGGCACAGCTTTGTCGGCGTCGTCTCCAAATCCGCCGTGCTCGATGCGTACCGGGAGATGCTGGGCGCCGTGGAAAACGGATGATGCGTTCAAGGCATGGTGTCCCGCATACTGGCAAAGACAACGACACATCTCCCTGACTGGAAATGATCGAGCAACACCCGTTGAGGCGCCGCAGATGACAGGGCAGAAATTCCCGAATCATTTTGCCCTGCAATGCGTAGTTTTGCACCGACTGGCTGTCCCACTTTTCATCTCCTCACCATGCTCACTTCTGAACGCATCAATGCAGTCGCCCCATGTGGGATCGACTGCGGCATCTGTGAACTCTTCACCTGTGGTGACAATCCCGCACTCATCGACGCCTTCGTACAACGTGGCATCCCGCGCCACCGCCTGCCCTGCCCGGGTTGCCGGGCGGTGAACGGCACCTGCCCCGTGCTGCCGACACGCTGTTCCACACATGTCTGCGCCATGGATCGGGGCGTCACCTTCTGCTTCGAATGCGAATCCTTCCCCTGCGACAGGCTGCATCCGGCCGCCGACCGCGCGTCCGTGCTGCCGCACAACCTGAAGGTGTTCAACCTCTGCACCATCCGCCGTGTGGGTGTCCCAGCCTTCATCGCCCAGTCGCAGCAGATCCGCCAGCGCTATAACACCGGCAAAATGAAGGTCGGCAGCGGGCCGCAGCTCGACGCAGACACCACCCCCGCTTCATGATGCCCATCATCTCCCGCCGGGATGCGCTCATTCTCGGCGGGCTGTCCCTCGCCCTGGCGCTGTTCCACTGCTGCGCCACGCTGCTGGGACATTACGGCTGGTTCGTCGACGAGCTGTACTATCTCGCATGCACGCAGCGGCTCGATTTCGGGTACGTGGATCACCCACCCCTCTCCATCGCCGTGCTGGCAGCCGTCCGTGTGGTTGCGGGCACGTCGATGTTCGCCGTCCGCCTCCTCCCGGCGCTTGTCTCCGGCGCCACCGTGTTCCTCACCGGCATTGTCGCACGACAGTTGGGCGGGAGCAGGGCGGCGATGATCGCGGCGGCCCTGGCCACCATCGCGCATCCCATTTTCCTTCTCATGGGCAGCATGTACTCGATGAACGTCTTCGAACCACTGATCGTGCTCGCGATGCTGCATCTCCTCATCCGCATGGTGCAGGAGGACAGACCACGGCTCTGGATCGCCATCGGTGCACTCGCAGGCGTCGGACTCGAATTCAAGCACACCATGGCGCTGTACGTGGTGGCGATGGTCGTCGGCCTGCTGCTCACACCCCGGCGGCGTCTGTTGTGGAACCGCTGGTCCGCCCTCGGCGCCGCTCTCTGCGGCGTCCTTGTCCTGCCAAACATCCTGTGGCAGATGAGCCACGGTTTCCCCTCGCTGGAGTTCTACCGCGCCATCAGCAGCGGGAAGAACCTGGATCGTGGTCCCCTCAACATCGTGCTCGATCAGCTCCTCTTCACAAATCCCGTCACAGCGCTGCTGTGGATCCCCGGCCTGGCGCTTCTCTGGTGGCGCATCGACGAAGGCCGCCAGCGGCATCTGATGTGGACCTGGGTACTCCTCCTCGCTCTCATGATGCTCAGCGCCTCGAGCCGCCCGGATCGCATCACCGCCATCTACCCGGTGCTCTTCGCCGCGGGGTCCATCGCCCTCGGTCTTCCCCGGCGCCGGTCTCAGCGCATCGTCCTGCGTGCCGGCATCCCGGCGCTCACGCTCGCCGGCTTCCTCGTGTTCGCTCCCGTGGTCACCCCCATCCTCTCCGTGGAGGCGACAAAGGCGCATCTCGCAGCACTCGGCTTCTCCTATTCCATCGAACAGGGCAAGGCGTTCAGCGGTCTGCCCCAGTGGCTCGCCGACAGGTTGGGCTGGCGGGAGCTCGCCGACGTCGTCGCAGGCGCATGCTCCACCCTGTCACCCGACGAGCTCCGTCACTCCGCCATCATCTGCAACAACTACGGCAATGCGGGCGCACTCGAGCTGTTCGGCCCCGCACTGGGACTGCCGCCCGTGCACTGCGTCCACAACAGCTTCCACACGTGGGGACCGCCGGCGGATTCCATCACCACGTTCATCCTCGTGCACATCCCACGCGCCGACGCCGACGCCGTGTTTGACAGTGTGGTTGTAGCCGGGGAGCATGTCTGCGTCGACACCACGCCCCCCCAGCAACACATCACGATCCTCATCGCCCGGCATCCACGCATCTCCATCGCACGCAACTGGCCGGGGTTCCGCATCATCGGTTGAACACGGCATCCTGCGGTGCGCCTGCGCGGGGCTGTTACGGCACCTTCACCGTCGAGGCCGGCCCCATCTCGCTGCCGCCGCCATCCTTCACATAGAAACGCAGGGCGTAGTCATACGTGCCGGCACTGACATTCGCGTCGACTGCCCCGGCCGCTGTGAGCAGCGGTGTCAGCTGCAGGAACGGCCCGTCGCCCTTCCTGCGGAAGACGATGGCGCTGTATCCCGCGGCCTCCGGCCAGCTCCAGGAGATCGTGACGGTCTTGCTGGACAAATTGTATGACACGGCCGGCGCGGACGGCATGCGGACCTCCACCGGCCACCAGGGCTTGATCACAAGCCCCTTGGACGGCTCCGAGCGGTTGCCGGCAGAATCAACGGCGACAATCACGTAACGGTATTCAGCCTGGTGCCGGGCCGTGCTGTCCGCCCACTCGCGCCCCGTGCATCGGATCGTCAGATCCACGGTGTTCGCCGGAAGCTGATGCCGGCGGATTTCGTAGTGCTCGACATCGAGGCTGGCGCTGGTGAAGCGCAATGCCACCTTCCGCTGTTCCGTCCGGTGTTCCAGCACAATGGGCTGGGCCGGGGCGATGATGTCCGGCAGCTGGATGCCGACAGATGCGGACGGAGCGCTGTAGTTGCCGGCGAAGTCGACGGAGCGCACACGGTAGG
>CAYUYM010000101.1:0-12610 GCA_964449305.1 uncultured Chromatiales bacterium | reverse complement strand
GTCTTCTTAGGAGTACTTAGAAGACCTATAGGTCCCCCCCCTTGTCCCCCCCCCTTGTCCACGCAGCCCTTGCATCCGCATGACCAGCGCATTTGCGGGCAATCCCTGATTTTCGACATCGCCCTTGATATTTCGGATCGGTCTGAATACGGTGAAATCATCGTACTTGGAGTCTGCTCGCAATATGCCACACACAAAGAGCTCACGTATCTGCCGGGAGGAGTTGTGCGATTCATTGTCCCGCTGTGCATTCTGTTTTCAATCCTCGTTCTGTCGCCGTCGATGACGCGAGCGCAAGCGCTCGCATGCGACACCTCGCTTGCGACGGAGCGCTGGAGCGTGCCGGTCCGCCTTCCGTTCTGGGTCTACACCTGGGACTATGGCAGTGCCTACCCTTCATTCGACCCCGACGGGAGGACCATCTGGTTCATCGGCAAGCCGGGGGTCGTTTGTTCGACAACGCTCTCCGACACCGGGTGGACTCAGGCGAAAATCTATTCCCCGCTCCAAGGGGTGGGGCTGATCCGCGGAACCTGCATGGCTGCGGACCACAGGACGTCCATTTTTGCGCGGGCGGTGGTGGGTGGAAAATCATGACCATCACATGGAACGTGGACAGCGCGACATGGGGTTCCCCGAGCCGCTCTTGATGTGGACCGACACCACTGAGGGCCATACTCGCCAGTTGTATGCAATGATGCCTGTGTATTCCGAGGATGTCCATCTGAGTCCGGATCAAAAACAGCTCTGGATCACGAGCGGGAAGGCGGCTTGTGGCATTTGGGACGCCCATAGCGACATCTTCTGCTCGCACTGGGACGAGGATTACAGGCGTTGGGGTGAGGCCTGTGAGGTGCCCGATTACGCGACGAGTTGGAGGCTGTATTGTCCTCCGGACGGACCAGGGACTCTGCCCGGAGATGGCTCCCCATCCCTGCCTGCTGATGGACGAACAATCCACTACAGCAGATGGCTGTCTGACCCGTTTGGATATGCAATCTGCGTCTCGTGTCAGGACAGTACCGGGGTGTTCCAGCGTTCCCAGCGGTTGAACCTGAATTCCTATTGCACGTTGCGCGGGATGGGTCCGCATGGAAAGCCCTATTACTGGCCTGATGGTGGAGACGCCATGCCGGCCATCTCCCCCGATGGGCGGATGCTGGTGTTCGCCTCACGGCGGGACCGCACGGAGGAAAACTGGTGGGAGGACCTGTATGTGAGCCACCTTGTTGTTGACGAACATGGCGACACGGCCGTCACTGAGTCGCCCTCCCAGGCACCACCTGTGCGCTTCGATCCTGGCGTGTATTGAATGAGATCGATATCTGGCCAAATTCGTCTCACGTAAAATCAATGACGTACGGGGACCGCATACCATTTTGTCCGCAAGCACTTTTCAGCCAAGTGGCGTTTTTGGCGTTTATTTTGAGGGTGGCCTGAAAACATGGATGCACCGTTGTGTCCAATGATGGCAACGAGGGCGGTTGATGTTTTGCAGGGACAGCTTGGTGGATGATCGCTCCGGTGCACTGGGTGTTCTGAAGCATCGGGGAAACCGATCCGCAGGACGTTCAACAGACTCTCCTATGGGATGCCGGCCGTCGGCGCTGCCATGCCAGGCAACGATACATCGTTGTGCATGAATGGCTGAAGGCATGCTCTCAGCATGGAACACGTGCCCCCTGCTGGGCTTCGCCTCACTTGTCCACCATGGAAGCATTCGCCATATTGACGGAATTGAACCGATGACAACGATCAATGGACACTGAATACATTTCCATCCGCGGCGCTCGCGAAAACAACCTGAAAAACGTCGATGTCGACATCCCGCGTGACAGGCTCGTGGTCATCACCGGCCTGTCGGGCTCGGGCAAATCGAGCCTCGCCTTCGACACCATCTACTCCGAGGGCCAGCGGCGCTATGTGGAGTGCCTCTCCCCGTATGCCCGCCAGTTCATGGGCGGCATCGAACGCCCCGATGTCGACAACATCGATGGACTGAGTCCCGCCATCTCCATCGAACAGAAGACGGTGAGCCGCAATGTGCGCTCCACCGTGGGGACGGTCACGGAGATCTACGACTATCTGCGCCTCCTCTATGCCCGCGCAGGCATCCAGCACTGCCCCAGGGATGGCGCACCCGTCCAGCGGCAGTCGCTCGATCAGATGGTCGACAACGTCCTCGCCATGCCGAAGGGGCAGCGCATCCTCATCCTCGCCCCCGTGGTGCGTGGGCGGAAGGGGCACTACCGCGAGCTGTTCGAACAGATCGGCCGCGACGGCTTCACGCGTGTCCGCGCCGACGGGGAGGTCCGCGAAATCGAACCCGGCATGCAGCTCGATCGCTACAAGGTGCACAACGTGGAGGTGGTGGTCGATCGACTCGTGGTCAATCCCGCATCGCAGGCGCGCATCACCGATTCCATGGAGATGGCGCTCAAGATCGGCGATGGGGTGGTCATCATCGATGCCGATGGGCGGGATCACCTCATGAGCGTGCGCCAGGCCTGCCCGGTGTGCGGCGCAAGCTACGAGGACCTCGCGCCCAATTCCTTCTCCTTCAACTCCCCCTACGGCGCCTGCCCCACCTGCGACGGCCTCGGTGAGCGGAAGGAATTCGACATCGACCTCATCCTGCCGGATCGCACGCTCACCTTCAAACAGGGGGGCATCGCCCCCTATGGCAAACCCCAGGGCACCTGGTGGTGGTCGGAACTGCGCGCCATCGCCGACAAGTACGGATTCGATTTCGATGCGCGCATCTGTGACATTCCGGAGGAGGCGCTCCGTGTGATCCTCCACGGAGCCGGGAAGGAGAAATTCCACATCACCTTCCAACATTCCTCGGGCCGCACGCAGACCTACCACACCATGATCTCCGGCCTGCTCAAGAGCGTGCACCACCATTTCCTGAACACCACCTCCAATCATGTGCGTGAATGGGTGGAGAGCTTCATGCGCTCCCAACCCTGCTCCGATTGTGGCGGCGGGCGCCTGCGCCCCGAATCCCTCGCGGTCCGCATCAATGGCGCCACCATCCACGACCTCAGTGCCAGGCCGGTCAGCGCTCTCCTGCACTGGTTCCGGAACGTCACCCTCACACCCCGGCAGGAGATCATCGGGCGCCAGGTGGTCCGCGAGATTGTGAACCGACTCGAGTTCCTCGAGAATGTGGGGCTTGAATACCTCACGCTCGATCGCGGCGCCCGCACCCTCTCCGGCGGCGAGGGGCAGCGCATCCGCCTCGCCACGCAGATCGGCACACAACTCGTGGGCGTGCTCTACATCCTCGATGAACCGTCCATCGGCCTTCACCAACGCGACAATCTCAAACTCATCGACTCGCTCAAACACCTGCGCGATCTGGGCAACTCCGTCATCGTGGTGGAGCACGACAGGGAGATGATCGAGAATGCCGACCATGTGATCGACCTCGGCCCGGGGGCGGGAGAGCTCGGAGGGCATGTGGTGGCCCAAGGGGGCGCAGCCATGTTCTCGAAACGGGATGCACGGTCGCGCAGGGCTGTGGCACAGTCCCTCACGGCGGATTACCTCTCGGGGCGCCGCAGCATCGCCATCCCGGACCGGCGGCGCGGGGGCTCGGGCGATGCGGTGGTGCTTCACGGCGCCCGTGGACACAACCTCCGGGATGTCACACTCCGCATCCCCCTCGGCACGCTCTGCTGCATCAGCGGTGTCAGCGGGTCCGGCAAGTCCTCCCTCATCAACGAGACGCTCTACCCGATCCTGTCCAACCACCTGCACCGCTCGCGTCTTCCCATCCTGCCCCATGGGCACATCGAGGGGCTCGAACTCATCGACAAGGTGATCGACATCGATCAGAACCCGATCGGCCGCACGCCGCGCTCCAATCCGGCCACCTACACGGGGCTCTTCACCTTCATCCGCGATCTCTTCACCAACCTCCCCGAGGCGAAGATCCGCGGCTACGCCGCCGGACGCTTCAGCTTCAACGTCGCCGGCGGGCGCTGTGAAACGTGCAGTGGCGACGGATTGCGCCGGATTGAAATGAACTTCCTGCCCGACGTCTATGTGAACTGCGAAACCTGCCAGGGCCGGCGATACAATCGTGAAACGCTCGAAGTGCGGTTCAAGGGGCGGTCCATCGCTGATGTGCTGGACATGACAGTGGAGGATGCGCTCGCGTTCTTCAGTGAGGTGCCGCGCATCAGCCGCAAGCTGCAGACGTTGCACGATGTGGGGCTGGGCTACATCCGACTCGGGCAGCAGGCCACCACGCTTTCCGGCGGCGAGGCACAGCGCGTGAAGCTCGCCACCGAGCTCTCGCGCAGCGACACCGGCCGCACCGTCTACATCCTCGACGAACCCACCACCGGCCTGCATTTCGAGGACGTGCGAATGCTCCTCGACGTGCTCAACAAGCTGGTGGACAAGGGGAACACCGTGCTTGTCATCGAGCACAATCTCGATGTGTTGAAGACGGCCGACTGGATCATCGACCTCGGACCCGACGGCGGGGATGGCGGAGGGGGCATCGTTGCCGAGGGGAGCCCGGAGCATGTGGCGGGCGTGGAGGCAAGTCACACCGGCCGGTATCTCGGTCCGGAACTCCGGCCGGGTGTTTGAATGATTGCGACAGGAAACGTATTTTTGAAACGATGATGGCTGTGCCATCCCAACCATTCCACCACTGAAAGGCTTCGTAATGCTCATCACTGAAGAATGCATCAACTGCAACGCCTGTATCGATGAATGTCCGAACAACGCCATCTTCGCCGCAGGCGAGGAATACACCATCGATGGCGTGACCTACCCCGCGATGAACGAGGACTATTCCTTCATCGTGAACGATCTCTGCAAGAAGTGTGAGGGGTATGCCCCGTCTCCGTGCTGCATCGATGCCTGCCCGACCGGCGCAGTGATCGACAACTGATACCAGCACACATTTGATATGCGAAGCACGGCTGCGGCCGTGCTTTTTTTTGGGGGGGAAGGAGGGGGGGGAGAATCAGAGAACGGTGGGGCAGGCGCCGTCCCCCATCCTCCCATCGCAAGGGGTTGGTGATGATGGAGCGACGGATTCTGGAATGCTCGAACGCATTTCGAATGATCCGGTCGTGATATCCCCGCTGTCACACGGGGCCGCATGGCTCAGGGCTGTGGAAAGCATGCAATCGCATGGTGTTGATATGATGTGTGACAGCAGATTTGAATGCGCGGACGATTGCCGGAATGGAACCGGGGATGACGTTCTTCTGCCTCGGGAAACATGGTGGACCATGATGCTTGTGCTCCCGCAAAATGATGATGCCATGAACATGAGCCCGCATGATCACGAACTCATCAAGCGCAACGAATGACCGCAACTCGTCGCACTTCAGCCATTCCTGCCGGGCAATCGTCCCGAATGGTCTTTCGCACATCATCCCACGACGGATTTCGCCAAACAGACGGATTCTCCTGTGTGTGACCACGGTAATGAAATACGCCCCAGGCAAGGTGTAATCATATCCCTTGAGGCGATACGAATTCAGCCGTGATCGTCCTCTGCGAGGATATGGCAGGCGATTCTGTGACATATCCAGTCTTGGAAGAAGCGCATTGGGGGGGCAGCGCGCTGTCCCTCCCCACGCCTCACCCCCGTTCCAGCACCACCACCGGCACCTCCGAGGGGCAGCCGAGGCGGTAGGGGAACCAGTGCCCGGCACCGGCCGAGGTGTAGAGTTGGCAGCCGTTGCGCTCGTACCGCCCCCACATCATGCGACCCGGCCACACACCCTCGAAGATGCTGCGCCCCATGAATCCGATCTGGCCGCCGTGCGTGTGCCCCGCAAGCGTGAGCGGGATGCCGATGGAGGAGGCGTGATTGAACCCCTCCGGTCGATGGCTCATCAGCACGGTGAAGCTGCCCGGTGGGGCACCCTGTGTCGCCTTCGTGACGGTGTCGATGAAGAACTGCTCGGACGTGTGGGAAAGGGTCTTCGGGTCGTTGGCCCCTGCGAGCCAGAAGGACGCGGTCCCGGCCGTGATCAGGCTTCCAGAATCCAGAAGCAACGGCACGGTGGATGCGCGATATGCGGCAAGAATCCTGTCGATCCCGCGGAAATACTCGTGGTTGCCGATGGAGGCATGCACGCCGCAGCGTGCGGGGATGCGCGCAGCGATGGCGAGGGCGTCGGCATAGAGTGCTGCATCATCGCAGAAATCGCCCGTCAGGAGCACGATGTCCGGATGCGCGTCGGCGACGAGCGCGGCGATGCGTTCCAGGTGCGACAGGCCGAGAATGAAGCCGAGATGCAGGTCGGAGATCTGCGCGATGCGGAAGCCCTCGAGCCCGGCGGGGAGTGTCGGGAAGCGCAGGCGGATTTCGGGAAGGATGGGCAGCGAGAGCGCCGATGCGACGCCCGTCCCGCCCGCCGTGAGTGTGATGATGGGGATGCCCGCGGCTGCCGCCTTGAGCAGACGACGGCGGCCCTCCTCCGGCTCATCCGGTGCGGTGGCACGGCGCCTCCGCCGCAGAAGGAGGGCGTCAATGCGGTGGAGCAGCGCGGCGAGGGGCAGCGAGAGCATGAGGCAGATGCCGGCCACCATCATCGATGCGGCGAGGTGGATGCCGATCTCCATCACGGTGCGGTCGTTGTCCGCGCTTCCGGCAAGCCAGATGACGAGGCTCACAAGGCCGAGGAGGGGGACGGCGAAGGACACGGCGCGCACACCACGCCGCTTCCACCATGACGGATGCAACCTCCTGAGCAGGAGGATTTCGATGGCGCTGAACAGGAGAATCGCGACAGCGCTGAAGATGATGGGGATGGGCAGGTTCATGAAGCGGCAGGACCTCGCGTCAAACTACGAAGAAGCCGCGACATGACAAGCAGGGCCGGTGCCGGTGCGCCGGCCCTGCCATCGCAGGATCAACGCCGCGTCACCAGGCGCCCCGTCACGCCGTCGGGCGTGTGGATCGTGAGCCGGTAGATGCCCGCGGCCAGGTGCCGCATGTCGAGCTGCCGGGTTGCATGGCCGGCGATGATCTCCGGACCGCTGGACGCCACCTCGTGCCCCAGCATGTCGTGCAACACCAACCGCACCTGCTGCGGGCGCGCGGTCGTGATCGCGATGTTCAGCACGCCGGACGTCGGCTCGGGCCACACGTCGAGGCCCGACACGCCGGGAAGCGCCTCCACGCCCACCAGATCGCTGACACCGAACGGCGCGGAGGTCGTTTCACACCCCTCGGCCGATGCCACGGTCACGGTGTAGGCTCCGTTCAGTGTGATGGGCAGCGTGGGCTGTGTGGCGCCGGGGATGGGCACGCCGTTCCGCTCCCAGCGGTAGCTCGGAGAAGCCGCGGGTGTCGACAGTGTGGTGTCTGCGCGCTGCACCACGGGGATGGCCGGGCGCGGCAGGAACGTGAGCGTCGTGTCGCGCGAGGTGCCGATGCAGCCGGCCTGCGTTTCCACCTGCACATGGAAAGTGCCTGTTCCGGTCACCTGGATCGTGCGTGTCTGCTCGCCGCCGGACCATTGATGGCGGCGGTATCCGGCGCCGGCATCGAGCACGATGGTGTCCCCCTCGCAGAACGGCGGCTGCGACGACAGGCTGATGATGGGCACGGGGGGCGCCTCGGCCGTCACCTGCAGGGAACCGCTGCCCTGGCAGCCGGCGGTGTCTGTCACATCGCAGGTGTAGAGTCCGGTGGTGTGCACGGTGATGTTCCGCCCCGTCGCACCGGTGCTCCAGCGGTACGACGCGAAGCCCGGCCCCGCGTCGAGCACCGCCGAATCGCCGAGGCAGAATGTGGCCGCAGGGAGTGCGGTCAGCGTCGGTGTGGGGACAGGCAGCACGGTGACCGTCACGGGCTGCGACGTTCCGCTGCATCCGACGGCATCCGCCACCGCACAGGTGTAGCTGCCGGTCGCGGACACGGTGATGCTGCGCGTCCTCTCACCGCTGCTCCATGCATAGGAGGTGAAGCCCGGCTCCGCGGTGAGTGCCACGGTTTCTCCGACGCAGAGCGTCGTCCGGCCGGTGATGGTGATCGCGGGCGTGAGGGTCCGGAGGGTGATCTCCACAGACCGCGTGAAGAAGCGCCGACCCTGGGCATCGAGCATGGTGCACATGTACACACCGGGTGCTCCGACGGTGATGGATTGTGATGTGGCGCCGTTCGTCCACTGGTAGACGAGATATCCTGCGCCTGCGTCCAGCACCACGCTGTCACCGGCGCACAGCGCCGTGGAGCCGTGGATCACCAGGGGCTGCTTGGGCGGCAGCAGGACGAGGCACCAGGCGTCCACCGGCGGGGCTTCGATGGCGTGCGCGGAACTCCGTGCGGTGTAGTGGAGGACGAGGGTGTCCTGCACATGGGGGAAGGCCTCGTAGCGCAACTGCCACGACAACGTGCGACCCAGATCGCCCGACTGGACGGGCCGGATGGTCGGCGGATTCGGATGCTTCACCAGGGAATCCGCCGGGTCGTTCAGAACCACACCGGGCGGCAGCGTGATGCCCACTGTCACGTTCTCGGCATCCTCGGTGCCATAATTCCGGACGGACAGCTCTGCGGTGAAGGGTGACGGCAGATACTTCTGCTGATCCTCATCCCATGACAGCGTCGGGGTGGATGTGCAGTTGAGCTGGAGCCTGGGCAGATCCGCAGCCGGGATGTGGATGGGCGCGGTGCAGACCACGTCGGGATGGTTGTCGAAGGACGCGATGATGCGGACGTCCGACGTCGTTGGCGACATCCGCGTTCTGGCGGCGAGATTCCATGCGGCCTCCGAGGTCCCGCTGCCCTGCGCCACCGTGGGTGGCACAGCGGGCTGCGTCGGCGTCATCGGTCCGGCGAGAGCGAACACGGCAGTGTCCACGTCGATGCGGAAGCGGGCGTTGGTCGCATCGGCCTTGCCATGGTTGGTGACAATCATCCGGACGCTGAAGGGGTTCGGTGTGTATCCCCCCGTGGTCCGGTTCCATCTGAGTGAATCCACGGCATCAATGCCGCAGCCGATGTCGGGCCATCGTGGGATGACGCAGATCTGGCCGGACTGCAACGCCGGCCTGATGCAGCCCAGTTGGGAGATCCATGATTCGAAGAGCACCGGCGTACAGCAGGTGTCCTGTCGCAGACGCGTGGAGAAGACGAGGTTTGCCAGCAGCCCGGATCCGGTGATCTCCCGCTTCGGCGTAGCCTGGAAGGTGATGGTGTTGCCGGATGGTGTTGCTGTCACGACGTTGCTGTCCAGCAGGGATCCCGCCGGTGTTTCGATGGAGCGGAAGATGGTGCCGCAGGCGGTGTCGGCAATGCGGACAGTGAAGGTGGCCGGTGTCAACAGTGCTCCTGTGACAGGGGTGGTGAGGATCAGAGGGATGATGACATCATCACCTCCGGAGATTCTGGCCGTTCCCAGTTGGAGAGTCACCTGGAGGTCGTTCGACGTGTCCTTCGGTGCAACATACGTCGTGGTCCTATGGTCGGATCCGCCGCAGAAGTCCTTCAGCAGGAGGTCCACCGTGCGCGTGGCCCCGTTTGGGCAGCGGGTCTGGTAGGTGATGAGGCATTCCTGGAAGCCATTCTTGATGACGGCGGAGATGTCCGCATAGATCTGCATGAGATCGGCTGGTGATGGCGCGCTGTAATGGATCCCACCAGTGCTCCGCGCCAGTTGCGAGAGCTCGGTTCCGGACACAGTCCCCACACCGATGGTGAACACGCGCACGTGGTGTTCCGTGGCGAGGGTGATGATCTGCGCCAGGGAATGCGTGCTGCCATTATCCGCATCGTCGGCAACGAGAATGACGGCACGGCATGTGTTGGTTCCGGCACGGATCACTTCGGTCACGCCCTCGTAGCAACCATCCCAGCAGGCGCTGATTCCGCCCACCGACAATCCGGCGATGGCGGTGTTCAACAGGGTCTTCGACACGGTCATTGTCTGGTCCACCTTGGGGGTGCTCCCGAATCGTATCACGCAGGCCTCGTCCAACTGCCCATCCATGTTCGAAACGAACTGCAGGCCCGCCTGGATCATGGACGGCACGGCACCGGCCATCGATCCGGAACAATCAAAGACCAGCCCCACCGACATCGCGCATCGCGCTCCCGGTTCGGGGCATGTAAGCGTGAAGTTCCCGATGCTGTCACCGTTCTCGTGGATCTCGAAGTTCTGAGGTCCCATGCTGTACGCGGGCTGGCCGTTGCAGGCGACAGCGATGTACAGCTCCACCGTGGGCCAGTTGAGGCCGAGGCGCTTGAGATTGAGCACCGGTTGAGCATGCATTGGTGAGACACAGAACGCCAGCGCAATCGCCGGCAGCAATACGAAAAGTACACGACACCGCGCCGCCTCATGTGAAGCACATCTCATCATAACCTCCATATTCATGGTGACTGACATAGGTTCATGTCCAAGTCGTCCCGCTGCTGTATCATGCCACCCATCCTTCCTGGCCAGCGCTGCGGAATGCCGAATAGCCGAATCTAGGCTCTATTTCGCAATATTGCAAGTATCGGAGTTTCTGCATTGCCAGCGCAGCACGTGATGGCGATATTGGACCTTTCATTCCCCGACGTGGGATGATCCCTGCAACCAAGGAGCCTGCGCCATGTGTGGTATTGCCGCCATCCACGCCTTCAAACCCGGCACTGATATCATCGACACCGATGAGCTGGTCCGCATGCGCGATGCCATGGCTCTCCGCGGCCCCGATGGCGCCGGGCTGTGGACCTCGCCCGATCGGCATTGTGCGCTTGCGCATCGCCGCCTGTCCATCATCGATCTGTCGGACCGCGCCTCGCAGCCCATGACCATCGACGATGGGGAGCTTGTGATCACCTTCAACGGCGAGATCTACAACTACCGCGAGCTGCGTCGCGAGCTTGAGCAGCAGGGCGCGCGCTTCACCACCGATTCCGACACGGAGGTCATCCTCCGGCTCTATGCCGCCATGGGCGGAGCCCTCGTCGGCCGCCTCCGCGGCATGTTCGCCTTCGCGCTCTGGGACGGGCGTCGGCAGGGGCTGCTCGTGGCGCGTGATCCGTACGGCATCAAGCCGCTGTACCTCTCCAGCATCGAGGGCACCGTCCGCATCGCCTCCCAGGTCCGCGCCCTCATGGCGGGCGGCCGCATCCCCGCCACGCCCGATCATGCGGGCCACGTCGGCTTCCTCCTCCATGGCAGCGTTCCCGAACCGCACACCATGTATCACCATGTCCGCGCGCTCCCCGCAGGCAGCACGGTCTGGATCGATCGCGACGGGATGCGCGAACCCCGGCGGTATTTCTCGATCGCCTCCGTGTTTGCCGAGGCGGAATCCACGGTGCGGGACATTTCCACCACCGAGGCGCATGCCATGGCCGCCGAGGCGCTGCGCGAAACGGTGCGCCATCATCTGATCGCCGACGTCCCCGTCGGACTCTTCCTGTCCGCGGGGATTGACTCCACCTCCATGGCCGGGTTGGCGCTCGACACAGGCATCACCGACCTGCGCACCATCACCCTGGCCTTCGAGGAGTTCCGTGGGGAGCGGAGGGACGAGGCCCCGCTCGCGGAGCTCGTGGCCCGGCATTACGGGACGAACCACACGACGCGGGCGCTCACGATGGAGGAGTTTTCGGCCGATGTGCCGAAGATCTTCGAGCTCATGGATCAGCCCAGCATCGACGGCATAAACACCTGGTTCGTGTCCAAGGCCGCGGCTGGTGCGGGCCTCAAGGTCGCCCTCTCAGGCCTTGGCGGGGATGAACTGTTTGCCGGGTACAACACCTTTGTCGATGTGCCGCGCTGGGTGCGGAGGTTTCGTCTCCCGTCACGCATTCCCTTTGTCGGCGGTGTGTTCCGCGGGCTTCATGACGCGCTCCTCTCCGGCGGATCGCACAGCCCCAAGCGCGCCGGAGCCCTGCTCTACGGCGGCTCGATGGAGGGCGCCTATTTCCTGCGCCGTGGGGTGTTCATGCCGTGGGATCTGCCGCAGCTCATGCATCCCGACGATGCAGCCGAGGGCCTGGCGCAGTACGATCCCGTGGGGCACGCCAAAGAAGCGCTCGATCCGGCGCTGACCACGGACTACGCCCGCCTCGCCACGCTCGAGGCCTCGCTCTACATGCGCAACCAACTGCTGCGTGACAGCGACTGGGCCTCGATGGCGCACTCCCTCGAGATCCGTGTCCCCTTCGTCGATGTGTGGCTGCTGCGGCAGCTCGCCCCGATGCTCGTGAAGCACGCCATGACGGAGCGAAAGACGCTCATCGCGCGGAGTCCCTCGCGGCCCCTGCCGGAGGCCATCCTCACCCGCCCGAAGACGGGATTCTTCGTGCCCATCCAGCACTGGCTTGCCGGCAATCCCAATCTGCAGTCATGGAAATCCATCCCCACGTTGGCCAGGGAATCCTGCGCCTGGGAGCGCCGCTGGGCGGTGGAAGTGCTGAAGGCAATGGACGCCTGATAGCCGGCGCAACCCCATC
Organism: uncultured Chromatiales bacterium; assembly: GCA_964449305.1. Taxonomy (GTDB): domain Bacteria; phylum Bacteroidota; class Ignavibacteria; order SZUA-365; family CAYQST01; genus CAYUYM01. The sequence goes on along the minus strand of CAYUYM010000101.1, from coordinate 165 downwards.
CTGCCAAGGGGGAGGCGGATGGACTGACGTGAAGAGTTGAAGGGTTGAAGAGTTGGACGCAGGTGTGTCCCTCCATCGTCATGCCCGCGGAGGCGGGCATCCATGTCCGGCCTTCGGAGCCATGGCGTGGATTCCCGCGCCTGCACTGAGCCTGTCGAAGTGCGG